>CAZLOQ010000033.1:22716-42587 GCA_964561125.1 uncultured Chitinophaga sp. | reverse complement strand
ATAAAAGGTTGATTTCGGCGTTTGGTGTTTGGCCGTGCTCCGCGTCTGCTCAGACGGTTCCCCGCGCGGCGCGTCCCAATCTGGTTTTCATCCTTGCCGACGATCTTGGATTTTCGGACATTGGCTGTTACGGGAGCGAAATCCGGACCCCGCATCTTGATCGGCTGGCAGCAGAAGGGCTGCGGTTTACGCAGTTCTACAACACGGCTCGTTGCTGGCCCACCCGTGCTGCGCTGCTCACGGGCTACTATCCGCAGCAGATTCACCGTGATGCATTGCCGGGGCTTGCCGGTGGCAGTCAGGGCGTGCGTCAGTCATGGGCACAGTTGCTTCCTCAGCGTCTGCAGGCGGCTGGTTACCGCAGTTATCACAGCGGGAAGTGGCATGTGGATGGCCCGGTGCTGGCCGGCGGATTCTCACGGTCGCTGAACGTTCGCAATGACGGGAACTTCTTTACAGCAAGGGGGAATTTTCTGGACGATGAGCCGGTGGTGCCGGCGGCGGATGAAAGCGGCTACTACACGACGATTGCGACGGTTGACCACGCGATCAGCTGTTTTGAGGAGCACAGTCGGGAGCATGCGGGGACGCCGTTTTTCCAGTATATAGCGTTTATCGCACCGCACTTTCCTCTGCACGCATTGCCGGAGGACATCGCACGTTATCGGGACCGTTACCTTGACGGCTGGCAGAAGCTGCGTGAGGAGCGATTTGGCCGGCAGCGTTCCATGGGGCTTGTGCAGACATCGCTGTCGGCGCTGGAGGAGAGCGTTGGGCCGCCCTACCACTTTCCTGACGCTCTGCAGAAGCTGGGACCTGGGGAAGTCAATCGCCCGCTGCCATGGGACGGGCTGACACCTGAGCAGCAGCGGTTTCAGGCGACGAAGATGGCGATTCATGCGGCGATGGTGGATCGGATGGATCAGGAGATCGGGCGTTATGTCTCTGTGCTGCGGGCGTCCGGGCAGCTGGAGAACACGCTGATCTGTTTCGCTTCGGACAATGGGGCGAGTGCGGAGATCATGGTGCGTCACGGGGGTCATGATCCGGCGGCACCTCCGGGGAGTGCTGGCAGTTACCTGTGCCTTGGCCCGGGCTTCTCCAGTGCCGCGAATACTCCGTTTCGTCGTCACAAGACGTGGGTGCACGAGGGTGGCATCAGCACACCGCTGATTGTTCACTGGCCTCAGGGGATTACGGGGAAAGGTCAGCTGCGGACCACGCCGGCGCATGTGATTGATTTTGTTCCGACGGCGCTGCAGCTGGCGGGTTTGCCGCTGTCTGTGTCTGTGTCTGCGTCTGCGTCAGCGTCAGCGGCGGGTTCTGTGGCTGACTCTGATCCGCAGGTTCCGGCATTTGCGGGTCGCAGTCTGGTACCGGCGTTTGCTGCGGACGTGACGATCGATCGAGAATCTTTGTGGTGGCTGCATGAAGGCAACCGGGCGTTGCGCGCGGGCAACTGGAAGCTCACGGCGGCCCGTGACCAGCCGTGGGAGTTATTTGATCTCTCGACTGACCGTGCGGAGCAGCATAATCTGGCCCGGGACAACCCTGAGAGGGTGCGAGAGCTGGAGGCGATCTGGCAGCGTCAGACGGATGAGTTCGCTGCGCTGGCTCGGATCACGGCTCCTGAGCCGAAGGCTTCAAACAGGAAAGGTGGCAAGGGAAAACAATAACGGGTGCGTTGGGTGTTGGCAGCGAGTATGCTCCGGAGTTGTCGCCTGTCTGTCTGTCTGTCTGTCGGCATATCTCTGTCCCCGGCATGTCAGGGTCGCTTGAGCGGTCCTCGGAGCGGTCACTGGAACATGAAACCACGATTCCTTTTTCTGTTGCTGCTGTTACTGGCGGTGTGTGCTGCGACGGCCTTTCGGGTGGTGAATCCGCACCGTCGTCAGGCGGTGAGCGCTGAACTGCTCAACGCGCGTCCGGCGCCTGGCTTTCAGTTGCTGGATCAGAACAATCGGCCGGTGCAGTTGCGGGGATATCTGGGGCGTCATCGGGTGCTGGTGGCATTTTTCGATGGTCTTCGGGGTCCGCTGGCGGACCCGGTGATGCGTCGATTGAAGGAGTACCAGCCGGCGTTGAAGGCTGAGGGCGTTTTGATTCTGGCCATTTCGACGCCTTTGGCTCCGGATGTCAAATCGCAGACACTGTCATTTCCATTCCCGGTGCTCCGGGACACCATGGCGGGGACAGCGGAATCCTGCAGTCGCCGGTGGGGTGTGTGCACGGAAGTTCCGGCCGCTGGCCAGGCTGCCCGGATTTCTCCGGCATTATTTCTGGTGGATCGCAGCGGTCTGGTGGCCTGGAGCGGGGATCATCCGCAGCCTCTTTCCGACCCGGAAGCGGCAATAACCGGTCTGCTTCGCGGGGAATAATCTTCCGATTTTTCTGAATCTGTCCGATAAAAATCCTGTTGATCGTGGTTTGATCAGTCGCCGTGGGATTGCTATGCTCCCGGGTTTCCCTGTTCCGCACGTTTGAAAATTTCACTGGAGAATACTGGCTCATGGGCACAAAGAAGACGGGTAAGGGTCGTCGGAAGGTTGGTCGCAAAAAGCGTCGGATGCGATCAAGGATCCGTCACCGTAAGGGCTGATTTGACTGCATTTTTCGGCTTTACCCGATCCTGCTGCGCCCAAACATAGCCAATTTCACATCCGCCCGGCCTGTGTCGATCACGCCGGGCGTTCTTTTTGCGCTGGCTGGCGGACCAATCCCGATCCGGAAAACTCTCCGGATTTCGAAATTGGTACCGCGTACGCAAGGTGGAGAGCTTGACAATCCCGCGTTCAGGGGGAATCCTAACGCAGTTCAGCGGTTTGCTGCGGTCCCCGCAACTCCGCTCCCGGCTTTTTGCCCGCCTCCCTCCTTCGCAGGGCTCCAGTCATGCTTGCCCCCCGTCTCCTGCATTCCCTCCCCACAATCTGCGTTCTCGTTTCTCTCAGCCTGCAGCTGACCTCTGTGTACGCGGACCCACCGGCACAATCAGCTGCTCAGCTCCGCGAAGCTCTCCAGCAATCTCGCCAGCAAAAGCAGGTCACCGATCGCGACCTGAGCCTCAGGAAAGGTGCCGTCGCTGCTGCCGACCAGCGTCTGCAGGAACTGCAGAAACAGCTCGAGGTAGCGAAACAGCGACTGGCCACAGAAACCGCCGAGGCCGACAAGCTGCAGCAGCAATCTGCGACGCTTGAAAAATCCATTGCGGCCCTTGAAACGGTGCTCCCGCAGCACGAAGCCGCCGATGTGCTCGTGGCCGCTGCTGATCGCGCGTCGGCTCGCTTCCAGGCCATGGTCGACGCCCGCCGGCAGCTGCAGACCCAGCTCGCCCAGCTCCGCAAATCCTCCGTCGAATGGCGCAGTCGGGCTTCTGAGGCCGAACAGCAGCTGGCGGCCATCACCGCCCAGCGTCCGGAGCTCGATAAGAAGCTCGCCGAAGCCAAAACCGCTCTCGATGCGGCCGAAGCCAAAGTCACCGCTGCCCGCACGACGCTCGATACCGCCACAGCTGCGATGACAACTGCGTCGAATACGCTCAGCGAGTACGAAGCCCGGCTGTCGGAAACCAAAACCAGCGATGAACGGCTCCGCAAATCCACTGCTTCGCTGGAAAAATCCCTCGCCACACTCCAGCAGGCTTCCGCGGCCGTCGGCGTCGATTCTTCGGCTGCCATTCAGGGCCTGCAGAAGGCACTGGCTGACCTTGCTCCTGTCGCCGCGGCCCGCACCACTCTGCTCGCCGAACTCACCAAAATGCGGGACGACCAGACAGCGCGTCTGACGGCTGCCAAAGCCGAGGTGGACGCTAAGACTGCTGAATTCAACACGGTCAACGCTGCCGCAGAACCTCAGCGGGCCGCCCACAAAGCTGCTGCTGACGCGATCGCCACCGCAGTGGCTCGGACCGGCGAACTGACTACCGTGAAATCCGACGGCGCTGTCTGGCAGACCACGCTCAACGCCCAGCTGCTCGCCCTCGAACCCTCCCTGCAGAAGCTGGACACCGAAATCCAGCTTGCCGAAGCTGAAACGCTCGTCGTCCGTCGTCAGGCCGAAGCCGCTCTGGAACCTCTTGGTCGCTTTGTCTCTTTCTCACGCCACGTTGCACCGATTCTGGCCCGTCGCTGTGTTGCCTGTCACAACACACGCAGCCCCGGTGGTCGATTGAACCTGGATTCGTTTGCTGCCATGGGCAAGGGGGGTGAATCCGGGGACGCCTTCACCTCCGGCAACAGCCATGATTCGCTGATGATCTCCATGATTCGCGACGGTTCCATGCCTAAGGAGGCTGACCCGCTGGTGGCAGAAGAAATCGATGTGCTCGCCCGCTGGATCGACGTTGGTGCTCCGCTCGATGCCGGAATCTCCACCACGTCTGACCTGTTCGACGTGATGCCCGAATTTGCTCAGCCACAACCGCCGGAACAGTACCGCACAGCGATTCCTGTGACCGCAGTCGCCTTCAGTCCGGACGGCGAACAGCTCACGTCCTCCGGCTACCATGAAATGCTTGTCTGGAATGCTAACGACGGCAGTCTGCTCCGACGCATCTCCAATCTGGCCGAACGCATCCACGATATTGAATACTCCGCAGACGGTTCGCGTATCGCAGTGGCCTCCGGCACGCCGGGACAGCTGGGCGAACTCAAGCTCTTCTCTGCCGCAGACGGCAGTCTGATCCGCACACTCCTCCGCTCCCGCGATTCCGTGTTTGCCCTGGCCTTCAGCCCCGACGGCACCAAACTGGTCTGTGCCGGTGCCGACCGCTCGATTACTGTGGTCAACCCGGAAACCGGTGAGCAGCTTGTGCGGATCGAAGACCATGCGGACTGGGTGATGGACATCAACTGGTCTCCCAACGGCCAGCGACTGGTGAGCGCCAGCCGAGATAAAACCTGCAAAGTCTTCGATGCCACGACGGGCAACCCGGTTGTCACATTCCCGGGTCATGGTGAGCCCGTTTACACGGCTGCGTTTCTGTCTGACAGCAATCAGGTGGTCAGCGGGGGTGCCGACAAGCGGCTTAAAGTCTGGCAGGCTGGCGACGCCAAAGACCTGCGAACCATCGGGGGCTTTGGTGGCGACGTCTTTCGCGTTCGCGTTCAGGCCGGTGATCTGCTGCTTACAGCCAGCGGAGACGGAAATGTGCACCAGCACAAAGCAGCGGACGGAGCGGCTGTGAAGAAATTCTCCGGCCATCGCGACTGGGTTTATACAGTCGCCGAGCATGCCGGCCGCAAGCGACTGGCCTCCGGAAGTTATGACGGCGAAGTGCGGGTCTGGAATGCGGAGGATGGTTCAACCGCCACTGCATTCACCGCTGTTCCAAAGACACAGACTGTCGCCGTCACCGGAAACTAGCTCCGGACCCGAACACAGGAGGCCAGAATGGCAGAGACACAAAAAACAGTCCTCGTGATCGAGGATGACAGGGACATCTCGTCGACTATCCAGAGCGTGCTGTCAGTGGCGGGCTATCAGGTGCTGGCGGCTCGAAATGGTCAGGAGGGCAGAAAGCTCATCCAGACCCGCCGCCCGGATCTGGTGCTCACCGATATGATGATGCCGGGGATGGGCGGCTTTCCGGTGCTGGAATTTCTTGCGCAGATGCAGGACCCGCCTCCGGTGATCATGATGACTGCGAACGAAGGCAGCCGTCACAAGGCGTACGCAGAAATGCTTGGTGTGGTCGACTACCTGCGTAAGCCCTTCGCAATGGAAGTGCTGGTGGAATCAGTTGGCAGGGCGCTGGGGACCGGCCCTGCGGCCGGTCCTGGCTGATCGTTTGTGTGGCAGACTTGACTGGTTCGGTCTGGAGGGATGACGGACTGGAGGTCCCTGGGGGGCGAGGGAGTGTCCGCTTCCTGACGGGCGGAGGTCGAGTTGCGAACGCAGAGGGACGAGGAGGTACAAGGAGCGTTGAATGTCTGCATTCGGTGCCCGACTGTTGGTGCATTCTCAGATTTGTCTGCCGCCGGGGCGAGGAATCATCATCAGAGCAGGTTGCGGGGCATCAGCGGACGGAGTGCTGGCTGGCTGACTGTCACCGGGAAGCAGCAATTCTGCAATTGTGTCCTGAGAGAGTCCGGCGCGGCGAAGTTTTTCTGCAGATTGAGGACCATCAGACCCCGGACAAAGGCCTCGACATAACGTCCGAACAAGTTCGGCGTCGGCAAGAGCCTGGTATAAAGCCTCGGCTGTGCGGTGACCGGTTGCGACGATTTGTGCCGTCGGCAGTGAATTGACACGCTTGATTAAAGCGTTGATCCGTACCTGCGCGTCCATGAGTTCCTGCAGCATCGTCTGCAATTCAGCCCAGTTCGACTCCATCGACCAGACCAGTGCGGATAGTGTGTCTGCGTCTTCAGGGAGTGGTTTTGTGTAAAGCCGGTGGATTACAAATTCTCTGACGTCGGCGGATTGCAGTCGCTGCTCGCAGCACTTACCGGCCAGCAGTCTGGTTCCGTGATCTTCGTGCCGATCAATCAGGATCAGAAACATCCTCAGACCGACATCGCAGGCGTGCCTCTGCTGCAGAAGTTCCCTGAGGCCATCGACGGATTCGCAGTCTACTTCGGCAGCATCCTGGGTGTACCGCAGGGTGTGCAGGGCGGCATCCAAAGTTGTGTTTTCGGGGGTCTCGCCGGTGACGATCACGCGATTTCCAGTTTCATCCAGCAGCAGTGCGATTCCGGCCTGAGCAGATATGACAGCTTTCATGGGACTTCCTTTGTCTCGATACCCTGCTGACGCAGGAGACGGATAACTCGTAGTTGAGTCACGCGTTTTTCATCAGTGGTTGCGGGTCTGCAGGTGACCTCATCGAGTCCCTGGAAGCCGACAGCACCGTGCACATGGCATTCCACAAAGTCAGCGTCTTCGGCAGAAGTGCTGTCGAGCAAAAGGCCGGGAAAATCACTCTGCTGCATTTGCGGCGTGATTTTTGCGTTCAATTTACACAATGAGAGCACTCCGCGCTGCTCCCATGCTGACATGAAGCCGGCGGTACAACCGGAGTCTCCAGCGACCATCTTGTTTTCCCTGGCGAAGCTGAGGGAATTTTTTTCGAAAACGGACGTGCGACTGGAAATCTTTTGCGGGTTGTACGCGAAGTGAAAATCACCGTAATACTCGATACCGCGGTTCCCGAGGGAGAGCGCAAGAAAGGTGATCTGTTCAAAGTAATACGGAAAGAATGTCGCGTCGATCGCCTGTCGCTGTATGTCGTGTGCATTATTCTGAGGTTGCCTGCGACCAGCATTGACTTGTTGATAATACTTAAGAAACACACCGCCGTCCTGTTCGACAGCGTTTTGCACAAGGATGGCCCACCTGGCAAGAATCGCACGTGAACTCTGAGCCACCAGACGCTCAAATTGCTGTGCAATCTGCCAGGTGCCGCGAGTCAGAAGGCTGGTCCGGGCTTCGGCGTAACGGAATCGCAGTTGCCGCTGATTACGGTCCTCCGTCGCCTTCCGGACGTTTGGAAAGCCAATATGGACGCCGCATGAGGGACAGTTGAGCAAATGGTCGGCTGCGTATTGCCTGCAACTGGGGCAGTGCATATGCGTGATCACGTAGGAAAAACGGGCTGGGACACATCTGGCACGTCGGGGGATTCTACCCGCATTTTCAATGCGGAGCAATCGATTTCCTCGGTATTCTATTTCGAGTATGCGGTATTCAGCGTGGGTGAAAAAGGGCTGGGATTTTCATTGGAACGAGGCGAGCACTGCTGACGGTTTCGAGGCTCTTTTCGGCGATCATCCGTGGCCGCGGTCACTTTGCGGGAGGCTTGAGCGGGTATTTCGGGCGAGTGAGCCTGCTGAAGTTGGTCCAGGGAGTTTTGAAATGGTTACGTCCGGAGGCGCCAGGAGCGTTGATGCTCGCGTTCTCCGGCTGACGAAGTCGAGTTGTGAAGCAGCAATTCTGCAATTGTGTCTTGAGAGAGTCCGGCGTGGCTTTGTGAGCTAGCGTGGCTGGGGTCTTGTGCTGGGTTCTGCGGCCAGCAGGGATCTGCGGATACCTTGCCAGGGGCGGATATCCAGCTGCCAGGGGCCGTGAGCATCATCGAGGGGTCCGAAGCGTTCTGTGAATTCGGCGAGTCGTTCGAGTTTTCGGCTGGTGCTGAGTTCTGCGGGGTGCAGGCTGCCGGGTCCGCGGCCCCAGATGACGGCAGATCCACCGGCGGTGCGGAGCTGGAATTCGAGGTCATCGACGGGTGTTTTGAGGGAGCTGGCGGGGGGGGCGACGATGGCAGCGAGACTGAGTCGGTTCCACCACGGAGTATTTTCAGGGGAGGGTTCGAGCAGTGCGGCGGCGAGTGCGGCGGCTTCATTGACGACGGGGTCACCCCAGGGCTCGCCGACACGTCCGAACGGGACGCTGGAGACATTCTCGATGACGGGGTAGCGTCTGAGATCTGCCGGGGCGAAGTCACGGGACGGCAGCAGGACGCCGTGCTCATCGATCGGATAGAATCCATCGAACGCGGTGATCATGGCGACGGGCCGGCGCCATTCCACTTCGACATGGACCTGAGCGGGCCAGGCCTTGCGAACGCGAATAACGCGGAGTACCCAGGGGTGGGTGTGGAAGGCGGCGGCGATTCGTTCGCTGAGCGTATCATCGAGGAGTGACAACGGCCCCGATTCGGCCGTCTTCTCGAACACCTGTTCGCGGATATCTGCGGGGATCCAGCGAGGCGGGGCGGAGGTTGTAATCCGGGCGGCGGTGATCTGATATTCAGGTCGTGCTGAGAGGTCCGGAAGCAGTCTGCTGATGAGGAGCACTCCGATGGCCGCTGTGGCCAGCCCGGCGAGAAAGAGCAGTGCGCGGGGGCGTCGGGCTTTTCGGGAGGTGGCAGCTGAGCGTGCAGGTGGTGACTGCGGGGACCGGGGTACGGGCGTTGCGGCCTGGGCAGCAGCGGCGACGGTGCTGGCGGGGGTGGTCAGAGCCTTTCCGTCAGTGCCGTCTTTGGCTGTTTTGCGTCTGCCGGGCTTTCCGGGCGTTTCCATGGTCTGCGTCTTTTCTGTGGATCGCTGCGATCGTGGCGAGCGGAGGAGTGCGCGTTGCTGACAGAAAGTGTGCGCCCGGAAATGCTGTCTGTACCCATGGAAATCCGGGGATTGACTGCCCGGCGAAACAGACTCTGCGGATGCTGCCGACTTTAGCGTTGCTCACCACGGTCGCAGGGCTGATGAAGGGCTGCCGGGGCGACCTTTCCAGAATGACTGCGGGGTGTTGTGGCGGAGTTGCAGGGGATCATGGCGAAGACAGCGTTGCAGCAGACCGATCGGGCAGACAACGGCGAAGTAAATGGTGAACAGGAGCAGGCGGGAGGTGACCCAGCGGAGGGGTGCTGTGAGGAGGAGCAGTCCGGAGAAGACAGGTTTTGCCAGCAGTGGACGAAAGATGCCGGGCAAAGCGATCAGAGCGGCTGCAGTGCTTACCGCGAAATAGCTGTCTGAAAGGCCGCGACGGAGGCATTCAGCGGCTGTTATGAGTGCCAGCAGGCAGCAGAGCACGGCGAACTGTCGGAGCGTTCGCAGCGTGGGCTGCGGGCGGCTGTGCTTTGGCCGGGCGCGTGCCGGCAGCGGTGGAAATGACTTGTCGTGGATCAGAAAGTTCTGCAGCACAAGGACATCCAGACCGGTGGCCTGAAAGCAGGCGAGGGCATCATCCGGAGTGCAGACGATGGGTTCGCCGCGGACATTAAAACTGGTATTCACGAGGACGGGGCAGCCGGTGAGGCGTGCGAAGGCGGTGAGCAGAGCGTGCAGTCGGGGATTACGCTGCTGATCGACGGTCTGCAGCCTTGCTGAATTGTCCAGGTGGGTCACGGCGGGGATGGTGGAACGGGGGATGCGAACGCGTTCCAGCAGGTCAGGGGAATTCTGCAGTCGCTGTTTTTCGTCCGGGTTGAGTGGCAGCAGTTTGTCGGGTTGCACGTGTGCTGTGAACAGCATGTAGGGCAGGTCTGCGTGAGGCTGGACATCAAACCACTGATGAGCGTGTTCCTGGAGCACCAGTGGCGCAAAGGGGCGAAAGCTTTCGCGGAATTTGACCTGCAGATTCAGCACTGTCTGCATGGAGGCTGAGCGGGCATCGGCGAGGATGCTGCGGTTTCCCAGCGCCCGTGGTCCAAACTCCATGGCTCCCTGAAACCAGCCGACAGTTTTGCCCTGCGCCAGCAGTTGAGCGACGTGGTTGGTGAGTGCTGAATCTTCGCTGATCTGTTCATGCGGGACAGCGTATGTCTTCATGGTGGAGGCGATTTCAGCTTCGGTAAAACCCGGACCGGTGAGGCTGGCACGACAGCCGTCGGGAACCTGTGGACGGCGAGTATTGCCGAGCAGCTGGTGCCAGACGAACAGTGCTGCCCCGAGCGCACCGCCGGCGTCTCCGGCGGCGGGCTGAACCCAGACGCTGCGAAAGGGGCCGTCGCGGAGTACTCGTGCGTTGGCCACACAGTTGAGCGCGACACCTCCGGCGAGGACAAGGTTGTCCAGCTGAGTCTGCTGATGCACGTGCCGGACCATGCCGAGCAGCAGTTCTTCTGCCACGAGCTGAATACTGGCTGCCAGATCCATGTGGCACTGCAGGAGCGGTGATTCGGGGACTCGCGGCGGGAAGCCGAACAGCTTTGCAAATCGACGGCTGGTCATTTTCAGACCGGAACAGTAGCTGAAGTATTTCTGTCGCAGACGAAAGCTGCCGTCCGGTCGCAGATCGAGCAGTTGCTGTCGAATGAGATCGGCCCAGACCGGTTTTCCATAGGGGGCCAGTCCCATCACCTTGTATTCGCCGCTGTTGACTTTGAATCCGAGAAATCCGGTGAAGGCGGAATAGAGCAGTCCGAGCGAATGCGGGAAGTGCAGTTCCTGAATCAGTTCGATCGTATTGCCGTGTCCTCTGCCCCAGCTGGCTGTGGCCCACTCGCCCACTCCATCGACGGTGAGCACAGCGGCTTCGTGGAACGGTGACGGGAAAAAAGCGCTGGCGGCATGGCTTTGATGATGTTCTGTAAACAGCAGCGTGGCGTTGGTTGCCCCCGGGAGTTCGCGGCGGATGACGGAGGGCATCCAGAGCTTTTCTTCGAGCCACGAGGGCATGGCTGCCGCGAAACTCTGCAGACCGGACGGGGCGAATGCCGTGGCTGTTTCGAGGAGCCGTTCAAAGTGTCGCAGTGGCTTTTCGTACCAGACGATAAAGTCGATGTCGGCGGGGACGGCGCCTGCGTGTCTGAGGCACCAGTCTGCGGCCTGAGCGGGGAAGGCGGGGTCGTGCCGTTTTCGTGAGAAGCGTTCTTCCTGGGCGGCCGCGACGAGCTGTCCGTCCAGCAGCAAAGCTGCGGCACTGTCATGGAAGAAACCGGATAATCCAAGAATCAGCATGGGCCCGGCGACTTCCCGGATGGTGGTGGTGGGATAGTGGTGGGGTGACGGTCAGCCGTTGGCGGACCGCTGCAGGGCGAGTCGTCCGGTGCTGTCTCCGAAGCTGCTGAGGGGAATCTGCATGCGGTCGAGCAGGGAAAGGTAGAGATTACAGAGCGGTGTATTTGGTGCGTCGGCGGCGAGGTGTCGACCGGTGTCGATGGAGTTCCCGGCGCGTCCGCCAAGCAGAATGGGCAGATTGGAGGGATTGTGGCTGTTACCGTCTGACATCCCTGAGCCGAGCATGATCATGCAGTAATCGAGGAGGGTGCCGGGACCTTCCGGGATATCGCGAAGTCGCTGCAGCAGTCGGGCGAACTGATCGACGTACCAGCGTGTGATGGCGTCGTACTGGGCGATTTTCTGAGGGCTGTTTTCGTGGTGCGACAATTCATGATGTTCACCTCGTACGCCATCCAGGAACGCAAAGCTCTGGCTGGAGACGCCGCCGGCCAGCATCATGGAGACAACTCGCGTGGCATCGGCGCGGAAAGCCAGCACGATGAGATCGAACATCAGGCGGATGTGTTCACGGAAATCGATGTCAGTGCCGGGGGGTGGCAGTGTGACGGAACGAATGTCGCTTTGCAGTGACTGGCTGTGCGGGCGGCGGGTGTCTGAGGGCACGAATTGCAGTCGGGCTTCCACGGCACGTACGGAATCCAGATATTCGTCGAGTTTGTGTCCGTCGTCGCGTCCCAGCCGACTCCGCAGACTGCGAGCGTCATTCAGGAGGTAGTCCAGCAGTGGCTTCGCGGCTGAGCGAGCGGGTGAGGCATCGGTCCTGAGACCGAAGAGTGTTTCGTAGACGACCTTTGGAGAAATTTCGGGAGTCACCGGCTGTGTTTCAGACTGCCAGGAGATCCACGAGGCGTAGGCATGGGTGAAGCCGACGCTGCGGTCGATGCCCGGCATGACCGGCGTGACGCCGAGGACGAGGGATGGCACCGGCGTTTTTCCTTTGCAGGCGGTGGCCATGAGCTGATCGACTGAGATTCCGCCGGCGCTGACATCGCGACCGATGGTTCTGCGAACCGGCATTCCGGTGAGGAAGTTGGCGGTTTTGGAGTAGTGTCCATCACCTGAGCGGCTGGCGGCTTTTTCGAGTCCACTGAGGACAAGAACTTCGCTGCGGACGGGTTCGAGGGGCTGCAGGATCGGAGAGAGCGTGTAGCGATCACCGGTCTGCTGCGGGACCCAGTGATCGGCATACATGCCGTTGGGAAAGTGGAGAAACGCGGCTCGGAGCGGCGGTGTGTACAGTGCGTCATCTGCGCGGAGAGATGGGGTCTGCAGGGACTGCAGCCAGGGAAGTCCCAGCGTGAGTCCCGCAGAACGCAGGCAGTGACGACGACCTGGCAACATGTGACGGTTTGACATGCGGCGTAGTTCCGGGAATGGAAGGAGTTGGGGAACCCTGCATTGAACCAGGGAATCGGGGGCGGGTCCAGCCTGAGTTGCAGGGAATTCAGAAATCAGCGCCTCCCGCCGGGCTGGGTACTTCCGGACTGGGTACCGCCGGACTGCATTGAATAGCGGTGCTGGAAGGGGTAACTCAGAATGATTTCTTCCAGCAGCCCCTGTGCTGTTCCGCCATCCTCCTGCAAACGCTGCAGGCAGCGATCCACCACGCAGTCGTCGAGGGAAGTCAGACTGCGTCCGAGAGCGTATCCGAGGAGTCTGCGGGTGAAATGCCTGCGAAACTCGTCTTCGCGCTCGAGGAGGGCCTGCCTGAGTCCTGCGGGGCCGCGGACAGTCGTCCCATCGGGAAGCACTCCCTGAGCATCCACGGGGAGGGCCCCATCGTGTGTTCGCCAGCGGCCGATGGCATCGAATTGCTCCAGACTGAACCCGAGGGGATCCATGACTTCATGGCACGCGGCACAGTCGGGGTCCCGTCGATGAGCTTCAAGCCGTGCTCGCATGGTGGGTGGCTGATCACCGACATCGGCGTCTTCAAGGGACGGAATCCCGGGCGGAGGCGGTTCGACAGCAGTTCCGAGGAGATTCTGCAGGAGCCATTCGCCGCGGAGCACGGGACTGGTGCGACCGGCGTAGGAGGTGGTTGTGAGCACCGCCCCGAGCGCGGCTGTTCCGCCTCGCTGCGTGTTGCCTGCGGGCACGCGGGACCAGTCGTCGCGGGACGGTTCAGGAAGGCCGTAGAAACGCGCCAGCCGGGGATTGACCCAAACGGAATCTGCAGCGAGCAGTTCGGAGAGCGGTCGATTTTCCTGAAACACGGCTGCAATCGTGCGAATGGCTTCTTCGCGGAAGTCGACGGCCAGGTCCGCTGTGTATTCGGGAAACAACTGCGGGTCGGGACGACGTTCGGCCGCTTCATCCAGCCCCAGCCACTGCACTCCGAACGCTTCACCCAGTGCGCGACTGCGGGGGTCTTTGAGCATGCGGCGGAGCTGTCGGCGGAGTTCCGGCGGCTGTGATAATTGTCCGGATTCGGCGGACTGTCTGAGGACAGCATCGGGGATCGACGACCACAGCAGCAGTGACAGCCGCGTGGCCAGCTCGTCAGCGCTCAGGCGGACAATTTCCAGCCCGTCTGCCGGTTCCGGTTCGACGATGAAAAGAAAATGCGGAGACAGGAGAATGGCCTGCAGCGGCAGTTGGACTGCGTGCAGGGTCGATGCTGCTGAAGTGAGTTCTGAGGTGTACAGCTGCAGCAGCGGAACGACTTCTTCAGCGGCGGGCGTTCTGCGCCAGGCGCGAGCCATGGTGGCGGCCAGCAGCGGGCGAATCTGTGCTTCGGTGGCAGGCGGAGCACCGGGAACCAGAAGACTGACGTCAAAGTTTGCCAGCAGTGTCCGCAGCCGAGGATCGGGCTGCTCAAGATCCTGCTGCAGAGCGCGGCGAACTGCGGAACTGACGGACGACATCCACGATGCCAGATGCCCTGGAGAGGTGAAGAGCACATCGCCCACGTTATCGAAGCCTTCACCGCCGGAGGCGTCTGCGGGCGGCAGCTCGTCTGACCGCAGCTGTACGCCCAGGAGATCGTGGATGGCATTGCGGTATTCGAGCCGAGTAAGGCGCCGCGTACGCACGTAGCCGGGATAGTGCTGCTGGTTCTGTTCGGTAGGGATCTGTTCGCAGAAGGCGGCTGGTGGCCTGGTGGTCCACCAGCGTTCCAGCGTGCGGCGGTCGTGCGAGGTCAGCGGTGGGTGTCCCGGTGGCGGCATCTGACCGGAGCAAATCCGGGAGAAGGCCTGATCCCAGGCGAATGCGGAATTCGCTGCAGCCGGTGGTCGATCAAGGTGAGCCACAGTGAAGGCATCGGGATTGCCGTCAGCGGAATTATCGGCAGTAAACTTATCGGCAGGGGAATGGCAGGCGGCACAGTGACTGCGGAGCAGGGGCCGCACGAAGCTGCTGTAGTCGGCGACCCAGCGTTCTGCGGCGAACTGCTGCAGTGCGGTCTGAATGCGGTCTGCAGCCTGTGCATCACCTGAGTAGTCCCCGCAGAGCGTCCATTGATCGGGTCGAGTGGCTGTCTGCTGCAGTCGCCAGCGGGGTGTGACACCGAGCTTGAGCCGCACGGCTTCGCGGAGTGCCGTCAGTCGCAGAGGATCGGGTGCAGTGGGAGTGGCGGCGAGAGTATCGAAGGCGTCCTGTGCTTCATCGAGCTGCTGACACTCCCGTCGAATTTCGGCGCGTCGCAGCAGTTGCAGGGCGTGCAGAACGGGATATCGGCCAGCGGGGCTGAGTTCACCGGGGTCCGCAAGGCGAATGTCGGTAACATTCCCTGCTGCCAGACGATTCCCGGCCTCCAGAAGCGGATGCAGAGCCGCATTTTCGGCGGGCAGATCCGGCCACGTGAGTCTGGCGATTTCGTCGGCCTTGAGGCAGCGGTCGAACAGAGCCACCTCGTCGAATTCGAGGCAGCCGGCGAGCGATCCGTTGCCAGCGAGGCCGAGTCGGAAGCGGCTGTGGGGCTTCGGGGGCAGCCAGGAGCCCTGCCAGGGAACTGCGGCGTAGAGGAGTCCATTCACATACAGGCGAAGTTCGCTGCCATCCCACGTGCCGGCCACCGCTGTCCACAAGCCTTCCGGGATCTGGACGCGTGAAGACACCGCGACGGCTTCGGCGCCTGGAGGCTGTCCGAGGGAAAACAGGAGCGTATTGCAGGGCCGCAGAAGCTGCAGACACCAGCCCACACGAACACCGTCTCCCATGGACATGACCGAGCAGACGGTGCCATAGAAGCTGTCACCGGCGTCGGCCTCGCCAAAGTGCCGGAGCCATGCATGGAAGGAGAATGCACGCCGAGTGGGCACGGAGAGTCTTGAGTGCAGAGCGCCGTGTCGGAGTCGGACGGCCTGTTTCCAGGGCCAGCGACCTTCTGTCAGGCTGAATGCGTTGTGGCTTTTGGCAGGGTCCGGCAGTTCGAGCGACAGTCGTCCGAGGAGCCCGGCCTGATTGGAGAATGCAGCAGCTGCGGCAGAGGAGTCCTGGAAGGTGTAGAGCCGGTCAAGACCGGGCGTGCCTGCTGTGATGCGCTGATGTCTGCGATACTGCAGCCATGCTGATCCGTCACCTGGCACATTTCGGGGAGCGTACAGGAGGGCACCGGCGATCACCAGAGCGATCGCGGGCAGGCACATGCAGGAAAGCAGTCGAGTGCGGAGCACGGGAAGACCTGAGGAACATGGGAAGACCTGGAATGATGCGCGCGAACACGTCACAGCAGTGGCTGAGTTCCGTCCCCGAACTGATCAATCTGAATGCCATGTCGCTGGAGCATGGACAGGTAGAGGCTGCAGAGCGGTGTGGAGCCGGCGCGGAAGCTGATGTGTCGTCCGGATGGCAAACCGCCACCGCGGCCGGCGAGCAGAATGGGCAGATTATCGGGATCATGGCGGTTGCCGTCCGAGAGCCCGGAACCGAACAGGACCTGTGTGCTGTCGAGCAGGGCCCCGGCACCTTCGGGCGTGTTCCGCAGTCGCTGGACGAAGCCGGCAAACTGTTCCACATACCAGCGATTGATTTTCTGGTAGCTGCTGACTTTATGGGAATCGTGCTGATGATGGGAGACTTCGTGATGGGCTTCGGGGACTCCGAGAAACGCGAAGCTCTGCACGGAGGAATCGTTGGCCAGCATCATTGAGGCGACTCGGGTGGCATCGGCGCGGATTGCGAGCGTCAGCACATCGAACATGGTGGACATTCGCGTGCGAAAATCGAGTGGTTCGGCGGGAGGGGGTTGAGTTTCCGGCGGGAGTGCTATGCGGGGTGTGGTGTCTGTTGCGGCGGCTTTTTCCGCGAACCGAATCCGTGATTCGACGGCTTCGACAGCGGCGAGGTATTCATCAAGTTTGACGCGGTCGTCGCGACCGAGTGCGGGGCGAAGACTACGGGCGTCTTCCAGCACCAGGTTGAGCAGGCGGGAATTGGTTTTTCGCGCTTCGGCCGTGGCAGCGGCTGAGCTGCGGAAGAGCCGTTCGAAGACGACGCGCGGGCTGTTCTGGGGCATTGCAGGCCGGTCTGCGGTTTCCCAGGAAATCAGGGAGGTATACAGCAGGGTGATGCCGGTGGGGCGGTCGACGCCAGTGCGCACGGGTTCGACCCCGAGCACCAGATTGCGGACGGGGGTCTGGTCACCGATGTGGCTGGCGATGAGCTGATCGACGGAGATTCCGCCGGCGCTGAGATTTTTGCCGCTGGTTTTATGGACCGGGAGACCGGTGAGAAAATTGGCGGTGGCCGTTTGGTGACCGCCGCCGTCGCGACTGTGACGCTTATCGAGTCCCGTGAGCACCAGCACATCGTCGCGAACGGTATGGAGTGGCTGCAGGGTGGGGCTGAGCGTGTAGTTGGGGCCTTCGTCTGCGGGAGTCCAGTCCGGCTCCCAGATGCCGTTGGGGAAGAACAGGAACACGCTGCGTACGGGCGGTGCCGGTTCGTGAGCTGAAAACCGGGAGGCCTGCAGGGAAGGCAGAAACGGGAGCGGCAGCGCCGCGCCGGTGCCATGAAGGAAGCGTCTGCGGGAAGTAGTCATCGGACGGCCTGACGGTTGCGGAAGGGATAACTAAGTATAATCTCCTCGATGGCTGCAGACGAGCGATTTCCGGATGTTTCAAGACGTTCGAGGCAACGGTCCACGACGCACAGATCAAATCGCTCAAGCTCCCGTCCCAGGGCATACCCAAGGAGCCTGCGGCAGAACAGCCTCAGAAACTGCCTGTGACGTGCCTGCAGGGCTCGCTGCAGCCCGCTGAGCCCCTGAATTCGTTCCCCGGAAGGCAGCAGTCCGCTGGCGTCCACCGGGCCGGTCCCGTCGTGGCTGCGAAACCGGCCCGTCGGACCATACTCTTCCAGCGCAAATCCCAGCTGATCCATCGTCTGGTGGCACGCTGCGCAGTTCGGGTCACTGCGGTGCTGCTCCAGGCGTTCGCGCAGGGTCAGCGGGGCTTCCGGATCGGCCTCTTCCGGGAGCACCGGGATATCGGGCGGAGGAGGCGGCACTGTTTCTCCAAGGATGGTTTCCAGAACCCAGCGACCGCGGAGCACCGGGCTGGTTCTGCGAGGTCGCGAGGTGGCTGTCAGCACTGCTGCCAAAGACAAAACTCCGCCCCGCGATCCCTGTGCAATCCCGATTCGCTCCCAGCCCTGCACGTTCCGGCCCGGCAACCCGTAAAATTCTGCCAGCTGTCCGTTGGCGATCACGTAGTCCGCTTCCAGCAGTTCAGTGAGCGGACGATCGTTCCGCAGAACAAACGCGACGAAGCGTGCGGCTTCTTCCTGCAGCAGCGCTGCCAGTTCCGGCGTCCACTCCGGAAACTGTTCCGCGTCCGGCTGCAGATTGTCCGGTCGGTCGAGCCCCAGCCATTGCAGACCGAAGCCCTCCCCGAGAGCACTCGCGCGCGGATCCCGAAGCATGCGACGGATCTGTTCGCGGATTTCGAACGGACTGTCGAGGCGGCCGTTGAGCGCTGCGTCAAGCAGCTGTTTATCGGGAAGGGAGGACCAGAGAAACAGGGCCATTCGGGTGGCCAGCTGTTCGGGAAGCAGCGGGTAGTCGCCATCCACGCCCCATTCAGGTTCAGCAACCAGCAGAAAGGCGGGCGAAAGCAGGACGGCCTTTGCAGATTCGCCGACAGCTGCGGCGAAGTTGCCGTGTTCCTGCAGGGCCATGTCAAAGAGCAGCAGCAGTCGTTCGCGCTCGGCAGCGGTGGGCTGTCGCCGCCAGGCCTCGAGCATAAACGGCTGAAGACAGGCCAGAGCAGCCTCGCGGGCCGTCACGGCAGCCGTGGGCAACTGCCGCAAAAGTCGCCGATCGTCAGGTGATGCGCTGACAGCATCCTTCGCCAACGCACGGTCGACGGCGAAGTGCACAGACTGCAGCCATGATTCCAGCAGTGACGATGATGTGAAGAGTGTCGCGGAACTGGTATCGAAGCCTTCCCCTCCGGACCCTTCCGGAGGTGGCAGCTGATCACTGGTGAGTTCCACGCCGAGCAGATCGCGGATGGCGTTCTGCAGTTCGCGGCGGGTGAGTCTGCGGGCAGCGGCAAAACCAATCCGCCAGCCCACGTCTTCAAAATAGCGAGGCTCGTCGGCGTCTTCGGGGATCTCTTCGCAAAGTCCCCTGCGAGGCCGGCTGTCCAGCCAGTGAAGCAGTTTCCGGCGGTCGGCAGCAGCCAGGTGAAGGCTGTGCTGCGGCGGCATCGCTTCCTCGCGAACCACAGTCGCCACCCGCTGCCAGAATCGAGCGCCCGCGAAAATCGCGTCCTCGGCCGTGCGAATGGACTCCAGATCCAGGCCGGTTGTCCCGGGCTCCCGGTGACAGGAGCAGCAGGCCGACTGCAGGATTGGTCGCACCTGTTGCTCGAAGCGAGCACTCCACGCATCTGCTTCCGCCAGCGCCAGCTGCAGGTGCGCGGTTCTGTCGGAGTTGAGCAGTTTCATCTGCCGCGATTCGTCGACGGCGGGAGCGGCCTGCTGTCCGTCCGCAGATTTTCGCTGCGTCATTGACGACGGTGGCTGCGTGCCATCCCTGAGTGACTGCAGTTCGGTGGTCGCTGCGCCGCGAATCGAATCCGGCCGGGAGGAGGCTGAGGCTGCCGTGAACCAGCGGATGGCGTCCGCGAACCGGTCCTGTTCCCGATCGCATTCCCCAAGTCTGAATTCAGCGAGTCCGCGAAGGGGCGATGCCTCGGAGAACTGTGTGAGGTCGCGCAGTTCGGCAGCGGCCTGCGACGGCTCGCCGGCGACGAGGAGTCTGCCGGACTCGATCAATGCTCTCGTCTCACGCGCGTTCGCGGTGACTGCCGGCCAGGCGGTTTCAAGAATCTCAGCGTCGGACAAACACCGCGTATACAGGGCGAAGTGTTCCAGATCGAGACGGGGTCCAGCATGGAGGCTGGTAAAATGCTGGAGTTTTCTCTATCAGGGCTGCCTGGTAATACAGGGATGATTGATTTT
>CAZLOQ010000033.1:6522-22706 GCA_964561125.1 uncultured Chitinophaga sp. | reverse complement strand
GCCGACATAGCCCAGTCTGAGTCTGGACGTTCGCGGCACTGGAAAGAACGGGCCCGAGCACAGTCGGCGACCCGCCAGCAGCCCATTGACGTAGATGCGAACTTCGCGTCCATCCCATGTGCCGGCCAGATGGGTCCAGACTCCGGCCGGGATCCGACTGATCGCGGTGACTGGCAGGGCCGGTTCGGGTTTGGGGTGCCCGAGCTGAAATGAAAGCGTGTTCGAGGGAAACTGCAGGGAAAACAGAAACCCGTTCCAGATGCCGTCACCCATGGCGGCGAGTGTTCCGCTGTGCCGTGCGTTTCCACCGAGGACGAAGCCCTGTCCGTGATGTCGCACGCGGAATTCCACCGTCAGCTGTCGCTGTACGATCGCCGGCATGGCCTGCAGCGGGAGATCTTCAAGGCGGACGGCGTGCAGCGTGTCTTCCCGGCCGGCGACGAGTTTTGGCGGACGGCCTTCGGGGGCTGTCGCTGCTGTCAGCTCGCCATGCCAGGCAACCAGATTTCGGGAACGCAGATGTGCATCGTCTCCGGTGAAGACATAGCAGCGAGTCAGCATCGGGTCGCGGAGTCTTCGGCTGTGTTCCTGCTGCCACGCGGCGGAGGCGAAGCGTGTTCCGGATGCCAGAAACCTGGGCAGGACCAGTGCGGCACAGAATATCAGCGAAACTGCCAGCCATGCTGTGCGCGGGAGGCGGGAGGTTTTGTGGGCCGTGGCTGCCATGTTGTTCCCCTGGACCGCCGCCTGACTGAGGTCAGCCGCGAAGCTTTTTCCAGTGCTCCAGCCAGCGTTCCCGCAACACCTCGCGACTGGCCAGATGCAGGCGAATCAAATCCTGTCGTCGCCCCTGCGGAAGCTCGCCGCTCCACGCGTAAAACACCTGCGTCTGAATCACCCGTTCGAATTCCTGCCGCTGCCAGCGTTTTTCCGGGACGGGTGTCTGAGCGGCTGTGGCGGGGGCGTCGGTTTCCAGATTGAGTTTTTCGAAGGGCTTGCCTTCGTAAATTGCTTCCATGGCCGTGCCGTCACTGCCGAAGAGGGAAAAGCAGAGCTGCCCGCGATCGAAGTTGCCTTTCTGCAGGTCCACGACAACGCAGTGCCAGATGCCCCCCCTCGGATCCTCGACTTCATAAACCGTGCGGTCGGCGATCTTCCAGCCGTTGGCGACATAGCAGGCACTGAGTTCGTGCCATGCGACCCACTGCGCCTGATCGGCAGAGACAAAGGCACTGGCCGGTCCCCGAGAATAGTTCCATGCATGCACCCACCAGGACTCCAGATCGGCGACGAGTGACGGGTCGGCGGCCGGCGTGAAGCGTTGCTTTTTCCAGCCGGCGAGTTCGTCCGGGAGACTTTCTGCAGTGAGCACCATATCACCGCGTTTGGGGCCGGGAATCGCGCTGGCTCGACCGGACGGCAGGACGTACTTGCCGGCGATCATGCAGAGCATGAGCAGCACAAGGCTGAGAAACAGACCCGGCTCGCGTTTGCGACGCGAGCTGGAAGTGGTTTGCGTGGCAGGAACAGACATGGCCGGTACCGGTTCAACAAGGAAGCAAATTGGATGTCCATTCAGGACACAGCCGGTTTTTCCGCCACCAGCCGAACATCGTTGTCAACCATGAGCTGGACGAGTTCCCTGAAGGTGAGGGACTGTTTCCAGCCGAGCTGTGTGTGGGCCTTTGCGGCATTTCCCAGCAGCCCGCAGGCATCCGCTGGCCGCATGAACCGCTGTTCTTCCCGCACATAATCGCGCCAGTCCAGCCCGACGTGATCAAAGGCGATGCTGAGCAGTTGGCGGATGGTGTGCTCTTTACCGGTCGCCAGCACGTAATCATCCGGAGCGGGTTGCTGCAGCATGAGCCACATGGCGTGTACAAAATCAGCCGCATAACCCCAGTCGCGGGCGGCGTCGAGGTCACCCAGACTGAGTTGTTTCTGCAGGCCGGCCTGGATCCGGGCAGCGGCAAGCGTGACTTTGCGGGTGACAAAGTTTTCACCGCGTCGCGGACTTTCGTGGTTGTAGCAAATGGCATTGCAGAAGAACAGCCCATGAGCCTCGCGGTAGATCCGCGTCATCTGGGTGGCAAATGCCTTGGCACAGCCGTAGGGGGACACCGGGGCCATCGGCGTGGACTCGTCCTGCGGGCTGCTGGTCGGACTGCCGAAAATCTCGCGACTGCTGGCGTGCAGAAACCGCGGAGGCTTCTGCAGGTCCCGCAGGATTTCCATAATCCGCAGCGTCCCCATGGCGGTCAGATCGCAGGTGCTTTCCGGAATCTCGAAACTTAAACCCACATGGCTCTGCCCCGCCAGATGATAAAACTCCGTCGGCGCAACACGCACGATGATTCGTCGAATCGTGGTTACGTCAGACAGGTCCGCGTAGTGCAGAAAAAGCCGCTTACCGTAGACGCTGTCGTCCGCATACAGACGATTCAGCCGTATCCGCTCCAGCGAACTGCTCCGACGGACAATCCCATGCACCTCATAGCCCTTTTGCAGGAGCAGTTCGGTAAGGTAGGAGCCGTCCTGTCCGGTGATTCCTGTAATCAGAGCAATCATGAGTGGGCCGTCGGGAGGAAAATGCAGGATCCGGTGTGATTACTTTCTCGCAGCCGCCAGAATGGCCTCTTCCCGGGCCAGCGACAGGTCATGGTCGACCATCAGTGCGGCCAGCTGTTCCAGGGAGGTGGCGGCCGTCCAGCCCAGCTTTTCGGTGGCCTTTGAGCAGTCACCCAGCAACAGATCCACTTCTGCGGGACGGAAGTAGCGTGCATCAATCTCGATATGCTCAGCCGGATTCAATCCCAGCCTTTCAAAGACGATATCGGCAAACTCCTGCACCGTCTGGGTTCGCCCGGTGGCCAGCACAAAGTCGTCCGGTTCACTGTGCTGAAGCATTCGCCACATGCCTTCGACATAGTCCTTTGCATATCCCCAGTCACGTTTCGCGGCCAGATTACCGAGGTAGAGCTTCTGTTGCAGCCCCAGCTTAATGCGAGTTGCTGCGCGGGTGATTTTGCGGGTGACGAATGTTTCGCCACGACGCGGACTTTCGTGATTAAAGAGAATCCCGTTCACCGCAAACATGTCATAGGACTTGCGGTAGTTCACCGTCTGATGAAAGGCAAAGACCTTCGCGCAGGCATAGGGGCTCTGCGGGCGAAACGGCGTGCACTCTGTCTGCGGTGTTTCCAGAACTTCTCCGTACATCTCGCTGGAAGACGCCTGATAAACTCGCACGCTCTTTTTTTTGTTGAGCTGCCTGGCCGCCTCAAGCACGTTCAACGCGCCGCCGCCGGTCGCCTGAAACGTGTAAGCCGGCTGATCAAACGAAACCCGGACGTGACTCTGGGCACCAAGGTTGTAAATCTCGTCCGGCTCGAGATCGAGCACCAGATTGGTCAGACTCTGGCCATCCGTCAGATCGCCATAGTGCAGAAACAGTTGCGCACCAGCGTTGTGAGGGTCAGTGTAGATGTGATTGATTCGCCCCGTGGTGAAAGTCGAGGCGCGCCGCACAAGGCCATGCACCGTGTAGCCTTTTTCAAGCAGGAGTTCTGCGAGGTATGAACCGTCCTGGCCGGTGATGCCTGTAATCAATGCGGATTTAGTCATGGGATACTGCAGGGAATGGGAGGAAATGCGGGGCTGAAAATGAGATCACGCTCGTTCTTTCGGTCAGTCACAGCCCAACCGAACTGACTAAACTACTCCCGCGGAAAATCAGGAGGGAATTGAAAATCAATCCAACGGCCACGGCAGCCGGTAAAAGTCTGAGGATTGGTTGCTTGTTAACGACTGCAGCGAAAGTGAAGGCTGAACTCCCTAAACATTTCTCAAGCGACTGGCTCCGGACGCTGCCAGAAAATCACGCCACGCATCCCGAACGCCATCTTCAAGGGAAATCCGCGGCTCCCAACCCGTGGCCCGTATGCGACGAATGTCGCACAGCTTGCGAGGCGTCCCGTCGGGCTTTGATGGGTCCGTGGAAATGCGACCGGTATACCCCACAACTCGGGCGACGAGTCGGGCCAGATCAAGAATGCTGATCTCCTCACCACTTCCGACATTCACAAGGTCCGGCGGATCGCTCAGCTTCAGCAGATGCAGAATGGCCGCCGCCAGGTCGTCCACGTGAAGGAATTCTCTGAGTGGAGTTCCTGTTCCCCAGATCTGCACTTCCTGCAGACCTGCTGCCGTCGCCTCATGAAACCTGCGAATCATCGCCGGCAGTACGTGACTGTTGTCCGGATGATAGTTGTCGCCGGGGCCATAGAGATTGGTGGGCATTGCCGAATGATACAGGACACCGTGCTGGCGACGGTAGAATTCACAGAGCTTCAGGCCGGCGATCTTTGCAATCGCGTAGGCTTCGTTCGTCGGTTCCAGAGGCAGTGTGAGCAGACTTTCTTCAGGGATCGGCTGTGGTGCCAGCCGCGGATAGATGCAGGTGCTGCCAAGAAACAGAAAACGCTGCGTCCCGGATTTCCACGCCGCATGCACCGCATTGCCGGCCATCACGAGGTTCTCATACAGAAAGTCAGCCGGCCGGGTGCTGTTCGCCAGAATTCCGCCGACGCGGGCGGCGGCGAAGATCACCACTTCAGGTCGCTGCTCCTGAAAAAACGATTCCACCGCGGCCTGATTCGTCAGATCCAGCTCTGTGCGGGATCGCAGGAGCAGCCGGTTGAATCCCTGCTGCTGCAGACATCGCACCACGGCCGAACCCACCATTCCACGATGCCCCGCGACATAGATGGGAGTATCTGATTTGAGCATTCCAGCACCGGAAAACAGAGGTTATGAAAAAAGAGGTCTCAGTCGTGAACTGCCACAGTGGCCTGAACTGCGACAGTTCCGTGAACGTGGGAGCCTGCTCCACACGGTTCCGCCGGCTCCGCGAGCACCTCTGTCAGCAGCCTGCGAAACTTCGCGGTGCTTTGAGCACGGCTGTATTCCGTTTCGGCGAGTTGCCGCGCCCGCAGATTCATCTCACGCAGCAGTCCGGGATCCGCCGCCGCCCGAAGTATTGCCGCTGCCAGCTGCTCAACGCTTCCCGACGGAACCGCAAAGCCCACCTGCTTTTCAGAGACAATCCGCTGCAGTTCGGACCCTGCGGGGGCGTTCGTCAGACACGGGCGACCAGCCGCCAGAATTCCGTAGAGCTTGCTGGGCATCAGACATTTTGCCAGTTCTGCGGCGAGCGGCACCAGATGCAGGTCGGCCGCGGAAAGACTGTCAGACAGTTCCTCACGCGGCTGATAATCAAAAAAACTGATATTCGACAGCCCCCGGGCAGCCACTTCGGCACGCAGTTCCGCTTCCAGCGAGCCGCGGCCGACAAAGGCAAAATGTATCCGCGGGTGGTCCGTAAGCAGAGCAGCGGCAGCCACGAAGTCGCTTAAACGCTGCGTCAATCCCAGATTGCCGGAATACATCACAAGGAACTTATCGGTCAGTCCGTGCCGCACCCGAAAGCGATTGGGGGTGTCTGTCGGAATGATCTTCTGAGTGTCGGCCCAGTTGGGGATGACCACGATGCGGCCTGGGCAGACGCCGCCTTCCGCCAGCAGCTGCCGCATGTCTTCACTGAGCACCACCACCCGGTCACATTTTCGGTAGACGTTGAACAATGCCGCTCGCAGTCTTCGTACGGCGTAGCGGTTGCGAATTTTTCCGATCGCGATGCCGACGTCGGGATGGATGTCCTGAAGGTATCCCACCAGCCTGCAGCCAGTTCGCTGCTGGAGACGGTGAGCTTCCAGGGCGAGCAGAAACGGGTCGGTTTCGAACACCACCACATCCGGTGGCGACCAGTGCTGCAGGGTTCTGCAGACGGCCAGAGAAAAGGTGAAGTAATTGATCAGCCTGGCCCAGATTCGGCGTTTGGGGAATCTGGTATGTCGCAGCCTCTGGATCCGCACTCCGCCATAGGTGTCAAGCTGCCGCCAGTTGGCCGGGGCCAGCGGATTGACGCTGTTCGGCTGCCCGGCGAGCACCTCGACCTGAAAGTCTTCGGCGAGCCCTTCACAGAGTTCTGTGAGCAGTTGGCCTGTTGCCTCCATGTCGGGCCACCAGGATCTGTTGAGAAACAGAATCCTGGGGGGCGATGACCGGATAGCGGGGGTGCAGAGCATAGCAGATCATTTCGCGACGGAACCGAACCGGAGGCGTGCTGAAACGAACGGATTAGTCAGCCTTGTTCGGGGTCTCTGCCGGATCTGCAGTCGAGCCTTCGGTGGTGATCGCCGCTGGCTGCTGACGCGACTGACTGGCGCGGTCGTCGGAGTAGTATTCGGAGCCTTCAGTTTCCGTGTAGGAGTTGTAGGAGCCGTATCGGCCGTAGCCGTACTTGTAGTTGTAGTTCTTATAGTAGTAGCGGTAGTCGGAGTAGCGGTAGTTGCCGTAGCCGTAGGCATCCCGCTCTTCGACCCCGTTGATCACGATACCGGCCACCGTGGCACCAATGTCGCGGAGCGATTCGATGGTGCGTTTGCCAAGTTCACGGGTGTGTCGACTGAGTCGCATGCAGACGATCACACCGTCCACGCGGGCGGCCACACCGGCCGGGTCAGTCACCGCAAGCACGGGCGGAGTGTCGATGATTACATAGTCAAAGCGGGATCGCAGGTCTTCAAGGAACCGTTCGTACTCAGGGCGTGCGAGAAGTTCGGCGGGGTCTTTGGGACGCGGTCCGCAGGGGATCACGCTGAGATCGGGAACCTGAGTCGACTGGATGACAAGATCCAGAGGAACCGTGCCGCGCAACACATCCACAACGCCCTGTTTGTTATCGGCGCCGGTGAGCTTATGGACTTTGGGACGCCGCAGGTCGCTTTCGATGATCACCGTCCGTTTGCCGGACTGGGCAAGGGACACGGCGAGATTGAGCGCCAGTGTGGACTTGCCGTCACCGGCAGCCGGGCTGGTCACGGAGATCACCCGATGCTCGCCGCCCAGAGCACTGAAGCACACGGCCGTACGAATCGCACGGAAGGCTTCAGCAGGGCGGGAACGGGGCAGGTGCACGGAGACGGCCGAGCGGTCGAACTTGCTGTCCTCTGAAGCGGACTTCAGACGCTGTTCTGTCATGAACGGGATGTGCCCCATAATCGGCACGCCGAACTCCCGGATGATGTCTTCGGGTTTGCGGAAGGATCGGTCGGCCATTTCAATCAGATAGCCGATGCCAAGGCCGAAGAGGGCTCCGAGCAGAGCACCCATGCCCAGAAAGCGTTCCATGATCGGCGAAATCTTGACTCCGGTGCGGGCCTTGGAGAGCACCTGTGCGGTGACCCCACCCATGCCGGCATTGACCTGGACCTCGCTGATTGACAGCGTCGTCTCGTTGAACAGGCTGGAGAGACGGTCGATTTCGGCCTTCTTATTCTTGTCCTCGATTTCTTCCATCATGAGTTTTCGGGCGAGCAGATCTTCGCTGTCCGCCAGAGATTTGACAGATTCCTGCTGACGCTCGATGATGTTGAGTTGCTGTTCGAGCGATTGGAGGTAGACGGTGAGGAAGTCCTGTGAGCTTGCTTCGGCGGGGACTTCAGCGGCGTCGCCAGCCTGGGCGGCGGCTGTGGCATCAGCCTTGCGGGCAGCGTCCAGTCCGGCAATGTCCTGCAGATGTTTGCGGGTCATCTGGATTTTCATCTGGAGGGACTTGAGCCGCGGGTGGCCGGGGCCAAGTTCTGCTGCGAGCCTTGCCTCTTCGAGGTAGAGCGGAAACAGCTGTTCGCTCATGCCATCGGTGGAACTTGTGGAGACCCCCTGACGCTCGGAATTGGGGCGATTGTTGGTGACCAGCAGCAGAATGGCTTCGCGGGCACCGCCTTTGGCGAGAGCTTCCCGGAGTTGTTCGAGTTCGGCCTTCAGTTCGGCTTTCTGGAGTTCGTACTCGGCGACCTTGGCTTCGGCAGATCGAGCGCGGATGCGGTAGGGGTTGTCGCCGTCGGTGGAGAGGTTGGAGGTTTCGCGGAACTGGGCATATTCCTGTTCGGCATTGCGGAGCATTTCGAGGAATTCGTCGCGTGCGCGGCTGAGGATCAGTTTGAGCTCTTCGGAGGCGTCCTTGTAGTTTTCTTTCTGGGCCAGGACGTATTCTTCGGAGGCCGCGTTGGCAATGTCGCGAATGTCTTCGGGGTTGGTGCCGGTAACGGAGATGGAAATCACACTGGGAGATAACGACCGAGCCGACAACATGCCGGCCATGGTGGCAAAGGCTTCATCTTCGGGCATGCCCGAGAGCGTGGACTTGCTGGCAAGGCCGTGATTTTTGTAGGCTGCTGAGAGCGTTCGTGGGCTTTTGAGCACGTAAACCGCGTCGGTCAGGTCTTTTTCGGCCATCATATCGCGCAGTCGCGGGTCGGACTGGCGATGAATGACCTGCACCATCGCCTCGGCGCGGTATTGCGGGACTTCACGATTGAGCATCATGTAGCCGACGCCGGTGCCGAGCAGTCCGAAGAGAATTACGAACGACTTGCGACGGCGAATAAAACCCACGAGGTCCAGGCCGGGAGTGGAATCGTCGGCGAGTTTCTGCGCCAGTTGGGCGTCGATTTGAGCAGTTGACAAAGGAAAGCTCCGCATGCAGTGCGATGGATCCAGTGGACATTTTTCGAAGGAATGACCGGAAGATCCAGAACGGATTCAAGTTTTTTGTGAAGGAAACCGGGAATATTCGGACTGCGCGGATTTATCCAGCCTGCGCGAAGTGCGGCATCGACAAAACGCGGGGGCAGTCTTTGGGGATTATTTGAAGCTCCACAGAGACGCAGCAATCGTGGACCATGGTCAAAGTGATACAACCGATTCAACCCTCATAATAGCTGAGAACCTCAAGCGCAAGCTGAGAATCCACGCCACGAACGGTCTCCACATGGCCGATTCGGTCCGGCAGCACGAAGCGGAGCTGTCGACTTTCTGTTTTCTTGTCCAGCAGCATGCAGCGGAGAATTTCCCCGGGCCGCTTCTGCAGTTCAACAGGAACCGCGACCGGAAGCCCAAGCGCCATGAGCAGTTGCTGCTGACGCCGGGTGTCCGCAGATGAAATCCGGCCCAGCCGCTCCGCCAGGCGACTGGCACAGAGCATGCCGATCGAAACGGCTTCGCCGTGCAGGAGCTGCCCGTAGCCGGCGAGCGCCTCGAAGGCGTGCCCGAAGGTGTGACCGTAATTGAGCACCGCGCGCAGGCCTGTGGTTTCGTATTCATCCGCCTCGACGACCCGGGCCTTGAGCTGGCAGCTGCGGGCGATGACGGTGTTGAGCACTTCAGGGGTGCGCGAAGTCAGCTCCGCTGCGTGCTGTTCCAGATACTCAAAAAAATCAGCGTCAAGAATCACGCCGTACTTGACCACCTCCGCCAGACCGGAGCGATAGTCGCGGTCCGGAAGAGTTGCCAGGCTGGTTTCGTCAATGAGCACTCCGGAAGGCTGATGAAAGGCGCCAATCAGGTTCTTTCCCTTAGGATGATTGATGCCCGTTTTGCCGCCGACTGAACTGTCAACCATGGCGAGCAGCGTGGTGGGGACCTGCACGAATCGCAGGCCTCGCGCGTACGTCGCCGCGGCGAAACCCGCCAGATCGCCCGTGACACCGCCACCAACAGCCGCCACAATCGTGCGGCGGTCGGCCGACATTTCCACCAGAGCGTCGTAGAGCTGCTGGGTAAACTGCCACGACTTCGTGGCTTCACCCGATGGAACGCTGGCCTGCACAACCTCAGCCCCCACCGCCTGCAACGCCCGGGAAAATTCGGCTGCGTGCGAATTCGCCAGCACCGCATCGGTCACCAGAAACACTCGCTGGCCCGCAAGCGGACCGATGGCCGGCCACGATTCAAGCACCCCGGCAGCATGGCGGAGCGAATGCGGGCGAATGCAGATGGAGTAGCTGCGGGGGCCAAGCTGCACATCCACAATTCGGCCCGGCGGAACTGTTGTCACGGGAAACCTTCCTGACTGCTGATTCTGTTTGCAAATAACCGAAAGCGGTCCGGCGGAGTTGCAGGATCGGCAGAAGAACTGTGAGATACCGTCCCTGGAGCCGGGTGGCCCCTGGAGCCAGACGGCCCCTGTGCCGGCCTGGACTTTTTTCTTCGTGATGCTGTGGACTGCTGCGGACATCGAAACATGCTGGCAAAGCGTATCATTCCCTGCCTGGATGTGCACGCAGGACGTGTCGTGAAGGGAGTGAATTTTGTGAATCTGCAGGATGCAGGCGATCCAGTCGAAATTGCCCGCCGCTACGAACAGCAGGGCGCCGACGAACTGGTTTTTCTGGATATCACCGCCAGTCACGAACAGCGCGGGATTATCCTCGATGTGGTTGCCCGCACTTCAGAAGTGGTCTTCATGCCGCTGACCGTCGGTGGCGGCATCCGCACACTCGATGACATCCGCCGCCTCCTGCAGGCCGGCTGCGATAAAGTCTCCATCAATTCCACGGCCGTCAAGGATCCCGATTTCGTCCGCGAAGCCGCACTCCGCTTCGGCAGCCAGTGCATCGTAGTCAACATCGACCCCAAACGCATACGCCGCGATGGACACGAAATCTGGGATGTCCACATTAACGGAGGCCGCATTCCCACCGGACTGCACGCCGTCGAGTGGGCGCGCCGCGTCGAAGAACTCGGCGCCGGCGAAATTGTCCTCACCTGCATGGACGCCGACGGCACCAAAGACGGCTACGACCTGGAAATCACACGCGCTGTGGCAGATGCCGTTTCCATTCCTGTCGTCGCCAGCGGTGGAGCCGGTAACGCTGAACACCTCTGCCAGGCCGTCACCACCGGCGGCGCCAGCGCCGCTCTTGCGGCCAGCATCTTCCACTACGGGACCTGCACCATCCATGAAGTCAAAACCCGGATGGCCGCCTGCGGGATCCCCGTCCGACTCTGACAACCCGGGCTCCCCATTTATGTCCAGCCGGCAGATTCTTGCGATCGTCAACCCCCGCAGTGGCAGCCAGCAGGCCGCACGGCAACTCGATCAGCTCAAAGCCGCACTCCTGCCACACGGACTTCTCGTTCATACCGCCGTTACTGAACATCCCGGCCACGCTCAGCATCTCGCCGCCACGGCCGATGTCCGTGAAATCAGCTGCATCTGTGCCGTCGGTGGCGATGGAACCATCCACGAGGTCGTCAATGGCCTCATGCAACACCCCCAACCCCGAAGAATTCCGCTCGCAGTGCTGGCTGCCGGAACCGGAAATGCCCTCGCACTCCAGTTCCAGCTCCAGTCGTCCGCTGACACCGCCCAGCGAATCCTCTGCGGACGCACACAGCCCCTCGATGTCATCCATGTAACCGCCCCGGGCATGTCCGCATACTGTATTAATATTGTCGGCTGGGGAGCTGCTACCGATATCAATGCCAACGCCGAAAAACTCCGCTGGCTCGGCCGCAGCCGCTACTCCGTCGCTGCACTCTGGCAAATTCTTAAACCCGCCGTCCGACCGGCCCGACTGCTTCTGGATGCACAACCCATCGAAGGCCCCTTCCTGTTCGTCATCGCCTGCAACACCATGTATGCCGCCCATCGGATGCTCATCGCCCCGCACGCTCGCTGCGATGACGGACTGCTCGATGTCGTCCTACTCAAACCCTGCTCCCGCCTGAACCTGCTCAAGGTCTTCCGAAGCGTCGCTGACGGATCCCATCTGCAGCTCCCTGGCGTGGAATGCCACCGCGCACAGTCGCTGTCTCTCGAGTCCTCCACTACCGATCCGCTCAATCTCGACGGCGAAGTCCGCGGACACACCCCGTTCTCAGCAACTGTCCTCCCGGGGGCTTTGGAAGTGATGGGGTGAATCCTGTGGAAATTTCAGCGCCAGCCGAACCTGCTCTGGTGCGATCTGACCAGAACTGCAGACGTTCCCCGACGAGCCCCGAATCCCGGCTGCCACTCCCGGCGCGCCGCCGGACCAGCGGATTCGTCAGCATCAAGCTCCCGCAGCGGTACAATGTCCTCAGACCGAAGTTCCCGGGCGGTATCCCCGTGACCGGCGCCACCCGCCTGCGGCGGACGCACTCCGGAATCCACAGCCAGCTGCAGCCCGAAGAAAGGGAACGGAGCATTGCTGTCCATCTGCATGAAGGCACCGTCATAGCGGCAACCCGATGCAGAGACTGTGAGCAGGCTTATCAGAACCAGCTGTCCGGTACGCATTCCAGCTTCCTCGGCAATTCCAAAGGTGACCAGGCAGAGCGTATCCGGTGGACGGATTTCTGAGAAGCTGCATTTGAACCGGCTGCCAGGAGCATCACGCACATCCGGACTGCGGACAGATTTCCTCGTCATGTCAGCAGCAACTATCGGCAGTTTCTGCGGGTTCAGGCCGTTTCCATGGAGGAAAAACAGCTGTCCGATCACCGGAGTGCCAATCACCCGCGGTGGAATTGACTTTCCATACAGATCAGTCGTGTTCCAGTTCCGATGAAATTTCTCATGGAGTGACTCGTTCGTGGCAGAGGTTCATGCTGAGACGCGGATTCACCCCTTTCCTGCTCCGGCCGCTGCAAAGGCAACCATGAAACTGTCAGCGAAACTGGTCCTTTGTCTGCTGCTGCTGCTGCCCTGGCTCGTCGGCGGGGGTGAACCGGTGCTGAAACTGTTTCAGTCGCAGTACTGGCTGGTGCTGGCCTTCACAATGGCCCTCCTGCCATTGCTCGTGCACCGCATCTGGCGCGGCCCTCGGTGCTGGGATCGCTGGGCCGGGCTGTTGCTGGTTCTCTACGTTTTGGTGCTGAGCATCGCTCTGTATCGCTCGTCGACGTGGCTGGCCCATGTGAGCTTCTGTGTGGCTGCAGCAATCGTCGGCAGCGTCCTCAAGCCTTCCCGACGAACGCAGTTCCTGCTGGTACTGCCCACAGTGCTTGCGGGATTGCCACCGTTCCTTGACCGACCTCTCCGGAAATGGCTGTCCGGGCAACTCGTTCAGCTTTCCAGCGCCGTCACTGATATGCTTCAGATCTGGCACTATCGCGAAGGCACTCTGCTGAAGACATTCAGCGCAGGTGTCGATCTGGAGCCGGCCTTGAATTCCCCGCTGGGCATGTCCGGACTGGTGGTGCTGCTGTACGCATGGATGGCGTTCAGACGCCAGTCATCAGCGAAGATGCTGGTGGCCATACCCCTGGCCTCCCTTGCCGGCGTCATGACGACGGCGGGAGCCTGTCTGCTCGGCCTGCGGGAACTGACAGACGGTGGCCTGCTGCTGACTCTCGTCTTCTGGCTGATGCTGCTGGCGTTCACCCTGCTGCTTTTGTATTCAGCCACACAACTGGCCGAATTCCTCACTCATTCAATCACCCCCGAGGATAAAGGGTTTAACAACCACATTCAGAAAAATGCCTTCATACAGCTCTGGGATCGCTGCATCTCCGGAAGAGTTGACTCGCATTCTACCCCCATCCGAATCTTCGCCGCCGAGCGTGTCCGCCTTGCCAACACCGTTCGCCCCCTCGAATTCCTCAAGGAATTGTTCTTTTCAAGACGCCCCCGACTGCTGGTTTCGGCCGCCCCGGCATTCCTCGCGTTCGCCGCTCTGCTGGTGATTAACGGAACGCTCTCCACATGGCAAACCTCAGCAATCGCCCGTTACAAGGCTCAGGCAGAATCAGCTCAGGCCCGCTCGGAACCGGATCTTCAGGAAATCTGTCTCCGCGGTCTGGCCGCGCTCGAACCCGCAAATGTCCAGTGGCGACTGCAGCTGGCCGCGTTTCTCTGGGATCATCGCGGAACAGAGTCTGGCTGGAGGGAATATGAGCGACTCGCGGAAATGCCGGGCGACGGCGGCGCAGCAGCCCACCTCTGGATCGCGCGCAACGCGATGTCCCCCACACCCCTGTATCCCTTGCCGGATGATGAAATCATCCTGCACCTGCAGCGATCCCGTCAGGCCCGGGGATACGCGGCCGAATCGCATGCCCTGCTGTCCCGCGTTTACATTCGCAACAACGAACTGACGCTGGCAGGGCAGCACATCCGCAGTGCTGCTGATGCGGATATCAGGTACCTCGCTGAACTCATCACATTCCATCGGCAACATCAGGTCCCGATGGCTCCTGACGAACGCATCCCGAAACGCATTCGCCAGCTTCAGTCTGCTGTTGAACAGAATCCGAAAAACTCGTCCGCGCGATCGGAACTGGCAAGTCTGCTGCAGGCTGTCGGCGACCACCGCCGGGCGATGCTGACCGTCAATGAGGGCAGGCGGCTGCATGATTCAGCGGAACTACAGGAGCTGGCAGCTCTGCAGCCGTCGGAGGTGACCAAAGCCTCCTCGCCGTTCGCCAGGCCCTGCGACTAAACCCGGGAAATAAAGACGCTCCGCGCCTCGCCGCACTCCTGCGACTCGAAGGCGCAAAGTTTGGTGGATCCATCGATGATGCACTTCTTCACTGGCGCGCACAGGTTCGGGAAGTCGCAACAGCGGCCTGCTTTCGCAACCTCGCACTCCTCGCGTTCGCTGCCGGAGCAACAGAAGAATGCCTGCAGGCATTTGACCAGCTCGACCAGCTCGATCAGCTGTCAGTCGAAGATTCCCGCGTCCGCATCACCGCCCTGATGCAGCTCGGAAAACAGAACGAGGCGCTCGCCGCTGCCACAAGAGCCGCAGAACCACTCCTCACCGCGAAAACCGCCGTCGCCCGCCTCGCTGCCGCTGACTTGTTTTCACGAGCGTCCGCATTTTCCCAGGCCGCCCAATCCCTTGATGTTCCCAATGCCATTGGTGATGACATCAGAATTCTTCGCTTCGGCCGAGCGCGCAACGCACTCGATGAACTCGATCGACTCATGTGTTATCCTGGCTTCTACCCCACCCTCGAAACTGTGTGGAAGCCACAACTCACTGACGATTCTGCGGACAAAGTCGCCGCTCTTCTTCAAATCGCGCTCGATTCCACAGAATTGACTCTCAGAACGGCCGATCGTCTCTGTCTGCTGATGTTTCACGGAGGAGAACTGCAGAGCGTCGCCGAAACGGCGCTGTCCCGATTCCGCTCCACCCGCGGAATTCCCGCTGTGCTGCTGATGGCACTCGGCTCACGCGCCCTGCAGGCAGAGAAATATGATGACGCCATCGCGTGGCTGGAACAGGCACAACAAATGGCCACCAGCAGAGATCCTGCTGTGCTGAATAATCTGGCTGTCGCCCTCGTTCGCGCAGGCCGCCAGGAAAGGTACCTCGAAGCGCTTGAACTGGCCGACTCTGCCATCAAATTACTCCCCGAAAACCACATTCTGCTGGCAACCCGCGGGGAAGTGTATCTGGCACTTCGTCGGACAAAGCCGGCACTCGCTGATCTGGAAGCCGCCCAACAGCTCAGACCTGATTACCCTGAAACCCTCCTGCTGCTCGCCAGAACCTGCAGCGAAATGGGACGCCGGGAAGAGGCAGAGAAATATCAGAAAATGGCAGAAGCGCTGCAGCAAAGTGCTCCCTGACCCCATCGACCGTGAGCCTCGCTCCGTTCCCGCAACTCCTGCTCCTGATACTCTGCGAGTAAACATCCTGTTTACTTTCGTAAACACTCAGCGCCAGCCGCAGCAAACGCTACGGCTGAATCTGAGGCTCACCGGATTTCGGAAAAACGATTTTTTTCGCTGTTTTTGAGCAAAATCCGGCGTTCTGCAACTAGTGTCAGGGCAACTGCCCGGGGTTTGGAACGACTTTCGCGTCACTTTATTGTGGCTGGCGGTCACGGCCCGCCGTTCACATCGGAACGCGGCCCGGTCCGTGGGTCTCCCGCGATATCCACGGTAAACATTTTCAACCCGAGAGGCATTTTATGTTCAGGACTCTTTTGGTGGCTGCTGCGATCACCTGCTGCACGCAGTTTCCTGGCGAAGCAAACGCAGGCACCTTTCTGACCTCAATGGGATTTTGGAACACAGGGGTGGATGCAAATTCCGCGAAGATTGGCTTCCAGGCCGCCGACCCCCATTACACGGGCTTACGCGGTTCGTTCGCCAGTACCAATCCTGCGACCGCCTTTACACCGACAACGACGGCTCCTGTTTCGCTCTGGGTTCAGGACAACGTTTCCCCCAACTCCCACTGGATCACAACTTCGGGTGCGGCCAGCAGCACGGCTCCGGGAAACATCGCCCCCGGAACCTTCGACTTCTCTCTGGCCCTGAATACCGTCTCCAGTCTGGTTTC
>CAZLOQ010000033.1:0-6512 GCA_964561125.1 uncultured Chitinophaga sp. | reverse complement strand
TGCGGCGCTGATGGGCCAGGACGCAGTTTTCGAAATCCGTCCGCAGTCATTGGGGCATCGGGAACAGCTGTCACCGGTCAGTGGGCCTCCGACAACGACGTCGAAATCTTCCTCAATGGTGTTTCCACCGGTGTTAAACGTGAACGCATCACCTCACCCAGCCTGATCCGAACGTTCGATACCTTTGCACCTTTCACCGTCAGCGGATTCGTCGCCGGTGCCAACACCCTGACCTTCCGCGTGAAAAACGGGTTTGCTCCAACCGAAACCAGCACCGCGATGGGACTTCGTGTCGAATTTCTTTCCGCTCAGGTTCCCGAGCCGTCTTCATTCCTCGCCTGTGGAGGCCTCGTAGCCGGGTACCTCGCCCGCCGCCGCGCCGCCCGTCGGAAGCAAACCGAACAGGCCTGAAGAATTACCTTGGAGCGGCAGTGGAAACAGGTTGCTTCACAGCCGACATCTGAATGGATGTCGGCTGTTTTTGTTCCCGCAAGCCTCGGTCAACATTCCGCCGCCGTTCAGCTTTTCGGCGGGATTACCTCGCCCAGACCATGCTTTGCTGCCGCACCTTCATACTGCTGCATGGCCTCCGGCAACAGTTCCCGCAACTGGGCTGCACGCCGCTGGTCTGAAGGATGAGTCGACAGGAACTCCATCGGTTCCCCCCCCGCCTTCAACCCCGAAAATCGTTCCCAGAAGCCCGGAGCACACGACGGATCGTATCCGGCCTTTGCCATCAGCAGCAAACCAATGTGGTCGGCCTCCAGCTCATGCTTGCGACTGTACGGCAGGATCACTCCGTACTGCGACGCCGCCCCATAGGCTGTCAGCAAAATCTGCTTCTGCTGCTCTTCACGATTCTGCAGCACCATGCCAACTGCCGACTTGCCAAGATTCTGTGCCGTCTGGTAACTCATCCGCTCGCCACCGTGCCGGGCGATCGCGTGAGCAACTTCATGTGACATCACCACGGCAAGGCCGCCTTCATCCTGACACACAGGCAACAATCCCGTGTAAACGGCCACCTTGCCTCCGGGCAGACAGAACGCATTCTGCGTATCTGACTCGATCACATTGAACTCCCACCTGAAGTCTGGCCGGTTTGCCACAGCCGCAATCCGCTGCCCCACACGCTGCACAATCTCATTGTACTTCTCGTTCATCGACGGCTTTTCAGACTTCATCACGTCCTGCCATGCCGCCAGCCCCATTTCATTCTCACGTTCCTCCGACATCACCAGCAACTGCCTGCGCTCCGTGACCGGCACCGTCTGACAGCCGATCAATGCAAACAATGCGGCAAAACAACAACTGACCAGACTCAGGCTGGCATAGCACAGCAGCACAAATCGTCGGGAAACAGACAGCGGCAGCATGAACGCAGCTCCAGGCAGCACAAAGATTCCGATTGATCAGCGCTGAGTCTAACACTGCTGTCCACTGCCTCTCAAGACGTGCCCACTCAATCCGGCTCGCAGGTTCATTCATCATGCGGAAATCACCGCCAGCCAACCACTCTCCTCCCGCATTCGCGTCCATTGCTGTTGCCGGTTCTGCAACATCCGCCGATCTGTGACACCGGATCAGGAGCATCCGGCAAAGTCAGCGCCGTTGAAATTCCTGCCCCGGCTTTGCTTTTTAATGCCCCGCCTGTATGCTCAGACGATGTCTGTCCCGCCAATCATCCAGGAAACGCCCTCCGGGCTGTACTGTGCTGCCGGTGATTTTCATGTGGATCCATGGAAACGCACCAGCCGCGCTGTCATTACCCACGCTCACGCAGATCATGCCCGCTTCGGATCCGATCGCTACCTCTGCAGTCGTGAAGGTCTGCGTGTGCTTCGCAGTCGACTCGGGCCCTCTGCCGTCATCGATACTCTCAACTGGGGCGAAACGCACCGCATCAACTCCGCCACCATCTCACTCCACCCCGCCGGCCACGTGCTCGGCTCTGCCCAGGTCCGCATCGAACACGAAGGACGAGTCTGCGTAATCAGCGGCGACTATAAAACTGAAGCTGATCCCACCTGCAGCCCGTTCGAACCCGTCAGGTGCCACACCTTTGTCACCGAATCCACCTTCGGACTTCCCGTCTATCGCTGGCCCCCGCAACAGGAGATCTTCTCAGCCATCAACGAATGGTGGATTCGCTGCCGTGATGAAGATCGAGCCGCCGTGATCTTTGCTTACTCCCTCGGAAAATCCCAAAGAATTCTCGCCGGGATCAATCCGGAGATCGGCCCCGTCTACTGCCACTCCGCAGTCGAAGAAATCAACCGCGAATATCGCGCGACCGGTGTCCGGCTCCCCCCAACACTGCTCGTCAGCCAGTCACCCGCCCGAAAGTCCTGGGCCGGTGTGCTCGTTGTCGCCCCCCCCGGCGCCGCGGAGTCTTCATGGATGGCCCGCTTCTCAGGAGGCTCAAGGGCCACCGCGTCCGGCTGGATGCTCACTCGAGCCACCCGTCGCTGGCAGTCCGTCGACCGTGGCTTCCCCCTGTCCGATCACGCTGACTGGCCCGGCCTGCTCTGGGCCATCCGAAATACGTCCGCCGAAGAAATTCTCGTCACCCACGGCCACACCGAACCCCTCGTACGCTACCTCACAGAACAAGGCCTGTACGCCCGCACCATCGCCACCCGCTTTTCCGCCGAACAGTCCGAAAGGCCGGTTGACAATGCAACCGAAGAACACGCTCCCTGAAGTGAACCTGATTTCATCGGCCGCAACGTGTCATCACACGTTCGAATGGTCTGAGATGCGTTTCAGGTCATCCTCCATGAGTTCAAGCAGCTGCTGCTGCTCTTCCCGCGAAGGGATTGTCTGCGGAATCGGCTGGCTGAGTTCGTCGATCAATGACTGCAGCAAAGAACCAATCGCCGAGATACTCTCAGCTTTAAACGTCTCGCAGACTTTCCAGGCTGCATGGGCATAGCCGATTGCTGTGGAGCGAGCTTTGAGCAGCCGGGGAATGCGAGGACTTCCCGGTGCACATGTGTCTGCCTGCCGGCGAAACTGAGCAGCCAGGCGCAGCCAGTCATGGAAGTGGTTCAGCGTATGGATCCGGAACTCGACGGACAGATCGAAGAAATGTTGTCGCGCATAGGCAAAAGAGACGAAGGCCTCCGGGTCCTCGGGGGCATCTTCATGAAGTTTCAGAAACTGATCGACCTTATCGATTAAAACCGAGATATCCACGCCGCCCTGCTGGATTTGCCTGAGCGTCAGAAACCGGGCAACGATTTCGATTTCGGACCAGCCCGGCGGGTCTTCAGACTGCTCGACCAGCGGGATTACGGCTGCGAGCAACTGCCGGGTCAACGACGTTGCTGTGCTGTCTGCAGCCGGGGACTGTGCGGGATCCCTGGACCTTTGTTCGGCAGCAGCCGTCTGCACGTCGTCGAGGATATCGATGGTTTTCAGAAGCAGAGTCTGATACTCCTGCCTCCGGCGGGATTCGCGCTGTTCACGCTGGGTCGCAGCCTGTTCCGCAGTCTCTGCACGCTGCCTCAGCGTTTTCTCCTGCTCGGCTGCCCGTTGGCTGATCTGCAGCATCTGCGCTTGTTCCCGGGCAGCAACCGCCGCAAGGACGGCCGCTGTCAGAATCGCCGCGATCGTGGAGATCGCAAGGGCGGCATTCAAGGGATTTCTGCGGCCCCATCGTTCGAGACGCAGCGCGATGCCTAGAGGGCGCGCCTGAATCGGGCGACCGTCAAGAAAGGCTGCCAGATCAGCCGCGACAGCCGTTGCGGAGTTGTAGCGATCCGCAGGACGCCGCGCGAGACATTTCAGACAGATGGTCTCAATGTCCCGCGAAAGTCGCGGCTGCAGCCGACGAGGCGCCACAGGGTCCTCGGTCTGGATTCGCTGCAGCACCACAGCTTTGTCATTCCCCATAAATGGAGGGATGCCCGTGAGCAGTTCGTAGAGGATGGCGCCGAGTCCGTAGACGTCGCTTCGAATGTCCGCGGTATTATCGCCGCCTGCCTGCTCCGGAGCCATGTAAAAGGGCGTGCCCAGAACCTGCCCGACGCTGGTAAATGAGGGATCGTCGATCGCCCGTGCGAGTCCGAAATCGGAAAGCCAGAGGCAGAGTTGTCCGTTCTCGCCTCGCGGAAGTGCCTCCCGCGTCTCTGTCCGGAGCAGCACGTTTGAAGGTTTCAGATCCCGGTGAATCACAGATTGAGCGTGCGCGTGCTGCAGAGCCTGGGCCAGCACGAGTGCTGCTTCGGCCGCGTCACGCTGTCGAAGCGGACGCCCGTTCTGCCAGTCGGCGAGCGTCATCCCGGGAATGAATTCCATCACCAGAACCGGCTGTGAATGCTCAAGCATCACTTCGTGAACCGTCACAATGTGCGGATGCGAGAGTCTTGAAAGCACGATCGCTTCCTGCAGCAGTCGCTGCGGGCCGTCGCTGTCGGTGTGTTGATGTCGGAGTTTCTTGAGGGCCACGGGGCGACGCATCATCTGGTCCCAGCCTTCCCAGACTTCGCCCATCCCACCAACACCGATCCTGCGGATCCACGTGTAGCGGACGCTGACCTGACCAGAGGACGAAGACTTAACTCCGTCATCCGCAGGAGCAACGGCGTACGACGGCCCTCCCGCCCCGGTATGCTGGGCGTGCTCTCGAGCCCGTGCCAGCCACTCAGGCTCGGAGTTTGGTCCAGGGTTCATTGTCAAAGCTGCCACACAGCACTCACAGGACTCCAGGTGCTGCTCAAACGCCTCGGCTTCGGCGTCACCAAGGTGGCCTGCGAGGTAGTCGGAAATCCGGCGGCGATCCGGACAAACTTCATTCTGCGACGTAGTCATCGAAACTTTCTGCACATGCAGCCCGCAGGGACCCTGAGTCAGCCATGTGACGAATCGTCGTCCAGCAGCTGTCGCATCTGGGCAGTGATCAGCCGCTGAACCCGATATCGAGCCGCGTAGACCGCATTGATCTGCATCCCCGAGATCTCTGCTGCCATCTCTCCACCCAGGTTCTCCAGTGCAGTCAGCCGAAACGCATCCCACGATGACGGCTGCACTCGCTGCTTCACGATCGCCATGGCCTGCTCAAGAATCTGGTTCTCAAACAGCTTCTGGAATTCTTCCTCCAGCGAAGCTCGCGCCTCCAGTGACTCACGAAATCTCAATGCAACTTCCGCACGCATGGAACGCTCTACGCGGGCCACCGCATCGCACCAGCAACGCCACGCAATCGTGCGGATCCAGGATCGGAAACTACCAGCGCCCCGTCGACGAAATTCAGCAATACGCCTGAAAACGATCAGCAAAGTGTCCTGAATCAGGTCGTCAGCATCGGCAGACTGCAGGCCCCAGTGCAGACACCAACTCCGCAGCATTGCGGAATACTGCGAGGAAAATTCGGCCCACGCAATCGTGTCCCCACGACGCACGCGGTCCAGCAAACTGACCGGTGTCTCAACTTGAAAACCCATGCTGCCGAACTTCTGTTGATTGCCGTTTTTCGATCAAGGCCCTCGGCGCAACGTAGTCTATATGGCAGGCAGAAGAGTGCAACAGAAGCGAATTCGGGTTTTCAAAGTGCTCTCAGATTGTCCATCGCCGCGCTCCGCTTCACCCTGTTTTTCAGAAAATGAAAAATCGCTCTTGAGGCCAGGAAACCGCCATAAGAAATCGCCGCGCCGGCCGTTTTGTCCCTGCTTCGGTCGGTCGCTGCGCTACCCCGAGGCCACTCGATGACTCTCGCCCCGTCACCATCGCCCGTTCCCCCCGGATAGCCGAAATGTCACTCAACAAATGGCTCAAAAGATGCTCACTACTCCTGTCTGACAAGCGGTCGGTCAGGCTGCGAAGCCGTCGGCCGGGGCGTCTCTCACTGGATTTGCAGTCGGCCGCCAGAACTGTAGGCATGACGTCCGAGTTTCTGGAAGATCGTATCCTGCCGGCTCAACTCGCCTGGGTCGGGGATGTCAACTCTTTGTGGGCCACCAACCAGGCCGGAAACACGAACTGGACCGGTGACGTGCTCCCCGCTGATGGCGACTCTCTGGCATTCACCAACTCGACCGCGGGATTGATTCAGAACGACCTTCAAGGATCCCCCAGTCTCTCACTCAGATTCGATGCTGGCAACTATACCGTCACCGGCCAAAGTATCCGGCTTGATAACGCCGGCGTCGATATCATTCAGATTTCCGGTGAAAACCTGCTGCAGACGCCCCTCGAACTGGATTCAACCTCCATCGAAGTCCAGTCCGGTGTCCTCGATCTCGCCGGCAACATCACCGGTACCGCAGGACTCACCAAACTGGGCTCGGGAACACTCGTTCTTACCGGGCCGGCCTCCTTCACCGGTGGCACCGTTGTCCAGGCCGGTGCCCTGCAGGTTGATGGAAATTATTCCAATACCGATTCCATCTCCGTCGACGCTTCCGCCATCCTCGCAGGTGACGGAACCATCGCTGGCTCCGTCTCTCTCGCAGGGCTCCTCAACCCCGGGCAACTCTCCGGTACTACCGCGCCCATCGGAGATCTGCAGG
>CAZLOQ010000032.1:7580-43204 GCA_964561125.1 uncultured Chitinophaga sp. | reverse complement strand
GGCTCCAGCGAAAACAACGATTCCAGCGATTGCGGCGATTGAATCGATTCTGTCGCCTCAGCGTTCGGCCGCCGGAGGCGTGCGGGGACAGACCCCCGAGAACGATTACGGCGGTTGCCGCGGCTGAAGTGATTAAAACGAGAACCGCGACTCCGGCAATCCCGCCGGTCGCATCAAAATGACCCGCGCGGCATTGAAGTGATGGGCTGTTTTCCGGCATCCGGACAACATGGCGGACACTGGCATTTCAGCGTCCCGCGCTGCGACGCATGGTTCTGGGAATCAGGGGGACTGCCGGACTCGTGGCAGGGCGCGGATTGGGGGTGCTGATGGGTTGCAGAACCGGGCTGTCGGGGTTCGCGCCGCGTGTGCCCGGCGCCGGGATCACAACTCCATTCTCGGTGGCCTGCAGCACCCAGCGGTCGACGAACTGCTGTGGCTGACCACCGGGTTTTGTTGCGAGGGGTTTTGCAACCTGCCGCGACCGACGGGCGATGCCCGCCAGTTCGGTGCGACGCTGCGGCAGAACTCCATCCAGCCCAGTGGACATATCGACAATCCATTCCGGTTCATCGCGCACTGCCCGGGACATCATGGATGCGTACAGCGATACCTCATACAGATTGCGATCCATGAGACTGCTGGTAACCGGTGCCAGGACTTTCGCGATTCCGGCAACTCCGGCGGAGGGAAAGTGAACAAACACGTCGGCAGCCTGGGAGACTATGTGCGTACCATCAGTGTGCGGTTTGTATTCGGTGCGGAACCAGATCAGAGCGGAGGCTTCCAGTGGAGCGGGCAGCAACAGGTTGTGATAACTGCCTTCGCAGATGAAGACGATTTCGTCCTGGTTACGATAGAGAATATCCGCGATTCCCTCAGAGCCGTCAGCAGCGGCGGCTTCGTACTCCAGCGGCCCTGTCTGCCACATCTGAAACTGCGAAATTCCCATGGCCCGCCAGGTGCTCACAGCAACATCCGGATGTTCGAGCAGATACCGGTAGAGCGGTTCGTCGATGGTATACTGCAGTCGTGGCAGTCTGCGATATTGTGTGCAGCGGTTTAGCACCAGTTCGGCGCGGCTGCGTTTTTCCGCTGAAAGGTTTTTCAGGGGGAAGACCGCGAGTGCTGCTTTCTGGGCTGCCGCCGAAGAGCTGCCCTCTTCAATCACTCGCAGCCCCGCCCGTTTCACCAGTTCTTCAAGCTGATCTGCGGGGCCGGCGAAGGAAGTGCCGGCAAAGAATCCGTAACAGAATGCTGCGCAGATAACATGCAGCAGGACTCTGTGCTGGAAAAGAACGGCCGGATATGGAATTTGCATGCCGCTTCCCGCTCCGCTGACCGAATGCAGCGCTTTGCCGGGAGGCAGACATCAGAGATGTCGCCCGGAGTGTCTCCGGACGACTGCCGTCTGTATGCCTGTACCCGACACCAATCGCGCTGATGCACAGCTGCTGCCCGCTGCGTTCCCCCCTGGAAGCATTCTGCAGCAGTCTCCCGCCTAAGCGTTAATATCGGAACAAATGGTCTTCGGCATCAGCAAAACTCACCGCGATCCGCGGCCGACGGATGGGCGACTTTTCAGCGGGGACGATGTCTGGGAACAGCGGCCGGGCAGTCAACGCGCCTTGCCGGACCTGTCAGACAGTACCTGCTCGGATCCAGCTCCTCACAATACAACCCATCGAACTTCGGGCCACTGCGGAGGTGGTCTGAAGTATCGTCGATGGCAGCGTTGTAAGTATCGCTGCAACTGCAGCAGTGGCAGCCGGAGAGCACCATGACCAGCAGTCCTGGCATCAGTCGTCCAAATCGTTTTTTCATTCCCGGACTCCGAATCCGTGCAGCGAGACAGAAAGATCTGTCTGGACAGATCGGCTTTCAGCCCCGGCAGCAGCGTCGCCGGGCATGGGAATTGCGGTATCTGCCGGCAAGGTGTACAGCGAAGAGGCGTCATTGCTGCCGGATGAAAACTGTATCGGCGGTTTTTGCGGGAGTCTGTCTGATCTCTGCGTGGGCTTCCTTGTCTGCAGGCATGAAAAGGCTGCTCCGGGCGGCAGTTCAGCTTCTGACTTGCTCAGAGAAATTACCGGATGACAGGTCGATTGCTTTCCTGAACCCGCGGACGGCGGAGGCGGGGTCGAGTGCCTGAGTGACGGCTGCGGTCAGAGCGATGCGGCTGGCACCGGCAGCAAGCAGGTCGGGATGGCGTTCAGAGTTAATGCCGCCGATGGCGAACCACGGGCCGGTGGCGACAGCTGCAGCCTGTCGCACGAACGAAAGTCCGGGAAAGTCGTCGAAGGCCTTTGTCGACGAGGGGAATACAGGGCCGGCACCCACGTAATCGGCGCCGTCCGAAAACGCCTGCCGGAGTTGTTCAACGGAGTGCGTTGAGACTCCGATGAGTCCCTGCCAGTCGGGCAGTTGGCGAATATCTGCTGCAGAAAGTTCTTCCTGCCCCACGTGTACGCCGTCTGCACCAGCTGCGATTGCAATGTCCGGCCGGTCATTCATGATGAACAGAGCGGAGTGCCTGCGGCAAAGCTGACTGAGTTGTCGGGCGCGCAGCAGCAGTTCGCGATCCGTGAGCTGTTTTTCCCGCAGCTGCAGGACATCGGCACCGCCCAGAAGTGCCTGTTCAGCGGCCTCCAGCCATGGCAGCCGACACTGCGACTCAGTGATGAGCACATAAATCAGGGCGCGCTGCAGTTGCTGCAGCCTGCGTTCTCTGATGTCACTCAAACCGACCTGCTGCCGTGCAGAATGAAGCAGTGCTGGTGATTCCGGCGACCGGTCCAGTCCGAAAAGCCTCTGTTCCAGTGAATAGCAGCGATAACGCAATTGCTTCATCACTGCTGCAAAATCCGGATCCAGCAGCTTCCCGAATTCCTCCAGACTCCTCAGGGACTCCTGAACACGACGGGCGTTTGCCAGCACTAACTGTTGCAGCGACGAGCGACTGCGTTCGCGGGGATCCGTCACGGTCGTTCCCACATCACCAGGTGTGTCCCGTGAGTTCAGCAGCGAGTGCTTCGGGTGCGAGTGCGGGGGCAGTCGAAGTCGCTGTTCCGCAGTCACCAGTTCATGACGGAGACTTTTGAGATCTGCGGACAGACTCGCTGCGTTCCAGACAAAACGCGCACAGTCTTCGAGAACTCGCAGACCTTCACGGGCACGGTTCAGGCAGGCATCGATGGTGCGCAGAACAGAAGACTCTGCCGAGGCATTTTCGAATGCCCCGGCGATAGCGGAATCGACGCCTCGATTCTCCTGCGATTCAGCAGGAGTGCCCTCCGGGGTCGTTACTCCGTTCGACCACTGCAGTGGTTCCGTGACGATCAGTCGTTCCGTCACGGGTGCCTGTTCGGGAACAAGTCGGCTGCGGAGTGCCTCTGAGGTGCCGCCGAGTTCGGCGAGTCGCTGGCGTACAAAAGTGTTCTGGTCGGTAATTGCGAGCAGGAGCAGTGAACTGGTGATCAGCTGATCGGCGGCTTCGCGACTTGCCAGCTCCCGGGCCCGCTGAAGAATCTGCTGAAAATCTTCGGGGTCTTCGGCCGTCGCGAGTGATCGCTGCGGACCACAACCGCTCCCTTCAGACTCCAGCCGTTGAGGCAGACCGGACTGGAGTAAGGTGGCGAGGGCTGATCCGAGTGCTCCTGACCTCAGCCAGTCCACCGTTATCCCGAGGTCTCGCAGGCAGGCGGAAGCCAGAGATTCGTCGTGGAGAAGTGCGAGTACGAGCAGGGCAGCGCGGTCGTTGGCGTCAGCTGCCTCTGCCAGCAGCTGGCGACACCACAGCACGGTGCGTTCTGCGGCCGGGGTGAATCCGGAGGCTTTGCCGTGAACCATCAGTTGCTCCGCTCTGTCTGAGCCGCTGCCGCTGCTGCCTGTGAGCGTTCAAAAGCTGATCGCAGGTCATCCGGTATGCGACTGACACGCTGATTTGTGTAGTCGAAGACAACAATGACACATTTCCCTGAAGCGGCGGCCACGCCTTGTGACTCACTGACGATCACGTGCTCGAGTTCGACGCTTGACCGGCCCACTCGAGCCACCTTTGAACCGATCCAGACAGTATCGGGAAATCGCAGCTGCCTGCGATAGTCGCATTGGATTGAGGCGAGGATCGGGCCGAGCCCGGAGGCGGTCATGGAGACTGAAGACGGGCAGGCGTTGAGCAGGTCGATGCGGGCTGATTCGAGCCAGCGAAAGTAGACCACATTATTCACATGTCCGAATGCATCCTGATCTCCCCACTGCACGGGCAGACGGGTCACCGTGTGGAACCCTTTGAGTGGGTTCTGCAGAGCCGTCGGGAGATTCGGGGACCATGCCACCAGCGCGGCATCAGCACCAGCATTTGCAGTCTGATTCATACCCAATGCCCCACATCTGAGTTACTGCTGTCGGTTACGTAATTCGCTCTGCTGCAGGTAATCGTCAAGGTTCCGCATGTGTTCCCGATACTGCCGATCCAGTTCCATCCAGCTGACTTCAGCGATGCGGGAAAAATCCGGATCAGACTCCGGTTTTTCTGCATCCGGGCGATAGATGGCAGCCAGCAGTTCAATCAGATCGTCTCTGTACAGTCCGTCCTGGTAATGCATGAGGAAGTGTGCAAAGCCGGATGACTGGGTGTAGAGGGGGCTGAGTTGAGGATGTGACTGAAATTTATCCCGGCCGAGTGCGAAGAATTCACGGGCTGGCAGGTAGAAATGAAAGGCGGGATCGAGCATTCGCTGCCGTGCTGTGTCAAAGCGGACACAGCCTGGATCACCCACAGAAATATTTCCCGCTTCATCAATTTCGAAGGATTCAAAGTAGCAGGCGATGCCTTCGATCAGCCAGAAATTTGCTCGTTCACAAATGATCCAGTCCTGCGGCTGCTGGCGACGTTTCAGTGCGAGTGTGCGTGCGGCAACGCGTCTGGCATCTGTGGTGTGCACATCCAGAATCTGATGCGTCGCTTCGTGGAACAATGTGCTGACGTCGGGGCCCTGGGGTTTGAGATAGAAGTAGCAGGTGCGTTCGGGCTGCCAGTACAAGCCATTGGTTTCAAGGCCGGGGGGCACCTTGCCCTGCACTCGCTTCTGGTATTCTTCCCGTGAAGCATAGTAGTGCACTTCCAGCGGCTTGCTGCGACGAGCTGAAGAAGTTCTCAGAGCTTTCTCGAAGCGTTCCTGAAGTGACTGCGGGGTATCAAAGAAGGCGGCAAAGTTCTGTTGCAGCCAGTTGTGAAACGTCTCCAGCTTTGCTGACAGTTCCAGCCCGGCTTCCAGACTGACGTTGGTTTTCACGAGGAAATGTTCGCTTGGAATCTCCCAGGCATTCCGAAAGTCACGGCGAAACTCTGCTTCCCGTTCCGCGCTGATCCAGTCGCCCTTCCACGGCCTCAGGCCCTGTTCGTAGCGATTGACGCTGGCAGCCGGAATCCAGCCGAACTGAGGGTGCCTGATCTGCGGCGTCCGGCCACTCCGCATCTGTTTTTCAAACGGTGAAATCCATTCACCTGCGTAGCCGGCTTCCTCACGTCGTTCAGGCTCGAAAAACAACTGGTATCCAAGCACGCCGCGGGCGAATTTGTGATCGGGGTCGAGGCGTACTACGTCGCCGATCAGAGAAAATGCAAGTGACGGAAAACCGGCCCGCAGTGCCGCCCGTGCCAGCGTATAGAGCTCGCCGGCAGACTGTTTTCGTGAGGCTCTCAACTGAGCCTGCCAGGACTGTTCGTCGGTCACTGGTGCCGCAGGTTCGGGCTGCACCAGCGGCGAGGGCTCCGGGAGTAATTCCGGTTGTCTCAGCTGCTGCTGAAGTGCAGACGTGGCTGTTGCCGCCTCTGAAAGCTGTCGAGATTCGCACCACGCAGTCAAGTCACCAAGTCGTGCAGACAACCCATCCAGAATGGCCTCACGACGTTCGTGCAGCAATCGGTAGCGCCGATCCCGAGTTGCCGTTTCATCGGCCTGGCCTGATGGGAGCTGAGCCAGCGTGAGAGCAAGCAGGACGAAAACGGACAGCCGGCGGGCACAGGCCAGCGACGCAACCTTCCGGACTGCCACCAATATCCTGCCGCTCATTGCTGGTGTTCCTGACATCCGTGAATGACCACTGCAGATCTTCAGCCAGATTTGTTCTGGACATCCGCCAGACGATGGATGCTAACAAAAGACAGGCCGTCCTTCTAAACCGACCTGAATCGACTTCTGTGCGAGATCCCGAAACTGGAATCAGGGGCGGTGAATTCCGGCGGAATCTGCGGAGATATCTGCGGACGACGATGCGGGAACGGACGAAAACGTGCAGGGCCCGGAACCTGATCGTTCACAGCGGGGAGGCTGGGATCCGTGAATTTCGGGATTTTTCCGGGGCGTACGGGAGAGCTTGCATGCGCTGAGTTGGGAGGCGGCCGACTGGATTACGTGCGTCTGAGCGAGTGCGGAGCGGAGTTGGCTGGTTGGTGGGCTTAGAGTGCTCTGAGAACAGCGGCGGCGCTTTGGCCCATGGCAGTGCGATTGACGGTTATGGCGGTGCGGTTTTTGAGTCTTTGGGCTTCCCCGCGAGCGACGTTCAGCTGGCAGCGGGGGTCGGGGAATTCGTAGTTCAGCGTAGCCGGGAGGAAACCGTGTCTGAGCGACAGCAGGGTGCCTGCAAGTTCGACGGCGCCGGCTCCGGCGTCGAAGTGACCGATGTAACTTTTAAGTGCAGTAATGGGGATGGAGAGTGCAAGGTTTCCGAAGACGCGATGGTAGGCGCGTGATTCGACGATGTCGTCGGGTTGGGTGCTTTTACCTTGAGCGTTGATGTGTCCGAGATCTGCGGGGGTGATGCCAGCAGTGGCGATGGCGGATTCCATGGCCCGTACGAGCCCCAGTCCGGCGGACTCGTTGGCGACCCCGCGTCCGTCGCAGCCAGCGCCGGTCCCGAGCACTTCGGCGTAGATGTCTGCACCGCGGCGGACAGCGTGTTCGTAGCTTTCGATCAGGAACGAGGCGGCACCTTCGCCGACGACGGTGCCGTCGCGTTCGAAGTCGAAGGGGCGACAGGCGCGGGAGGGATCATCAGACCGGCGGGAGAGGCCTTCGAAGCTGTGGAATTTGGCGATGTCAACCGGATGAATGTTTGAGCTGCAGGCGCCGACGATCATGGCATCCGCCCGGCCTGCACGGATCACTCGGGCGGCTTCGGAGAGGGCCAGCAGGGCAGATGCATCGCGGCAGGTGATGGTATTATTGGGACCGCAGGCGTTGTGGTCGATGGAGACGTGACTGGCGGGCATGTTCGGGAGCTGCCGCAGGAGCCAGAGCGGGGCGATGCGACCAACAGCTTCGGCGCCCCAGCGATCAATCTGGAACTGGTGGTTTTCGCGGCAGACTTCGACGACCGCTGCCAGTTCCTGAGGATGGCAGGTCATGCGACCTGCACCGAACACGACACCGAAACGCTGCGGATCCACATGACCGGAGGAGAGTCCGGCGTCCTGGACGGCGAGCGTGGAGGAGGCGACACCGAGTTGGATGTCGCGACACATGACTTTGAGAAACTTGCGGTCGCGAAGATAGAGAACCGGATCGAAGTCCCGCACCTCTGCACCGAATGCGGAGGGCAGACCATCGGAAGGGATTGAAGTCAGGTAGTCGATCCCCGAGCGGTTATGGACGAGACTGTCCCAGAATCTGTCATTCCCGATGCCAACCGGTGAGACGACTCCGACGCCCGTGACGACCACGCGGGTTTGCTGTTGCCCAGCCATGGAACACCCTATGCTGAACGCACGAATACTGGCATCCTGATTCGAGCGTCCCACCCAGATTGAATGTGAAGAATCCTCCTGGATAACAGCAATTGACGATTCCCCACGAATCGTCCTTTGCCAATTCCATAACAACATCTGACAAGACACAGCCCTTGAATTTCGGGATCCGCCCCCGCGGATGTCCGATGAAAGCAAAGTTTGTCAGTTGCTTTTTGGAAACTTGAAACTGCAGCAGCCTTCCCAAAGGCTACTGCATGTTCACGAATGTTCAAATTACAAGCTGTTAAAACAGGTCTGTCAAGTGGACATCGGAAGAGGATTTGATGCCGGGTGAGTTTCCGTTGATTGGAAAAGCAGGGAGGAATGGGTGGTTTTGTCCGCAGGCGGGTATGGCGGAGCCCATGCTGCGAAAAGAGCGTCCGTGGCGGCTGTGATCGCGTCAGGCTGCGAACCGATTCGAGCGATTAAGGGTGTGTTTCCTGGGTATTTGTTGTCGGAGCGGGGAGGTTGCTTTGTGGTGGGCGGAGCTGTGACGGCGGCAGTTTGTGCCGGGGTTTGCAGGTTTCCGGGTTTTTCTGAGTTGTCCGGGTTGTCTGGTTTTTGGGGGGCGTGCATTGCAGGAGGAACGGACGGAAGCAAATTTGCCAGTGTGGCTGCGGCGGAGTGGAGCGGGGGTGTGTTGGTTTCGGGGGTGGCGGTTTCTGCAACCCGCAGGTCGAAGGGGGAACTTTCCAGCGTGTGACCAGCGGAGTCGACTGCGGTGAGCCAGACGCGGTAGCCACCAGCGGAAAGGGGGACCGGGATGGTCAGTTGTGTGCCACTGACACGATTATTGGCATAGGAGATGTTGAGCTGGGCATCAGTTACCTGCAGCGTGTAGTTGAGCGTACCTGCGATGGGAGTCCAGTTGAGCGTCACTGGGGACCCGGCAGCGACGTTTGCTGTGCCGGTGACGGTGGTTGGGAGCAGTCTGAGGAAATCGACGGGAAGGCTCCAGGTGTGGTTCACGGCGAGAAAGTCGCGAGCTCTGATCCAGACGCGGAGAGCTGACGGGGGGAGTGCGGGAATGATGATTGACGTGGCCCGGATCCCGGTGGAGCGGAAGACACCGGAGGCGCCGCTGGTGCGATTATCCACCCAGATTTCGTAAGTGGATGCACCCGGGAGTGGTTGCCATTGCAGTTGCAGATCGGAGTTGAACAGGGAGTTTGCGGCGACGATTCCGGTGACCCGATCTGTGATCGTGAGGATGGCCGGGCGGCTCCATGCGGTGAGTTGGTTGATGGCATTTCGAGCGCGGAGCCACCAGGTGTAGCGACCGACGGGGAGTTCGGGGAGTTTGAAGGAGGTGCCGGTAATTGCTGCCTGGCGGACAATTTGTGAGACGCGGGGATTGACAGCATCGACCCAGATCTCCCAGGTGTCAGCGCCGGCCATTTCGGACCATTCCAGGGTGGCGCTGGAGCGAGATTCTGTGCGACCGGAATTGAGAATCGCGGGCAGCGGACGGACCTGCCAGACGGCTGGGAGGCTCCAGAAGCTGCGGCGGCCATCTGCGGCGGTCGCGCGGACGTAGAATGTCCAGTCACCGAGGGCGAGATCGGCTGGGGGAGTCCAGGATGTGTTGGTGATGTCAGTGGCCGCTGCGGCGCGTTTTTGGCCGGTGGAGGTGTTGTCACCCCAGACTTCGTAGGATGCGGCGTTGGCCACCGCAGACCAGGCGATGGCCGGGCGGGCAGTCTGGGCGAATTGAGTTGTGGAGGGTAGATGCGGGAAAGTGCGATCGAGTACTGAGACGTTTGTCTGCACGGAGCCGAGTCCGTAGACGAGCGCTGTGATGGCTGTTGTCTGGGGGAGTTCGATGAGGTCGTCTTCGAGGCCCTGGACAGTGACAGAAACAGAGAGTTCGCCGGCGGGAATAACAGCGGTTACGGGGAGCTGGAGAGCATCGGCAGCGTCGGTGGACAGGTGCACCGTGATGGGGACGTTCTGCGGAATCGTCTGAGTGATGGTGAGTGTGGCGGTGTTATCTGCACCGCGTTCGCTGATGGAGCTGCGGCTGATACTGATACCGAGTTGATCCGGGGCGGCGTTTGTAAAGCGTTCGAAGTCGAGCTTGACGTTGCTGGTGGAGACCTGGGCGAACTGGACGGCGCGGACATTGAGGGCTCCGTACACGTAAACGGCTTCGACAGACCATTCACCGGAGGTGACCTGGAGTGCGTATCCGCCGGAGGGGCTGAGTGTTGTGCTGAGTGTCTGGCCGGTGCGGAGATTGGTGGCGGTGATGGATCCCGAGCGGACTGCTTCGCCGATATCGTAGAAGTTGTTGTCTGAGAGATCGGCGTAGACGACACCTGTGATGTACGGGGTGCCGTTGCGATCCCCGAAGTTCTGGACGGCCATGGAGGCGTTGTAGACCGTACCGTCCGTGAATTCTCCGTACTTCAGGCTGAGTCCGATTTCTTCCCAGGTACTGCGGAGCATGTTTCTGCGGTGTGCGGGACTTTTGAACAGCGACTGGTGGCGTTCGTAGACGTGCTGGATCCGGTTGATTTCCAGAGTGCTGCCGCCCCAGGAAAGATTTTCGCCAACGCTGCCGAAGTAGCCCTGATCGTTGGCGCGGGCGGAGGAGCCTTTGCCTGTGCCGAGCGTGGTATGGGAGAAGTAGTCGCGGTTGAGCATGTCCGCGGCGTGACCTGCAGCGGCATTGACGAGCAGTTGGACGGGGGCGAGCGGTTGTTTGGGGGTGCTGGAGATTTCTCCGGGATTGAGGCCTTCGTTGAGTCCGACGCCCTGCAGGGTTGCTTCGGCGACGGGATTGGCACGTGCGCGGTTGATAAGTTCAAGAAGGAGTTGTTCGTTGTCGGTGAGTACGAACGGGGCGGTGAGCAGGCTGCGGACTTCGAGGGATTGGCAGGGGTGCAGTGCGATGCGAAGCGGGCGTCGCCGGGGGCGCGACGTGGTGCAGTATTTGAGCAGGGCATTCAGCGCTTGCATGTGCGTGATCCGTTGCTGTTTCCGGCATTTGCGGGGGTGACAGGCGGGGAAGGGGGGTGTTCGCTGGCGAAATACTTACCGCGCGACCCGCGAACAGCAGACGGGGCGCCGTTGAGGTTGCGATTTTGGAACAGGTCGTTTTGGCAGCGTAACGCGTTTATTCGGAAGGCCTTGCGAAGATCTGTGGAGTGCGAGTGCTGTGGCAGTGGGCGAGGCGGTGATTGGAAAGCTTAGCGGATTGTTCACGTTGCATGTATAGCAACAGAATCGCAGTGTGTTGGTTCGTGCAGTGCTGGCCACCACACGCTACAACACGGAATCACATGTACGCACGAATTACCCGCGAATCCCGGAGCCTGCTGATGTCTGTTTTCGAACGCGGCCGAACCACCTTCCGGATTGCCGTGTTGCCTGGGGACGGGATCGGGCCGGAGGTGATGGAATCGGCGTTGCGGGTGCTGGATGCATTGCAGCTTCGCGATTCCCGGCTGCAGTTCCGCTTTGAAACGCTGGCGGCGGGGGCGGTTGAGTTTCAGCGGAGCGGAGAGGCGTTACCGGAGTCAACTCTGGCAGCCTGTCAGGCTGCCGACGCGGTGCTGCTGGGAGCGATGGGGTTGCCGGATGTTCGCTGGCCGGGTGGCCGGGAGCTCACACCGCAAATTGACATTCGGGAGCACTTTGAGCTTTACCGGGGCGAACGTCCGGCGCGGCTGTATCACGCGGCTGACTGTCCGTTGAAGGGAGTTGGGGCAGGCGAGATTGATTTTGTGATTCTGCGTGAGAGTACAGAGGGGTTGTTTTCGTCGCGGCTGCAGCCGGGACCTCTTTCCAGCGAGGAAGTGGCGGATCGTCTGCTGGTGACGCGGCGAGGCAGTCTGCGGCTGTTTCATGACGCCTTTCAGCTGGCCCGGCGCCGCCGCTCCCAGGTCACTCTGGTGGACAAAGCCAACGTCCTGCCGTCGATGGTTTTTTTTCGAAAACTCTTTGATGAGGTTGCCGAGCAGTATCCGGATGTGCGAACGGAGCGGATTTACGTGGATGCGGCGGCGTTGTTTCTGGTCAGGCGTCCGCAGAGCTTTGACGTGCTGGTGACGGAAAACATGTTCGGCGACATTCTCAGCGATCTGGCTGCTGCGCTTGTGGGGGGCATGGGGATGGCGCCATCCGCCGATATCGGCCCCGGGACCGCAGTGTTTCAGCCGTGCCATGGCACAGCACCGGATATTGCCGGTCGCGGAATTGCAAATCCGATTGCGATGCTGCTGTCTGCCCGGATGATGCTGGACTGGCTGAATACACCGGCAAGCATTCAGGCGGCTGCGGTGCTGCAGCGGGCGGTGGAAACCGTGCTGCAGGATCCTGCGGCGCGAACACCGGATCTTGGGGGACGGCTGAGTACGGCGGAGTTGACGGAGCTGGTGGCTGGCGCGATTCAGGATAGTGAATCGGGCTGACCGCTGGAAAAGGCCGAGTCAGCGGGAATCGCAACGCGTCCACTCCTTGTAATCCACCGCGTGATCTGCTGCAGTGCAGCTGCCGGATGAGTGACGGATCTTCAACGAAGAGTTTTCGGAAAGTGCCATGCAGAGATTGCTGCTGGTTGAGGACGACCTGCTTCTTGCAGGGATTGTTGCTGAATATCTCCGTTCCAGCGGTTACCTGGTGGAGCATGAGAGCAGTGGGATCGCAGCGATTACGAAGATTGCCGAGCTGGCACCGGAGGCGGTTATTCTGGACGTCAACCTGCCGGATCTGGATGGATTTGCAGTGTGCAGTGCCGTCCGCGAGCATTATTCGGGAGTGATTCTGATGCTGACGGCCAGAACGGCTGATGAAGACGAACTTTCGGGCTTGGAATCCGGAGCTGACGACTACCTGACAAAACCTGTCCGTCCGGCGATCCTGCTGGCTCGGCTGCGATCTCATCTGCGTTTGTCAGCTCGTCGGGCGGAGCCGAAACTGATGATGGACGACGACGGAGTCCTGCGGGTTGGGGGACTTGAGATTCTGGTGAAAAGGCTTGAGGTTCTGCTGGCGGGGATTCCTGTCAAACTGACGTCTGCTGAGTTTGATTTGCTGCTGTTGCTGGCCGAACGTGCGGGGAAGCCTGTTTCTCGCCGAGAACTGCATGAGTCACTCCTGAATGAACGCTACAGTCCGGGCGACCGGGCAATCGACCTGAGAGTTTCCCGACTGCGGCGAAAACTTGGTGACAGTCAACAGCACCCGCAGATTGTTAAGGGGATCCATGGCGTGGGCTATTTTCTGTCTGCTGAACCATGACTCGCTTATTTCTGAAAATCGCCATCGCGGTCTCGCTCATCCTGTTCCTTGGGCGTCTTGTCTTCTTCGTACTGTTGGATCGGCAGCTTTTTTCAGACCGCGAACGAATTCTTGCAGGACTACCCCTGCTGCAGCTGGGATCACTGCGACTGGCAGCTGCTGAACTTCGGCTGGTGATGCCGCAGGATCGCAGGCAGCGACTGCAGGAATGGAATCTCCATGCTGCCTCGCACATTCGACTGATTCAGATGTCAGAACTGTCTGAAACCCACAGAGAACAGCTGCAGGATCCTGATGGATCTGTGGACGAGTACGAGGCTGGGATTCTTTCTCGTCTGACTGTTGCTGTCGATACCGGCAGTTGTCTTCAGCTGGAATCACTCAATGATCACACACTGCGGTTTATTGAGGAAGAAGTGAGAATGAGGATGAGTCCGCTGCTGGCAAGGATAGCTGACGGGCGACTGACGCGTTCGGATCTTCCGAGGGTCTCAGAAACGCTGGGATTGCCATTGCGGCTGCGATTCAGAAACGAGCTCCCTGCCGATGCCGGGCAGCCGGCAGCTGGTTCAGAGGATGTCGTGCTGTTTCACGAGGGCAGGGAGTCTTATGCGGCGATGGCAGTGAGTAATTCGGAGCAGGTCCTGTGCGTCGGACCCCTCGTACGAATACGGGCACGAGCAGAATCGATATCGTTCGTGGTCAACGCAACAGCTGCCTTGTGTGCAGTAATTGTCACAGGGGGCTTCGTGATTCTTCTGGCCGGACGATTTCGACGGATAGAAAGTGCAGCGATGAGAATAGCGGCTGGTGATTTCAGTGTCCGTGTGGAGGAAACAGCCACCGGAGAAGCTGCTCATCTGGCGACAGCGTTTAACCGCATGGCAGCCACGACAGAAAACGCAATCCGGACGCAACGCGATCTGCTGAACGTGATCTCTCATGAACTTCGCAGCCCTGTGGCACGGCTCAGATTTGCCGTGGAAATGCTTGAGGGGCCGGAATTCAACTCTGCGGATTCAAGACTTTCCGTCATCAGGCACTCACTTGATGACCTTGAGAAGATCACCATTGAGGCCCTTCAGTACGTCGAGCTGGACGGTCGTCCGAAGACGCTGGCCCTGGAGTGGATCGACGTTCGTGAAGCGGTTCTTTGTGCGCTCAATGCCATCCAGCTGGAGTCGGCCGGCCTGAATATCCGCTTTTGCGATGATGGCACAGAGACTGATCTGCGGGTGTTCGCGGATCTCAGAGGATTCCATCGAGTCCTGACAAACCTTATCGGCAATGCGCAGAGGTTTGCAAAGTCAGAACTGACAGTCAGAGTCGCCCGGGGAATTGGCAGATCAGCAACACGATCCCGGACCGCCGGCCTCCTCGTAATTGTAGACGACGATGGTCCTGGAATTGCGGAACATCGAAGGAAGATGGTGCTTGAACCCTTTGTCCGTGACGAACCACCGATCGGGGAATCGCCACGGCCTTCAGCCCCGAAATATGCTCACATTGGACTGGGGCTGGCGATAGCGAGGGGTATTCTGGATCAGCACAAGGGAACACTGGAGATTCAATCGAACCATTCAGGGGGGTGCCGAGTTGTGAGTTGGTGGCGGGATCCAGACCCTGAATAGATCACAGGGGCTGAGAAATGGCAAAGGAACCGGCCGATGCGTCAATGGTGCTTAATGGTGATGTCAACAAACAGCCGGTTCCTTAGGCCATCTGCCAACAGGATACACGGCATTTGCTCTGAAACCAGTCGTCTTCCTGTAACAAGTTGTATCGACTTCATGCGGTCTTCAGTTCTGTACCTGTTCGCGGAGAGACTGTGGAAGCTGATCCGGGGCGACCAGTTCGGGCAGCATCGGGCGATCTTCCCCGAGGGGAGTGATTCTGATTGCGCGGACATCCATGACTGCGCCGGCCTGCTTTCTGATGCAGCGTAAAGTCAGGGACGATTCGGCAGTTTTCTGCAGCGATACCTGTCCCAGTGGCTTCCAGATGAAGTTCTGAAAGTGGCCGGTTTCTATGACGGTGAAAGGCAGTTTTTGGCTCTGCAGACTGACTTCGACCTGGCTTCCGCCCTGACCGGTACCGCAGCCCTGCAGAATGTCCACTTCATAGCGACCGCTGGCCGGAATTTCGCAGTGCCATTCAGCGTAGTCCTCTGCGACGCTCCAGTAGCCTACGGTGTTCTTATGCGGCTGTGGTTCGTAACGCAGGTTTTTTCCGTGAACTTCGGCTTCGCAGGCGCGCAGAAAAACGCCGTCTGCAGTTGCTGCTGCGGGGACGAGTGGACGAAAGAGTCGGGGTGGTTCATCGAGTGTGAGTACGAGTACAGGTTTGGGCAAAGCGGGGAGCCCTGAGATTCGCACGAGCCATTCGCGAGGTTCCGGCTGGACGTTCATTTCGGCAGTGCTGCCTTCCAGCCAGCGAACAGACCGAACCACCGAAACCAGCCGCGGCAGGCGGACTGTGGTATCGGCACCGGGGGGCTGGCTGAAGGTGAGGAACAGACGGTTGCCGTCTGCAAAGGCTTTGGTGTCGGGCACAGTCCAGCCCGGCAATGGCCTGGCAGTTGCCGGAATGTCTTCAGCGGCAGCCGAGGAAGGCAGCGCGAGCAGGAGTGCCAGCAGCAGTCTCGCTGTGACGGGCGTCAGCGTGGCCTGAGAGAAGGTGAAAAGCCGGCTGACTGCGAACATGAGACGAGCTCCAGCGGGTGGGCGGGCGGGACATTCAGAAGTGGCGGGAAGCGAAAACAAGCTGCGGTGCGGGACCACGGCGAGTGAATACATCGGCGTGCACCTGATGTCAATCCCCCGGGTAATGAACGGTGTGACGGCAGGGGCCTCAGTCGAGACCGCTTAAAGAAAACAGCCGCTCGATTTGAGTCGAGCGGCTGAAGGGCGAGCGTTTCAGGAAAGCGTACGTCGGGACAATCAGTTACCGGCGTTATCGCCGGGCTGGTCACCGTCTGCTTTGGGAGCATCGTTGGGTTGAGCAGCACCGGGTTCACCGGCGGCGGGTTTGTCGGCATTTTTGGCGGCCTCTTCGGCGGCCTTTTTGAGTTTCTCTATCTGTTCCTGTGCTTCCTTTGAGGAGGTTTCAGCGGCGGTCAGCGATTTCTGGAGGGCTTCGGCCTTCACGGCCAGTCCGTCACGTTCGGCGAGAGCAGCTTTGAGCTCTGCTTTGGTTTTTTCGAGTGTTTCGGAGTTACGTTTGGCGTCTTCACGGAGCGTGGCGACTTCATCAACCGCGGCCTTATGGGCGGCTTCGGCTTTGTCTGCCCGGTCTTTCTGACCTGCGGCAGCAGTTTTGGCGGATTCGATCTGTTTCTTCAAATCGGCGGACTGTGCTTCCATGGCGGCGGTGAGTTTGGCGAGTTCCTGGCGGAGCGTTTCGGCTTCGGCTTTTGCGGCAGCCAGAGCAGCGGCGGCCTGTTCGGCCTGAGTTTTGACGGCGGCCAGTTCTTCCTGGGTTTGCTGGAGTGCCGGTTCGAGTGCGTCGGCGTCGTCTGCGCGGTTCACGGCATCCCAATAGGCTCGCATTTCGCGAATGGAACCGTCCTTGGCCTTGTAGAACTGACCGCGAGTTGCCGCGGGGGCACCGGCGGATGCGACGCAGCTGGTTGTGGTGCGTTTGGCATTCCTGGACTGGAAGAGGAAACAGCCTTTGTCACCCGCGTGGATGCCACTGCAGGTGAAGGCGAGCAGGATCAAAGAGAAGAAGAGATGTTTCATGGATGGAACTCCGGACGGAATGATTCCTGGAACGCAGTGCAGGACCTGCGGTGCAGGTCAGAACGTGTGCAGTATAGGTTAAGCAAATCCTGACTCCAGCAGAAAGGCTGGCGAAAATCAGGTTGCCTGGGGCGATTGGGGCGCGAGGGAGGTTTGTGTGGAATGTTGCGGATGCGGTGAATTTGTGGGTGTGTGGGGGGTATTGTCAATTCCGTGACTGTGACTGGGTACGATTTGATCCCAAAATCAGGAATCTGGGGGATTTTTAAGGGTTATTCCAGAATGTTCGGGCTGTTTCGGCGTCTGAGGTGTTGCGCGCGGGAATGCGCACAGCTCCTCCGTTTTCCGCCGGGTAGCTGTTTCACCACCTCCCTGTCGAGGACTCCCGGAATTTTCCTGTTTCCTCAGGAAATTTGCTTTTCCCTCTGTCCGCTGCTGCGAATTGTGGCCAGTATCGGTTGCAGAGCACCGACTTTTCCGTTTCCTCTCCCAAAGCAGCTGGCGTTTGACTACGACTTCCTCCATCGACCGCCCCGCCAGCGAATCCGTGGCGGCTCTGCAGCAGCTCTACAGCGGACTGCTCCAGCGCCCCGGCATTCAGTGGACGTCCGAGCGTTCTTTCCTGAAGCGACTGGGGACCGGTGGGCAGGGAAGCGTGATGCTGGCTGAGCGTCGCGGTGCGGCGGCATTCAGCATTCCGGTGGCGCTGAAGTTCTTTTCGCCGGCGGCCTTTGAATCGCCCGGGCACTACGACCGCGAGATGTACCGGATGGCAGAGGTGGCGGCACTGGTGGCCCGCATTCAGGTGGACCACCTTGTAAACGTGCATTCCTTTCAGCTTGATCAGGGCATTTACGTGCTCGAAATGGAATGGATCGACGGCTTCGATCTGTTGCACATTCTGCGTCGTGACAGTCTGGAAATTGTGCAGGACGCGGTCACGGAACGTCGTTGGGCAAGCATTAACGAGCGTGTGATCACATCCGGCGAGGTTGACTGTCGGCTCAAGCCGGGCATGGCCGTCGCCATTCTGCGTGAATGTCTGGAGGGCATCGCGGCGCTGCACAGGGGGGGCCTGATTCACTGCGACCTGAAGCCTTCCAACATCATGGTGAAGCGAACCGGTCAGGTGAAAATTATCGACATTGGTTCGGCATTCTGGGTGGGTCGTCCCCCGGAAGGGCAGCCCTGCACACTTGAATACGCAGCCCCTGAAGTGCTCACCGGACAACGGGCGACACCCCAGTCGGACCTCGCCAGCCTCGGCTACATGCTCATCGAGATGCTGTCAGGATTCAGGCCGTTCGCGGGGCTCAGTTTCGATCAGCTTGTTCAGGCCAAGCTGCATCTGCTGGACCGCCTTCCCGGTCTGCTCCCGCTCGAAGAATTCCAGTTCAGCGAAGCGCTCATTCGGCTCCTTCGGGGACTTGTGCACCCGGATCCGCAACAACGTTTCAGCGGTGCCGAGGAAGCTGAACTTTCCGATGACGGTGCTGCCGGATTTCTGAAGGATCTCGTCAAAAGCGACCTCGCCGACGAATACGGAACGGAACTCCGTCGCTGGATCGAAGAGCTGGAAAGCAACTTCAATCGTCGTATGTACTCCGAAGAAGCTCAGATTCCCAACGGCACAACACGCGTGCTCCCGCGACAGCCCCCATCCGGCTGATCTTCGCCGATCTCACCAGAGACCCTGGTCTTCCCCGTCGCTACGCTTCAAACTTCATCGCCCCTGACGACTTTCCTTTCCGGGAAACGCTTGCATGCAGTCGCAGGGAACCGTATCGTCCATGTATTCGCAACGCGAAGACTCCTCTGGCAGCTCTGTCTGCAGCACAACAAGTTGACCCTACAGATAATAACCATAGGGAACCCGGTCTGATCCCGGCCGACTGTCACGCCGACCATGTCTCGGATCACATGACCCGGGCGTCGGGTGCCCACCTATTCATTCTGACCAAAGGGCGTCAACAACGTTTGCTCAGCACACCTGGCAGAGGTTTTTTTACGCGCTGATTCTGATTTCAGGCCCTCTTTTGCGCACCTTCGCATGAACTCATCACCTCAGGACCCCAGCCATTCCGGCTTTGTCGTGGATTACCCGGTTGACGACATGACGATTACGGTTCGCGCTGAACTGACCATCGGCCAGCTCAACTCCGTGCTGGCTCAAAACCACCAGCAACTCCCGATTGACGCAGCGGACGACAATCAGACAGTCGGGGAACTCGTGATGCACGACGTCGCCGGACCGCGTCAGTACGGCTGCGGTACGCTTCGAGACTACGTTATCGGAATTGAAGCGCTGGATGGACATGGCCGGCTTTTTCATGCAGGCGGGCGCGTTGTGAAAAACGTGGCCGGCTATGACCTCTGCCGACTCCTTGTGGGGTCCGGTGGTCTTCTGGGGCAGGTCACGGCCGTCACCCTGAAGCTTCGCCCCCTGCCCCCGGCAACTGCTCTGACCGCAGCAGCATGCTCTGATTTCCCCCAGCTTGCCGCCGCCCTCGACAGACTCAACACATCTGCCACCACCCCGGTCATCCTTGATGTGCTCAACCACGTCGCAGCCCGGCGACTGCTCAGCAGCGCATTTCCGGATCTCCCGCGCAGCACCTCCGGCCCGCCCGCTGCAGCCCATCTCCTGATTGGCTTCGAAGGCCCGCCCGAGGCCTGTCAGTGGCAGCTGAAGACCATCGCCGCAGAGCTCGCTGCCTGCACCTGTCACCTGCAGCCGCTCGAACAGTCCGGTTCGTCCGCGGAATGGTGCCGCATCGCTCAACAGGCCGCCTGCCCCCGGCCGGATGTCGCGTGGCTGAGCCGCATGACCATTCTGCCGTCACGAGTCGCTTCCGCGGTTGAACAGGCCAGCATCGCGGGCTGTGAGATTTTCGGGCGCGCGGGCAACGGGGTCCTGTTTATCTCGCCCCCGGCAGGACATCACGTTGACGAATCAGCCACTCTGGGACAACTCCAGCCGCTCCTCGCCCCCCCTGGCGGAAGCCTCCGCGTGCTCAAGGGAAACACAGCGTTCAGCACACGGCCTACGATGAGCGTTCAGCAGCTGTCCGCTGCCCTGCAGCAGGCACTCGCTACCGCCGGCTCTGACACTCAGCAGTGAACTCAGGACCAGATCACACCTGACCGCACTCCCGCAGTCACAAGGACCTTCTCAATGACGGCTTCCAAATCCGCCTCTGTTTCTGTTTCTGTTTCCGCTTCTGTTTCTGCTCCTGCGGCACCCCCTGTCATCGGCCAGTCCATCCCCTATGAGCGATTTCTGGACTGTGTGCACTGCGGTTTGTGTACCGCAGCCTGCCCGACATACGTGGAAACCGGTAACGAGAACGACAGTCCGCGAGGACGCATTTACCTGATGCGGGCCGTGGTCGATGGTCGCCTGCCACTCACCCCCGCCGTTCGCGGACACCTCGATTCATGTCTCGACTGCCGCAGCTGTGAAACGGCGTGTCCAAGCGGCGTGCAGTACGGTCGACTGCTCGAACCCTTCCGCGTGGAAATGCAGGATCCCTCCCGGCTGTCGGCCGCTGCCGCACCCGTTTCCGGAGGCTCTGATCACACCGGCAGTGCAGCCACACCGGTGGAAACGAAACGCAGCGAAGACTGGTTTCATCGCTGGATACTGTATGGCCTTTTTCCCCATCGCAGCCGTCTGCACCTGGCGCTGTTTCCGGCGCGGATCATGCAGCGACTGGGGCTGGATCGGCTCGCCCGTCGAACGGGACTCACACGTCTGCTCCCGCAGCGACTGCAGCGTATGGAAGCCCAGCTCCCGCGGCTTCGTCCGCTGCCTCCGGCACTCCCGGAATTCCTCCCGGCAATCGGTACTCGCCGCGCAAAAGTGGCGCTGTTCATCGGCTGCGTGGCGGATGCCATGTTTCGACATGTGCACTGGGCCACGGCCAGAGTGCTGCAGCAGAATGGGTGCGACGTGTTCATTCCGCGCACCCAGGCCTGCTGTGGCGCAATTCACTATCATTCGGGGGCTGCTGAACCTGCGCTGGAACTCATGGAAACCAACGCAAAGGCCTTCAGCGATCCGTCGCTCGACGCCGTCATCGTCAATGTCGCCGGCTGCGGCTCAATGCTGAAGGACTACGGACATATCGCCCATGAACTGCAGCCGGAGTCTGCCGCGGACGGCCCCGGGAAATTCTCGGGCAAGGTGCGTGATATTCATGAATTTCTCATGCACCTCGGGCCGGTGCTTCCCACGGGACACATCGATGCCGTCGTCGCGCTGCAGGATGCCTGCCATTTGCAGCACGCACAAAAGATCCAGCGACAACCCCGCGATCTGCTCAGGCTGATTCCCGGAATTCAGGTGAAACCCATCGCAGAACCCGAACTCTGCTGCGGCGCGGCCGGCACCTATAATCTCACCCAGCCCGAAATGGCTGATCGACTCGGCCGCCGCAAGCTCCGCAACCTGCTGACTGTAAATCCTCACGTCATAGCCTCCGCAAACGCCGGTTGTTCGCTGCAGCTGCAGGCGCATCTGCTGCAACAGTCGCTCAGCATTCCGGTACTGCACCCGATCGAGCTGCTGGACGCCAGTTACCGCGGCGCCTCACTCGAATCACTCACATAATGCCCCGGCGTGCAGCGGCCGATTCCCGCACATTCCTCATCGCCACGGAACCACGGACTCTGCCATCAGAGTCAAAATGACACGGCGGACGACATCATTTTGATATCAATCTCTGCCAGTGAATTGTGCTTGCAGAAAAAGCGTAAAGACCTTTCCAGAAACGACTTACAAACAATCAGGAGGCACCTGGCACAGTGTTCGCACTTCAGTCTGTCATTCGCGTTGGCGACCCCGGGTTTACAAACAATCTCAACGTTTGAAGACAACCTCGACGGAGAACAGACATGAAGACACAGACATTGGTGACTCGCCTGGTGTGTGGAACAGCAGTACTTCTGTGGACCGGCGTCGGATTTGCTGACGACCTCAACAGTCTGCTGCGGCTTGTTCAGTTGGTGGCTCAGGATCGTTCCGGTGTCTCCCGATCTGACCGCGGGGGACGTGAGCGGACCCAGGACGCCCTGCTGCAGTCTGCTGGCAGAACATCGCGGGAAGCGCGGAAGCGGAATGACGAGCAGGAGTGGGGAGATCGGGCTCTGGACCGGAACAGCCGAACTCCTTCGCGAAGTCGCGGGCCTTCCGGCAGTCTCCGTCAGCCCGATGCCGGTCGTTTTGACGACCGACTGGATCGCAGCCCCCGCAGTGACCGCCCTGCCTTTCGCCCGGAGTACTCCCCCGGCCCCGGCTGGATTGAAGAGCGCCGTTCGGCGGAGCTGTCATTCAGTGTGGGAACTGAGCGGTTCAGCGGAGTCTATGGGGCACCCCGGCCCCGCCCGATACCCGTTCCGGCTCCCGTGCCCGTGCCTGCGTTCGTACCCGTGCCTGCGTTCGTACCCATGCATCAGGTCGGAGAAATCGTCCATTGCCGGGTTCCGCTGGCGACCTGCGTTCGTGTTCGGGGTGCCGACAATATCTGTGGCGACTTTGTGCCGGTGATCGTGGCGGTGCGTGACCCCGCGTTGTGTGAGCACGACGCTGATCGGCTGGTGTATGTGCAGATTCTGGTTCCGCCGGTCCCGCCACGCAAGGTTGAAGTCTCCCGCTGCCACACTCGTGTGGACCTCTGCTTCAGGGAACTCGACGTGGAAATTGTATCGAAGAACGGCATGATTTCCGTCGAATACGACGACTAGCCGCCACTCCGCTGCTGACAGCCTCCTCCTGTGCTGATAATCTGAGTGTGTTTGCAGGTCATCGGCCGCGATCACAGTCAATCCCACAGGAGCCCGGCCATGGGTGTCACATCACCGGTTCAGCTCGCGCTGCTCAGCATCGCCATCTTCCACATTCTGCCGGCTGCCGGGGACGAACCGTCCACTGCTCAGCCGGCTTTGCCACTGCATCACTGGGACTTCCAGAGCTCCCACTACCAGTCCACCACCGGGACGCTTGCCCCGCAGGCAGTCAAAGGAGCACTTCAGTCGGGTGTCCCGGGCCCGCGTCCTCCGGTGTTCCCAGCATTCTCCCCAGACAACACCGCGCTGTCTCTGGACGGCCGTTCGTGGCTGCAGTTTAACGACTCAGCTGACGCGCAACTGGACATGCAGTCCGGCGACAATCTGGGCCTTGAAGCCTGGGTTCGCACATCATCCGTAACCGACGGTCAGCAGGTGTATCTGGTTGGCAAAGGCCGCACCGGACTCCCCGGAACGCTCCGCGACAACCAAAGCTGGGCACTGCGGCTGCGTGGCATGGGTGGCACGGTTCGCGTCAGTTTTCTGTTCCGTTCGGCCGATCAGCCCGATGCTCCCGGCGAACTGCACCGCTGGAATTCCACCGCCGGTTTCACCCCCGACGACGACTGGCATCACGTCGCCGTTTCTTTTCGTTTCGGCAGCAACCAGCCACCTGTGGCATGGATTGACGGCGAACCCACAGACGGCACCTGGGATATGGGTGGAAAGACCTTCTCCCGTGCCCCCTACAGCGACGACGACCAGCTCTGGATCGGCTCCGCTTCCGGGGGCAATCCGGGTAACACCTATCAGGGCCTGCTGGACGACCTGCGGATCTACCGCCGCGCACTCACCGACGCCGAAATTCAGCAGCGTTCCAGAACCACTCGCCGCACACAGTCGCTCCCGGAAGTCGCCACCACGCAACTCCCGGCAAATACCGTTTTCGTCGACATCCGCGAAAACGTCAGGCAGTCGGACCCATGGAATCGCGACCGCACCCGCATTACGCAGCAGTGGACACAGTCCTCCACGGCCCTGCTGCGAGTGCCTCGCAAATACATTCCTGGAGGAACCATCGGTGATCGCAGCAATCCCAGCATCGTCCGGATGCGACTGCAGCTCACCACTCCTGAACTCCGCACCAGCCTGCTCATTCGCGCCCGTTCCGCCGCGCGGCTGCTTGTCGACGGCCATGAAGTCCTGCGGCTCACTCAGGCCCCCTACGCTTCAGATGGTCACCAGGAAGTTCCGGAACCCCCTGAACCGCTCTATCCCGCCATGCACCCTGTGCCCGCCGGAGACCAGGAAGCCGTTGCCCCGGTGGAACTGTCGGCCGGACCGCACGTGCTGGAATTCGAAGTCGTCGCCGGGGGAAAGAACATGCGGGTGGAACTGGGAGAAACGCTGGTCGCCATCGGTTCAGCGGAAACCGGCTTCCAGCTGCTGAGCTTCAGCAATTCACCTCAGCTGCTCACCGAAGCTGCCTGGCGTCCGTTCATTGCCGACGAATACATCCGCCTGCAGAAGATTGATGCAGCCGAGCGTCAGCGTCTGTCGGCAGACGAACAGCAGTACTGGAAGCAGCGGCATGCCCGCATCCGCGAACTGCCAGGCCCGGCCGCCGCTGCCAGCCTGACCTCCGCCGACATCGATGCCCGGCTGCAGTCCGCACTCACCAGCCAGAACCTCGCCCCGCTGCCGCTCGCCGACGACTTCACCTTCCTGCGACGACTCGCTTTGAACACCGTCGGCGTGATTCCGTCCCCGGACGAAATGCGGTGGTTCCTTGAACAGCCCGTCGAAACCCGCCGCAGTATGGCAATCGACCGCTATCTTGAAGACCCCCGCTGGGCAGACCACTGGGTCTCCTACTGGCAGGATGTGCTCGCCGAAAACCCCGGTATCCTCAAGCCCGAACTCAACAATTCCGGTCCGTTCCGCTGGTGGATTTACGAATCCTTCCGGGATCACAAACCGACCGACTGGTTTGCCACAGAACTGGTGCAGATGAAGGGCAGTCGCCTCGGCGGAGGCCCTGCAGGCTTCGCCATGGCTTCTCAGAACGACGTACCCTTCGCCGAACGTGCCATCGTGCTCGCATCGGCCTTTGGTGCACGCAGTCTCAAATGTGCCCGCTGCCACGATTCACCCGTCAACGAATTCTCCCAGCAGCAGCTCTTCGCGATGGCTGCACTGCTCAACCGCGCTCCCGTCCCCGTGCCGACAACCAGCAGCGTTCCCAAACGTCCCGACGGCACTCGTTCACCTCTGATTACCGTCAGCATCGAACCGGGCACCGCCGTCGATCCCGCCTGGCCTTTTGTCAACCCGGAAGAGACCGCCGCTGCTGCCGCCCGGCTCCGGGACGTGCTCCTGCGTAACCCCGCTGACACCCGCGAACAGCTCGCGCTGCATCTCACGCACCCCACACAGTCGAATTTCGCCGAGGTGATGACCAATCGCCTCTGGACCCGGCTCTTCGGACATGGCCTGATGCCCGACCCGGACAACTGGGACAGCGGCACCGGCGACCATGCGGCACTCCTGGAACTGCTTGCGGCCCACCACATGGCATCCGGGTACGACCTGCGTGCCAGCGCCCGTCTGATTTTCAACACTGCTGCCTGGCAGCGAATCACTGCCCCCGAAGACTCCCCCGTCGTTCGACACTTCGGCGCCCAGTCCCTGCGGAGGATGACAGCCGAACAACTGCTCGATTCGCTGTATTCTGCCGCCGGTAAGACCTTCGACGCAGAAATGCTCACCCTCGACCCCGAAGGCCGCCGCCCGGACGACTCCTTTCTCAACCTCGGTTCTCCATCCCGCGCCTGGCACCTGTGTTCACTCTCCAACGAACGCGACCGCCCTGCACTGGCACTCCCCGTCGCCCAAAGTCTCATCGATCTGCTCACCGTCTTCGGCTGGCGCGATTCGCGGCCCTTCTCGGCCACCAGTCGCGACGACCAGGCCACCGTACTGCAGCCGCTCACACTCGCCAACGGCAACGCCGGACATCGCCTTGTTCAGCTGAGCGACAACACGGAACTCACCGAACTGGCGCTCACCGCCGCAACTCCGCAACAGTTCACAGAACTGCTCTTTCAACGCGTGCTCGGCCGCCAGCCGTCCGCTGCCGAACTGCAGCAGTTCAGTGAGGAACTGGCTGAGGGGTTTGCCGATCGAGTGGTTCCGGGGGCGAAACCGCATCCGCCTCAGCCCAAACGCAACTCCGTCAGCTGGTCCAACCATCTCAACGCCGCCGCGACGCGTCAGAAGCACGAACAGGAAGAAGCCGCCCGCCTCGGCGATCCCCCAACAGAACGGCTCACCCAATCCTGGCGCACCACCGCCGAAGACGTGCTCTGGGTGCTGCTGAATTCCCCTGAATTCGCGTTTGTCCCATGAACATTGGCTCAGTATTTCATGGCATGCTCTTCGCAGTTTGCATCAATCACTCCCGGAACCCGTCCTTTGGGTTTGCCTCCGGCGTCGCGAACGGTATGCTGGACGTCAATTCCAGTTGCGTCTGTTTTCGAAAGTGATCAGTGACCGCTTCAGCATCAAAGGAATGGATCATCATCATGGCTGCTGCCAACCGCGCCGGGATTCTGGCGGCGGTCACAAAAGCCATGTCCGAACTCGGCGGTGACCTGCGGGAAGCCAGCCAGACCGTGGTGCGCGGCTATTTCACTATGATTTTTTCCGCTGAATTTCCCGGTACGCTCGACGCGGAACTCATTCGCGGGCATTTGCAGGACGTCTGTCGTCCGTTCGGGATTGAATTGTCGGTGCGGGATCCTGAAACGCAGATTCCCGTGCACGTGGCCGCTTCTTCGGGAACGCGTCAGTTCCGGCTGCGGGTTGGTGGTCGCAACGAAGCCGGTGTGCTCCGGGGGCTCAGCCAGGTGATCGCGCGTCGAGGCATCGACATTACGGGGATGCATGCAGTACGCACCGAAGAAGGGCATGCATTCGAAATGATCCTGCGGCTGGCACTGCCCAACAACTTCAATCACGAACAACTGCTGCAGGAGATCGAGGCGATCGGTCGGCCTCTGGGGGTCACTGCGGATCTGAAACCGGCGGTGTAGTCCATGACACAGTCGCTCGTGTTTATGATGGGACAGTACCGGGCCGAATTCCCCACAGATCGGCTCTATTCACGTCGGCATCTGTGGCTGCAGCCGATCGCAGACAGCATTTTTCGCGTGGGTTTCACCAGCTATTCCGTCCGACTGCTCCAGGATGTTTACTTCCTTGAATGGTCGGTCGACGAAAACGCAACCGTCCGGGACCGCCAGGAAATCGGCGAAATCGAAAGTGCCAAGGCGGTGTCAGCTTTGTTTCCCCCATGCGAGGGCCGGATCCTGCGATTCAACCCGGAACTGCTCAGAGATCCTTCCGGCATCAACGCAGACAGCTACAATTCCGGGTGGCTGTATGAATTCCTGCCCCACACCGAACTGCTCACCGCCGCCGACTACGTCACGTATCTGCACACCGCCTGGGACGATGCCCAGCGGACGATTAAGGGCCAGATGAACGAAGGCTGACATCCGCAAATGCTCACAGTCGTCATATCACAGGCTCAGGGCCGCAATCCCTCCCGGCGCAAGCTGGAAGAAGACATCGCCTCCGGCCTGCTCCACGAAAGCGGCGTCTCCGTCACGCTCGTGCCCCACCTCTACGACATGCCCCAGAATCATTCCGGCTTTCAATTCCTCCGGGAAGTTCCGGGTGATGTGGTCGTCTTCAGCTGGCTCTATGAACGAGCCATCCGCTGGACTCTCGATCGCGCCGGTGTCCGCGGCCAGGTCGCGCAAACACTGCTCCAGGCCGAGGAAGAATCCGACGACGATGAGGACGACGACGACGGCGGCGAAGACGGTCGCAATTCTGATTCGCCCGCCGCAGGCATCGGCAGTGTCGATGTCCCGCCCCGAAACATCTGGTGCATTGACCTGCGGGTGCCAAAGTCCGCCAGCGAATGTCTCACAGAAATTCAGCGGATCCGCAGCGAACAGGCAGCCCGGCAACCTGAAACCTCACCAGCCGTGCTCGCCGGGGTCAGCAGCGACGAAGCCGGCCTGATGGCGTGGATTCGCGGAGCACCTTCGGCCGACCAGCTGCAGCGTTACCTGCAGCCTGAACGTCTGCTGCAGGCCCGCCGCGCCTTTGATGCCGGGACCGCCACACTCGAGGACAAATCGCTGCTCCCGGAAGACACCGGCCGTCGCTGGTACCCGGTCATCGATTACAGCCGCTGCACCAATTGCATGGAATGCATCGACTTCTGTCTGTTCGGCGTCTACGGCGTCGATGCGCTCGACCGCATCCTCGTCGAACAGCAGGACAGCTGCAAGAAAGGCTGTCCCGCCTGCAGTCGCGTCTGTCCGGCCAATGCCATTATTTTTCCGCACCATAAAACCGCAGCAATCGCCGGTGCCGAAGGCGAAGTGGGCGGCCTGAAGATCGACCTCAGCAAGCTCTTCGGCGGCGATTCCGGTGAATCTGCCATCGAAATGGCCGTCCTCGAACGTGACCGCGAACTGATCCTCGATGGCCGACAGGCGGTCGGCATGAGCGTCGGTATCCGCCAGAAGCACCGTGAAGAAATGGATCAGCTCGTCGCCGACCTCGAAACGCTTGAATTCTGACCCACCCGGTGGAACTCCAGCCCGCCACCGATAAGATGCGGACCGACACATCGTCCACATGTCCCGGCTCCAGCGTCATATCCCGCATCCCGGCATCAGTGTAACCTTCTCTCCCCGTCCCTGTCCCCATTTCCCCTGCAGACTGCCATGTCCCCCAGCAATCCTCGCGGCCCCGTCAGCCAGTTTATTCAGCATCACTATCGCCACTTCAATGCTGCTGCACTTGTTGACGCCGCCAAAGGCTACACCAGGCATCTCGAATCCGGCGGCCGCATGATGGTCTGCCTCGCAGGTGCAATGAGCACCGCAGAACTCGGGCTCTCACTCGCCGAAATGATCCGCCAGGACAAAGTGCATCTCATCTCCTGCACCGGTGCCAACCTCGAAGAAGACGTCTTCAACCTCGTGGCTCACGACTTCTACGAACGTGTCCCGCACTACCGACAACTCAGCGCCGCCGACGAAGAAGCACTCCTCAGCCGCCACATGAATCGCGTCACCGATACCTGCATCCCCGAAGGCGAAGCCATGCGGCGGATGGAAAAAGCCATGCTGGAAGTCTGGACCGCCGCAGACCGCGCAGGCCAGCGTTTCTTTCCCCACGAATTCTTCTATCAGGTCCTGCTCAGCGGAAAGTACCGCGAGTTCTACCAGATCGACCCCAAAGACTCCTGGATGCTCGCAGCTGCAGAAAAAAATCTGCCCATCATCGTGCCCGGCTGGGAAGATGCAACGCTTGGAAATATGTATGCCGCTGCTGTTATTCGGGGTGACGTAAAGAACGTTCACACCGTGCGCACCGGTATCGAATACATGACCTGGCTGGCCGATTTCTACACCCGCACCACCGCCGCCAGCCGGCTGGGAATGTTCCAGATCGGCGGAGGCATTGCGGGCGACTTCCCCATCTGCGTTGTTCCTATGCTCCATCAGGATCTCGAACGCGATAACGTGCCGCTCTGGGATTACTTCTGCCAGATCAGCGATTCAACCACCAGCTACGGCAGCTACTCCGGTGCCGTCCCCAACGAAAAAATCACGTGGGGCAAGCTGGGCGTCGAGACCCCCAAGTTCATCATCGAATCCGACGCCACGATCGTCGCTCCCCTGATCTTCGCCTGGGTACTCGGCTGGTAATCCTGCAACCACCGCAGGAGCCCCCGATTCGGGGCGACGAACCCCAGGTCAGGCGCACCTTGAGACAAACCGTCATTCAGCGTTTCGACGCAGCCGAAACGCTTCGCTGAGGACGATCTGTTCAATCAGCGTCCCGACGCGGTTTTCCTCAGCAGCAGTATTCTGCAGGATCTTCTCGATCACGGGGCGGTCATAGTATTCCAGACCGCGGCCAATGGCGTAGGTCAGCAGTTTTTCACAGAGGCAGCGTGCCAGCTCCTCGCGACGGCTGAGGATGGCCTGGCGGAGTTCAGCCGGGCCGGAGAATTTGGTGCCATCGGGAAGCTCACCCGCGGGGTCAATTGGAAAACTGCCATCCTGGGTTCGGAACCGACCGACGGCATCATAGTTTTCCAGAGCAAAACCGAGGGGATCCATTTTGGCGTGACAGTTCGCGCAGGCAGGGTTGGTGCGATGGATTTCCATGCGTTGTCTGAGCGAAGCGGTCGCGGCATCGGCAGCAGAAGCAGGGAGTTCCGGGACATTCGGCGGGGGTGCGGGCGGGGGGGAACCAAGGATTTGTTCCAGCAGCCAGCGACCACGCTTGACGGGAGACGTTCGCGTGGGATTGCTGGTCACCGTGAGGATCCCGGCCTGTGTCAGCAGTCCGCCGCGCTGTGCATCCTGAAGCGAAACACGGACAAATTCCTGGCCTCGAATTGGCTGCCCGCCGGGTTTCGGATCGGGCTGCCCTTCGCGGTTTCCCAGTGTATCGCTGATGCCGTAGTGGCGGGCGAGCGGTTCGTTGAGGAAGGTGAAGTCCGCCGCGATCAGATCCGTCAAACTGCGATTCTCGCGGACAATGGCATCCACAAAAAGTTCTGTCTCGCGCTTCATCGCAGCCCGCAACTCTGCGGTGAAAGAAGGAAACAGCGCCGCATCCGGGGCTGCGATATCAAGCCGCTGCAGCTGCAGCCACTGCAGCGAAAAACTTTGGATAAATGCTGCGGATTGAGGGGCAGCCAGCATTCTGCGGACCTGCTGAACCAGCTGACTGCTGAGCTGACCGGCGTCCGCCAGATCCAGCAGGGCGTCATCCGGCATGCTGCTCCACAGGAAATACGACAGACGGGAAGCAAGCTGATGTTCGGTGAGCGGCCGGATTTCAGAACTGTCGGGGCTGGGGTCCTGTTCCACACGAAACAGAAAGCCAGGTGAACACAGAACAGCCTGCATCGCCAGCTGAATGCCGCTTTCCCACGATTCTCCGGCCGCGACCGCCTCATCAGTCAGCGCTGAAACGCGTTCGACTTCTTCAGGAGTCACAGAACGCCGCCATGCACGCCGCAGAAACCGCCGGAGCACTTCGCGGGTCTGGTCCGGTTGAGCTTTTGCGGGGTCACAGGCGAGCAGTGCGCGGTGCGACGCCGGGCGAGTGTCGAGCGGCCCGTCGAGCGCGAAGTATTCAACCCACAGCGTTGCCGCAGGCTGTCCCTCCGGTGGACGCACGATGGCGATCATCAGACGTTCCCGGCCGCCGATGGACGGCACAGCCAACTCAATCGTCTCCGCCTTGTCCCGCTCCGTTGCCCGCACCTCAAACGTCTGCAGGATCCTGGCAGGCTTCAGAACGCTCCCGGCAAGCGTTGACAGCTCTTCATCCGTTGAACGCTCGGCCAGCTGCGGGCCCTGCAGGAGCACCGCAATTCTGACCGGCTGATCTGTACCGCTGCGACCGTAGACTTTGGTGCGAAATGTGTAGTCACCGTCTTCCCATTTATATGGCGTGTGCAGTGGTCCCGTGACGATCGGTTCGGTGCCGTCTGATGCCATGCGACGGTAGCCGTTTTCCATGAGCTTTGAAGCGACGTCGCCCGATGCCGGTTCTGTATAAGTGGACGACAGATGTCGCTTTACAACCGGCGGCAGAACAGACTTGATGGCCTGCTCCACAATCGTCTCTGCCGCCGCCAGATAACGCTCCATCAGCACCGGTGAAAGCGTCAGCACATCACCGATATTGTCAAAGCCATGACCAATGTCGTCTGCCGGGAAGTCGGCCGACGGATCGAAACTCACACCCATCAGATCCCGAATCGTGTTGCGGTATTCAAGTCGATTGAGCCGCCGCATGGTGACTCGACCCGGATCCGGACTTGCATTGCGGTCGGCATGATCCAGGATGGCGATGAGCTGACTGCGGAGGTTGTCGGATTCTTCGCCGGTCGGTCGCACTGCAGCATCCTGCGGAGGCATCTCGCCCGCCGCAAGTACCCGCAGCACCTTGTCGGTCACCTGACGCTGCTTCACCACCGCAGCAGAATCCACCAGCGACTCCAGCGACAATTCGGCGTTCTTTTCCTGTTCGTTGTGACAACTGAAACAGTACTTCTGCAGAAAGGCGCGACCAGAGCCGGAGAATTCCGGGACATCGTCGGACGGTACAGACAACGCAGCCTGAATCAGCAGCAGAAAGATCCTGAACATCGTTGCGGGCTTTCGTGGAGGCGGGTGAGATCCGAGCGGGCGCGGGGAGTATTCAGCAGGAACCCTGAAGGTTACGCGTCCGCATGAGTCGACGCCAGTCCGACTTCCGAAAAGCCCGTCGAAATCAACTGGCACGAATATCGCAAACACCACACCGATGGCCCGGATCACGCTCCACGCGGCGAAACAGGCGAACCACATTGGTTCTCACTCTGCCAGCATGTCACCAGCGAAATTCACCCCAGTGATGGACGGCCTTTTCAGGCCGTCCACACACCACGTGCACCTGTGTCGGGTACAATCACAACTCGAAGAAGTGACCTGCAGGATACACGGAGATCAGCATGCGACGGTTATGGAGCGGCTTCTGCCTGGTAGTGCTCGTCTCATTTCTTGTCCTCGGCTGGATCGGGACTCGCATCTATCAGGAAAAGCCTCCAATTCCATCCAGAGTCGTGGCAACGGACGGTACGGTGCTGGTCGCTGAAAACGAGCTCGACCACTGGGCAAACAAGGAGTTCAAAAGTAACTACGGCGAGCTCGATGGTGAGCAGCAGGCCCGGCTTCAGGGGCGTTTAGCGAAGGAGCTGCGGACCAACAGCTATGACGTCAGCACCGGAACCGTGACCGTCTCACCTGTTCGAGCCGAAGCGTTTCAGGCCAATCTCAGGCACTACTCCGACGTGTTCGCCAATGGCAGGGCCGAATACGCTATCCCGGCCGGAGCTGTCAGTAATCCCGACCGCCTGAAGAAGCTCTCGGCCTTCTTCTTCTGGTCTTCCTGGGCGGCCAGTACGAACCGTCCCAACGACCACATCACCTACACCCACAACTGGCCGTATGAGCCTTTGGTTGGAAATCGACCCACCGGAGAAACGGTCGTCTGGACCGGCGTGAGCATCCTCATGCTTCTGGCGGGCATCTCAGCGATGCTGTGGTGGTACGCTGCACGCAGGACCGAGGAAGAACAGACGGTCCTGCCCACAGCCGACCCCCTCGGGCAATGGGTCGCCACGCCGTCACAAACGGCCACTATCAAATATTTCTGGGTCGTGGCCGCACTGATCCTGCTCCAGATGCTCCTCGGCGTGGTGACGGCACACTACGGCGTCCAGGGGGACGGCTTCTACGGCATCCCGCTCTCGAAGTGGCTGCCCTGCAGCGTGACCCGAACATGGCACGTTCAGATGGGCCTGTTCTGGATTGCGACAGCCTGGCTGGCCGCTGGCTTATTCATCGGCCCCCTCGTCAGCGAGCACGAGCCAGCGGGCCAGCGCCTGGGCGTCAACATCCTCTTCATAGCCATGCTCATCGTTGTCGCAGGCTCATTGACAGGACAATGGCTGAGCGTTCAGAACAAACTCACGGACGATGTTTCCTTTTACTTCGGTCATCAGGGATACGAATACGTTGATTTGGGACGAGTCTGGCAGCTCGCTCTGTTCGCCGGACTCCTGCTCTGGTTTGGCCTGATGCTGCGCGTGCTGCTTCCGGCTCTGCAGGGAACGGGCGAGCAGAAGCAACTGGTAACACTGCTGGCCGTGGCAAGCGCCGCCATCGCCCTCTTCTACGGGGCAGGGCTGACATGGGGCCGGCACACGCACCTCGCGATCGTCGAATACTGGCGGTGGTGGGTCGTGCATTTGTGGGTTGAGGGCTTCTTCGAGGTCTTCGCCACAACGGTCATTGCCTTCTTCTTCATGCGGCTCGGTCTGATCCGGCCCGGGATCGCCGCCGCCTCAGCACTCCTCACAGCGACGATCTTTCTTTCAGGTGGCATCATTGGAACGTGCCATCACCTGTACTTCTCAGGCACACCCACGGTCGCTCTGGCCTGGGGATCAGTGTTCAGCGCTCTCGAAGTTGTCCCGCTCACGCTCGTGGGCTTTGATGCTATCCAGGACCTGCGACGATCACGCCTCACACCCTGGGTGCAGCGATACAAGTGGTCGATTTACTTCTTTGTGTCAGTCGCCTTCTGGAACACCATCGGAGCCGGACTCTTCGGCTTCATGATTAACCCGCCCATCGCCCTCTACTACATGCAGGGCCTCAACACCACGCCGCTGCACGGCCACGCCGCATTGTTCGGCGTCTATGGCATGCTGGGCATCGGCCTGATGCTGGTCTGCCTGCGAGCCCTGATCCCTCGAAAGGAGTGGAAAGAGGGCCCCCTCAGGCTCGCGTTCTGGTCGCTCAACGGCGGGCTCATGATGATGTGCATCCTGAGCCTGCTTCCCCTGGGACTCATGCAGACCTCAGCCTCAGTCGATCACGGCTACTGGTACGCCCGGAGCCCGGAGTTCCTGCAAACTCCCCTGATGCAGAACCTGCGCTGGATGCGTGTGCCCGGAGACTCCGTTTTCTTCATCGGTGCCGTCGCACTCGTGTGGTTCGTCGCCGGGTTGAAGACCGGGCACTCGTTCAAAGATCAAACCGGCGAACCATCAGGCAATGCAACTCAAAACAGACAAAACAATTGACCAGGATATCGGTAGCCAAATGCTCCATTACGTCGGGCTGTGTTCAGAACAGCATTTCTGCCGCATACCTCCACAGAAACCGGAAAAAAAATTTCACCCGGATTTGCCTGATTTCCCCGGGCGACAGCCTCTCTCCTCCGCTATATTGAACGACGTCTGTCCCGAATCCTGCCATCTCTCCGGTTTCTAGCCACGGTTGCACGTTTTCCACGCACAAACTCCCCCCGAAATACTCCTGCTGACGCCACCACCAACGCGCACCGGCTCAGCCAACGCTGCCTCCAACGCTACCAACAGGCATTCCTTCATGAACCTTCCATCGCAGTCCACTCCGGATTCTGCCAAAGTCATCAGCTACCTCGATGCCATTCGCGCTCGCGTCGGTAAGGTCGTCGTCGGTCAGGACATCGTCGTCGAACGCTGTCTCATCGCACTCCTCACCGGTGGCCACCTCCTCCTCCAGGGCGTACCCGGTCTCGCAAAAACTCTCCTCGTATCCGTCCTCTCACGCTCCATCGATCTGCACTTCGCACGCATCCAGTTCACCATCGACCTCCTCCCCTCCGATATCCTCGGCTCAGAAATCCTCGATCAACGCACCAGCCAGTTCAGAACCCGCAAAGGACCAGTGTTCACCAACCTGCTCCTCGCCGACGAAATCAACCGCGCCGCCCCCAAGGTCCAGGGTGCCCTCCTCGAAGCCATGCAGGAACGACGTGTCACCATCGGCGACGAAACCTTTTCACTCCCCGCACCGTTTCTCGTCATCGCCACCCAAAACCCCGTCGAACAGGCCGGAACCTTCGAACTCCCCGAAGCACAGCTCGATCGCTTCATGCTCTGCCATCGACTCAACTACCCCTCCCCCGACGAAGAACGCGAAGTCCTCCGCCGAAACGTCGGACTGGGCATCCAGCGACGCGATGGTGGGGCTGTCGTGCAAACCGAATTTGATGTGCTCGATCGCCAACCCGTCGGCGGCCCCGAAGAACTCATCCAGGCCATGGAAGCCGTCAACTCCGTGCACGTCAGCGAAACCTTCATCGAACACATCGTCCGACTTGTCAATGACACCCGCAACCACCCCCAACTCGAACTCGGCTGCAGCCCCCGCGCTGGCATCTCGCTCATCAAATCCGCCCGCGCACGCGCCCTCATCCGCGGTCGCACCTACGTCGCACCCGAAGATATCCTCGCCCTCGCAGAAGATGTCATCCTCCACCGCATCCGACTCACCTACGAAGCCCTCGCCGACGGGATCACCGGAAAACACGTCCTCCACCAAATCCTCAATGCCCGCATGGGAGGCGGTTGA
>CAZLOQ010000032.1:0-7480 GCA_964561125.1 uncultured Chitinophaga sp. | reverse complement strand
TGACCAATGACCAATGACCAATGACCAATGACCAATGACGCCCCTCAAACACTCCTTCCTGACGCACGGCAGTTCATGATTGCCGTTCGAAAGCTCGCCGACAGCTTCAGCTACGGCACGGATCGATCTCCGTTTCGCGGCAGCGGCATCGAATATGTCCAGTCCCGCCAATACCAGCCTGGCGACCCGGTCCGCGCACTCGACTGGCGAATCCTCGCCCGCACCGGCAAGCCGTGGATTCGCGAATTCGAAACCCCCAAACGCCTGCCCTGCTACCTGCTCCTCGATACGTCCGCATCCATGACCATCACTTCCGTCCGTCGCAGCAAGTATGCAACCGCACTGCAGCTGGCAGGCGGGCTCGGGCTGGCGTGCCTCGATCGCGTCAGCCCCGTGGGTCTGCTCACGATCGGCGATTCCACGCTGCATGTTCGCCCATCACTCTCACGAGACACCATTCTGCAGTGGCTGCTGCAACTGCGTCGCTGTCGCTTCGACGAACACACCAATCTCTCAGATCGGCTCAACCGACTTTCCCCGTCACTGCTCAACCGCACCCTGCTGTTCATCCTCAGCGATCTCCACGACCCACAGGCCCTCCCGGCAATTCGTCAGCTCAGTCAGCGACATGAATGTGTCGTACTGCAACTCCGCGATCCGCTCGAAGACGGTCTGCCGGCCGCAGGCTATATTCGTGCCGTCGAAGCGGAAACCGGACGCACACTCGTAGCACATTCCAGCGACTGCCACACGTCCCAATCCGAACTCCAGCAGGAACTCAAACGAGCAGGAGTGGATCATCTGGTGGTTCGCACCGACCAGCACTGGCTGCCGCTCGTCCGCCACTTCCTCAAAGCCCGCGGTGTCTGGAATCGAGGTGCCCGATGAAATTCTCCGCGTGTCTTCCAGCTGCACGTCCGGCAATCATTCGACTCAGTCTCCTGCTGTGCGCGGCGCTCGTCGCCACCCTACTGCCTCCGCATCAGCACGCAATCCTCTTCGCGCAGTCAACAGAACCGCCCGCCTCTCCCGCCAGCCCCCAACGCCCGCAGGCACGGATCGACGGAAACGCACAGCTCTCAGCGCCCGTTGGCATGGTCGCCCCCATCAGTCAGGTTTTCTTTCCCGGTACAGAACTCGTCCCCGACCCCGGCAGCGGACCATCTGCAGGCCTGATCGTCATTCGTGTTGACGGCGTGTACCCGCATGGCGACGGGTTCCGCTATGACTTTTCCTGGAGCGGTGAAAAGCCCGGCGAATTTGATCTCACCCGCTGGCTGCGTCGCCGCGACGGTACGTCCACCGCCGACCTGCCAAAGCTGACCGTGAAGGTCACTTCACTGCTCGCCCCGGAACGCTTCACTCCCAATGACCTGCGGCCGCCATCCGGTGGCTGGGTGGGCGGCTATCGCACGCTGCTGGGACTGCTGACTTTCTTCTGGCTCGCAGGCCTCGTCGCCCTGCTCTGGTTCCGCCCGCAGCCCACCGGCACCGGATCAGCACAGTCGTCCGGCCGCAGTCGACTCGAACAGATTCGCAGTCAGCTGGAAACCGTGCTCGGGAAAGGCGAACTGTCCACAGCCGACAAAGCCAGTCTCGAAACCGCCATCATCGGCTTCTGGCGCGAACAGCGAAAGCTCACCACACTCGAACCCGCAGCACTCCTGCAAACACTCCTTGACGATCCCGAAGCCGGACCACTCCTGCGCCAGCTCGAACGCTGGCTCTACGACCGACCCCGGCGAGCTGATGCCGCCGAACTCCACGATCTGCTGCTCCCCCTGCAACAAATCGTGGACCAGACCGAACCATCGGCTGCCAGGAGCGACAGATGATTTCGGCCGCCCTGGACTTCAGTTCCCTGCTGTTTGCCTTTGAGCGTCCGTGGGTGCTCTCTGCACTGCTGCTGCCGGCACTCCTGCTGATACGTCTCTGGAAACTTCGTGGCCGCGAAGTCGCTTTGCCGATCGACTTCGGCTCCCGCCCCTCACGCACATTCACCGGCCGCGCCATTACCGCCGCCGAATCGCTGCTCCCAATGCTCCTCGCTGTCGCCATCATCATCGCTGCCCACCCCCAAACCACCGGCAGTCCCGTCACCCAGCGACGCCTCACCAATATCATGTTCTGCGTCGACTGCTCCGGCAGCATGCTCGCACCCTTCGGCGAAGGAGACCGGTATGATGCGTCTATGAAAGCCATCAACCAGTTCCTCCATTTCCGCGAAGGTGACGCCTTCGGACTCACATTCTTCGCCCAGGATGTCGTCCGCTGGTGCCCCCTCACACGCGACGTCTCCGCCTTCGAATGCTCCCTCCCGTTTATGCGTCCGGATTCACAGCGGGCCATCGGTGGCGGAACCATGATTGCCAGGGCACTCGCTGCCTGTCGCGGGTTTCTCGAAGAACAGGAAAAGGGAGACCGTATGGTCATCCTCGTTTCCGACGGCCAGAGCTTCGACCTTATGAACGGAGCAGACGAAGTGACCGCCAGAGAACTCCGGGACGCCGGCGTCGTCCTCTTCGCCATTCACATCGGTGACACCGAAATTCCCGCTGAAATCTCCGGCATCGCTCAGGCCACAGGAGGCGAAGCATTTGTCTCCGGAGACCCCGCAGCTCTCGAAACCGTCTTCCGCCGTATCGATGCCATGAAACCCGCTGAAATCGAACAGATCGGCATCGAATACGTCGACGCACTCACGCCGTTCTGCTCCGCCGGACTCGGCCTCGTACTCCTTACTGCAGGTGCCGCGTTCGGATTGAGGTACACACCGTGGTAGACGCCGGACAGCTCACAGAATCCCAGTGGTGGCTGACAGTCGCCGCAGCACTCATCGCCGCGATACTCATCGCCGCGGCAGAGTGGCTGCATGCACGCCGCATTCAACGTCTCAGAACACTCGCCTTCGGCCCCGCAGGCCAACCCCGCACCTGGGTCCGAACTGTCCCCGCCCTCCGCAGTCTCGCAGCGGCCGCCGCCGCCTGGGCACTCACCGTCCTCCTCCTCCTCCCCCCTCAGATCCGCGTCCCCGGCCAGGAACGACAAGTCCCCTTCCAGAAACTCAAACACGCCGTCCTCGTTCTCGATGTGTCACCCAGCATGCGACTCCAGGATGCCGGGGTGGAAGGCAAACAAAGCCGCATGGTCCGCGCAAGGGAAGTTATGGAATCGTGGTTCCGCCGCATCCCCATGAACGAATATCGCGTGACCGTCATCGCCACCTACTCCAAAGCACTCCCCGTCGTGCTGGACACTAAAGACATCGCAGTCGTCGAAAATATTCTTAACGATCTGCCCATGCACTTCGCCTTCCGCTCCGGCGAAACCGATCTGTTCTCCGGCATCCAGGCCGCCGCCGATGCAGCCCGCGCCTGGCGACCCAAAAGCACCACAGTCGTACTCGTCAGCGACGGGGATACCGTACCGGCCACCGGCATGCCCAAAATGCCACCCTCCGTCGCCGATGTCGTGGTCGTCGGTGTCGGCGATCCCGTCAATGGCACCTTCCTCAATGGCCGCAACTCGAAACAGGACATGAGCACTCTGCGGCAGATCGCCGCACGACTGAAAGGCGTCTATCACAACGGTAACGACAAACACCTCCCCACCGAACTCCTTCGCAAACTCACACTGTCCGCCGAAGGTCAGGAACGCTCCCCCTGGACCCTCCGACAACTCGCTCTCGCTACACTCCTCGCCAGCACACTCCTCCTCCCCGCTATCCCCCTCCTCCTGCATTTCTTCGGCTCCCCATGGCTCCCCGGCATCCGCCAATTCCCCCCCGTTGCTCGACAGAGTATGGACAAAGCCACAGGTTCAGTGCAGAATAATCAAGTAATTACCTCTTAAGCACCCCATCAAAAATCCCCGGAAATTCCTGCCACTCCCACACAAACACGCCTCACCCCTGTCAACAGAATTCCACCCGCAATTCACAAACAGCCGACAACTCCTCGTTCAATCATCGATTACGCTCGCTCTTTCCAAAGGCCCTCCCCATGCGCAGGACTCTCCTGGTCGTCTGGTTAATCATCCCCTTCGCCGGACTCCTCTATCATCTCAGCGCCGGTGAAGCCCACGGACGCATGGATCAGGTCGGCTCCCATCTGCAGTCCGGTCGCAACCTCGCCCGCCAGGCCCAGTGGACCAGAGCCTCTCAACAACTGCAGAAGGCCCTCGAACTCCTCCCGGACGACGCAGACAAACTTCGCGATACACTCCGACTCGAACTGGCCCAGGCCCGAATTCACGGCGCCGGACTCCCCGAAGCCGGCGAAGACCTCAAAAAACTCCTCGGCGAACTCACCACCTCAGACGCTCAGCCCGCAAACCCCCGCTTTGTTTCTCAGGTCCGCGAAGCACTCGCCTCCTCCCAGTACTACCTCACATGGCTCATGCGCCTCGAAGGGATGCCCGAAACCGACTGGAAACCCGAAATCGAATCCGCCCGCCAGAACTACCGGCTGCTCGCCGAACAGGCCGAAGCCACCGGCTCCTCCGCCGAAGTCACCCGACAACTGGAAAATCTCGAAGCCGCCATTCGCCTCGAACAAATGGCCCTCACCGATCTCCAGGGCCTCCCAATCCCCAAACCCTGCCAGAACTGCTGCAGCAAATGCCGGTCACGTCGGCCCTCGCCCAAAACAGGACAAAAGAAATCCGACGCCCGAGGTGCCTCCGCCGGAAAACCCGCCGATGGACAAGGCTCCTGATATACCCCCGCACTCGGCACTCAATGCCCACCCACGGCAATCATCGCAAACCCCTTTCCCCTGGCGAAACTCCACGCTGCACGCCGACCTTTTTTCCATCAGAGTACTTCCATGCGTCGCTGGACCGTGTTCGCGTTCTGCACCCTGCTCGCCATCATCGCAATCTCCCGGCCCGCAGCCGCTCAGCTGCGGGCCACACGCATCAGCCCCGCTCAGATTCAACAGGCCATCGAAGCCGGTATCGATCCCAGCGAACTCATGATGCTCGATGGCAGCGATCCGTCCAATACGTCTCCGACAGGCAGCGATGGACCCATCCCCGATTCCCCGGATGCTCTCCAACAGCAAAAACAACAGCTCCTCCAGTCACTCGAATTCGATCGCCGACCCTCAGCCATCCTGCGACTCTGGGCCACACCCACTCCACCCGAATCAACCACCTCAATCACCCCCCCAAACCAACCCCAAAAGCAACCCGAGAACTCCAGCCCCTCAACACCCACAACGCCGCCCAACCCCAATCCCAACCCTGATCCAAACCCAAACCCAAACCCGGATCCAAACCCGGATCCCGCAGCCGCAGAACGTGCAGCCGCAGCCGCCAAAGCCCAGGCCGACTTCCTTCAGTTCCGCACTGCTCTCACCGCCCTGCAGCGCAGCGTCACCCTCGGTGACTGGACCGCCGTCCGCAACACCCTCCAGACACTCGCCGAAACCGACCGCGAACGCGTCTACGATCGCCTCCTCCAGTCGCTCCAGCAGGGACCTGCCAGCGCACCCAAAAATCGCATGGGTCAGGTCATCGGCGAAAAAAATCTGATCCGCGCCGCAGACCTCACCGAAATCGCCGAACTCTGCCCCGCTGACACCCTCTCCAAAGCCCGCAGCAGCCAACTCGGATCCCTCGCCGCAAACGCCTCTCAGGAAGGCGAATCCCCCTCCGCACTCGCCCAAACCTTCCGCGCTCGGCTCCAGACCGATACCCCCGGACGCCGACTCACACCCGAAGTCGCCGCCAATATCCTCCTCACCGCCGGACGACTCGAAGACTGCCTCAGCTTCCTCCCCCCGCTCGATCAGTCCATCGCCGCCGCAGACCTCCGCAACCTCGACCTCCAGTCACAGGTACTTGTCAGCCTCCATCAGCAAAAACCCGATCGCAGCAAACTCGAACAGGCATGGGCGGCCGTACAGGCCATCCTCGAAGTGCCCCCCCAACCCCCGGCGCCCACAGATACGCCCGCCGCAGCCGCCAACCCCGCTGAAACACCTACCCCGCCCACAGAAACCCCGTCGGCCACCCCCGTCGCCACCCCCAAACCCCCCCCCCCCCCAGCAACCCAAACCGCTCACCCCCGCCGAACAGGAACAACTCCAGCAGGCCGCGCTCCGCCGCGCTGTCCTCCTCGTTCCCCAACTCCGCCGTGAACTCGGCCGCAAATGGCTGGCCGACAGCTTCACCGGCCAACTCGAACGCGGTCGCCGAATTCTCACCGGTATCGGTTCAGCAGCCGCCAGAAACATGGGCGAACAGGCCCAGAATCCCGACGAACGCCTCCAGACACTCCTGCTCCAGCAGACCGCCGTCGATGCACTCCTCACACATGCCGCAGACAACACAGAAACCTGGCGCCCCGTGCTCCACCTGCTGCTCGTCAACTGGCTTCGCGAAGCCAGCTACTCCGCCGAATGGGACGCCAGCACTTCACGGGGACCGCGGATGCAGCGGGACCAGTTCGGCAATTTCTTCTGGCAGCAGGATCCCGCGGAACAGATGCGGCAAATGCAGATGCAGAACGGCATGCCACGCCCCATTCCCTCCGGAAAACTCCTCGATGCCCGCCCCGATGATCGCTGGCTCGCCTTCCTCGAAAACGGCTTCATCCCCACCTTCGCCGCCGCCTCAGCACGCCTGCATCTGAAAGTCAAGGAAGAAACGCTCGCTTTCCCCTGGATCGAACAACTCGCCAAAACCCATCCCGCTGAAGCCCGCGAACTCGTCGAAACATTCCTCTCCACATGGTCAGAAAACAACGACCCCAATAACGAACGCCGACGCACCAACCCCTATATGTTCTCGTTCGGCTACAACGAACGACTCAATGCCATCCCACTCACCCGCAGCCAGCAGAAACGTAACCTCCAGGAACTCGCTGAATGGGTCAAACGGATCCGTGCTCTGAATCTTGAAGGTGTCAACGAAGAGTGGCTCGCGACCGCCTTCACCAAAGTTCACAGCGCCGCCGAAGTCTACCAGCAGCAGGACCTCGAAGCCGTGTTCGGTGACCTGCAGCTCGTTCGCCCCGAAACCCTCGCCCTGCTCCTCAACGGCATGCGCTCCGCACTCAGTACCGTCTGGCGCGATCCCCAGGTCCAGCAGGCAGCCGGCACCAACCGCAAAAAAGCTGAAATCGAAGCCGAAGTGCTCCGCGGCTACCAATCCGCCCTCGGCCTCTGCACCACTGCACTCGCACAACAGCCCCGCAGCTGGCAGCTGCTCTCCGTCCGCGGTGCCCTCCTCCATGACCTCAATAACTACCAGAACGATCTGGCCAGATCCCCTGAATTCATCGAACGTCGCCGCGAAGCACTCACCGCACTCCAGGACGCCGCCAACGCCTACTCAGAAACCGTTCAGCAGCTCGATGAAGACAAACACAGCGTCTCAGCGTTCAACACCTGGTTCTATGCAGCCCTCGGCGACGCATCTCTCGAACGCATCACCGCAGAACGCGTCGCCATCCCCGAACAAATCCCGCTCATCA
>CAZLOQ010000031.1:42490-43963 GCA_964561125.1 uncultured Chitinophaga sp. | reverse complement strand
TATGGCAATTCCGGACAGAAAAATCGAACACGTTGCGTTGGAATTGAGCGATGTGAGTGCAGAAGTTGCGCGCGCCTGTACGGAATTTTCGGGGACGGTTCACGGCAGCTCGTTTTGAACCCATGAATCGGTGTGCGGGTGCCTGGTGAACAGGTGCCACGCACCGACTGGGGTGCAACCACCCGGGTAACGGGCGCTGCCACCGCAGATGTTCCCGCTCAGCTCCTGTCAGGTCCTATGAGTTCCATACGACTCATGGGACCCATACGACTTATGCGACCCAGCCGTGAACCCCTCACACGGCACGCCCCGAACGCCTGTCATACAGCCGTTTCACTGCATTCTGCCGGTGGTGCTGTACAGCGGCTGTTCGCTGTGGAAGGCCGCACGGTCGCTTTATCAGATCTTCCGTGTGCCGCAAAAATTCGCAGCTCCGTTCCCGCGGTTCCGCGCACGTGTGCTGGACCTGCCGCGGATGGACGATAAAACTCTGCCTGGCAGCAGCGATTTCCTGGCATCCGCGTAACTGCTGCGATCCTGTCGGCAGCCGGATTTTCCAGACCCCGTTTGAAACAACCCTTATGTCCAATCATCTCCCGGCCACTGAAGTTCGCAACGCCGCATCCGCCAGCATCGACAGCCTGAGTCCTCAGCAGATCGTGGATCTGATGAATGCCGAAGACCGGCTGGTGGCTGCTGCCGTCGCCACTCAGTCGTCGCAGATTGCCGCAGCGATCGAAGCCGTGACGTCTCGATTACAGCAGGGCGGGCGTCTGATCTATGTGGGCGCTGGCACGTCCGGTCGCCTTGGAGTGCTGGATGCCAGCGAATGTCCGCCCACATTCAGTGTGCCGCGCGGGCTGATTATCGGGCTGATTGCCGGTGGCCCTCAGGCACTCACCACCGCCGTGGAAGGTGCCGAAGATGATCGCGAAGCAGGCAGACGTGATCTCTCTGCTCTGCAGATCACCGGCCTCGATACCGTGATGGGCATCGCGGCGAGTGGTCGCACGCCGTATGTCCTTGGTGCGCTGGATCTGGCGCGCAGCACGGGCTGCCTGACGCTGGGACTGGCCTGCAGTCCCGCATCGCCGATCGAATCCGTCGTCGACATCATGATCACTCCCGTCACAGGCCCGGAAATTCTGACCGGATCCACTCGACTCAAGGCAGGCACTGCCACCAAAATGGTCCTCAATATGCTCACCACCGGCACCATGATTCGCCTTGGAAAAACCTATGGCAATCTCATGGTCGACCTGAATGCCTCCAACGAAAAACTTCGCGACCGAGCGGTGCGCATCGTGGCAGACATTACAGGACTGTCTCGTGACGACGCCTCACAGGTCCTCAATACCTGCGGGGGCGAAGTCAAAACCGCCGTCGTCGCCGCCCGCCGCCACCTGTCTCCGGAGGCCTCCCGCAAAGCTCTCAGCAAAGCCGGTGGCCAGCTGCGGAGAGCTCTGGAAGACG
>CAZLOQ010000031.1:20218-42390 GCA_964561125.1 uncultured Chitinophaga sp. | reverse complement strand
GAGTTTTCAGGCCGTCTGCATACCGCTGATAACGTCTCGAAGCCGGCCACGTGCCGTGTGCAGACGCCTCTTGATGGTGCCCACCGGGCTGTCGAACTGTTCGCTCATTTCCCGCAGTGAGGCCCCTTCAAAGTAGAAGGCCCAGAGTGTGTCTCGATCAAGCCGGCTGAGCTGCTGGAGGCCGGCGCGGACCTGGGCAGCATCCTCGTGCCGGAGCAGATCACCGAGCGGAGTTCGAGCGGACTGCTCAACTCCGTCGAAGATCTCTGCTTCCACACAGGTTTCCACAGGTCGTCTGACCGCACGGTTAATCGACAGACGCACTGCAATCTGCGAGACCCAGCCGGCGAACCTTTCGGGTTCTTCGAGCTGGTCGAGCTTGCAGAATGCGCGCATGAAGACTTCCTGGACCACTTCATCAGCCTCGGCAGTGTTCCGCAGACGCCGCATGACCATCGCGAAGACTCGTGAATGAAACATCCGCACCAGCTCATCAAATGCGGTGCGATCACCGGCCTGAGACTGCTGAACAAGTTCGATCATGCAGATTGTCGTTGCCATGGGTATGCTCCTGAAACCTGGAAGCCGTTCGCACGCGTTACTGCGAGGGCAGGGTTCTGGGTGGGCGGGGCAGGAATACCGAGTGTCCAGTCCCCATAACAGTCAATACCCACGGCGCGGCAAAACGTCTCAACAAATTTCGAGATTCATGAAATTCACCGCGAACATTCTCGATGGCCCCCCCGGCGACTCAGGGTATGCTGAGGTCTTTCAGCCGAATCTCAGCCAGCAGAAATGTTCAGGAGGGCACAACTCAATGGTCAGACAGCCGCAGAACAGCAGGGTTTACTGGATTCCGCTACTGGCGATCTGTGTGCTATGGGGCCTCCTGCCAAGCCTCACACGCACGCCACCCGGATTCATTAATCCGTCACAGCCCGCAAAGGAAAGTGCCGGGAACTCTGCTCCAGTGGCCGATGCAGCGAATATGGGGGAAGTCCGGCATGCAGTGGATGCAGCAGCAGATCCTTCCCGGTTATTTTCGAACGCTCCAGCGAACATGTCTCGACCGGAATTTTCAGAATCGTTCGACGACGGCGCTTTAAGACTGGAATTCAGCTGGGTGGGCTCAGTCGCAGGCGGAACGGTCAGTCTGCAGCAGATTTATGCAGAGCCGATCTGGCCCGAGCACCCTCGACTCGTGATACCGGAAGACAGCTATGGTCGCACTCAGCTGCTGGTCTTCGACTCCGCCACACAAATGCTCATCTGCAGACGTCGTTTTGATGCTTTATTCGGCGAATATCTGACCACCACTCCAGCCCGTGAGGGTGTCTCGCGAGGCTATGAATTCACCGTGCGGATTCCGCAGCCTCGTCGTCCGGTGCGAGTGGTGCTGGAACAGCGTGACGGGCATCATCGCTGGACGTCATTGTTCGAGCGTGAGCTGGATCCCGGCGACAGTCGAATTCGCAGGGAATCGGGTGAGCTCGGGGATGTAATCTTTGAACTGCAGACAGCCGGAGCTCCCGCGGACAGCGTGGACCTTGCATTCCTGTCTGAGGGCTACCGGGCTGACGAAGAAGCGGACTTTCGTGCGGATGTGACTCGCCTGTCGGAGTATTTGTTGTCCCAGTCACCTTATGCTGAGTTGCGCGGGCATTTCAGCATTCGCGGCGTATTCCGACCCTCGGCCGAATCCGGCGTGGATGAACCGGGCAAGGGCATTTTTCGCAACACTGTACTCAACGCCAGTTTCAGCATCTTTGATCTCGATCGGTATCTGCTGGTGGAAGACAATCACCGGATGCACCGGATGGCTGCTCAGGTCCCCTGTGACTGCCTCGTCGTGCTGGTGAATTCAAAGACCTACGGCGGAGGAGCGATCGGCTTTGACTCCTGCGTCACCACCACTGGTCATCCCCTGAGTCCGCTCGTGTTCGTGCATGAATTCGGGCATGCGTTCGCGTATCTGGCGGATGAGTACACCGGGGATGTGGCGTACAACGACATGTATCCGGAGGGCGTGGAGCCTGTGGAGCCGAACATCACGCGCCAGCTGGATCCCGCAAAGCTCAAATGGCGTTCGCATCTTACGCCGGGCGTCGCCCTGCCAACCCCCGCGCTGCCAGCCCGCGAGGCCGTCGCGCGTCAGATCGTCGGGGCGTTTGAGGGAGGTGGATACGTCGAGCGGGGGATGTATCGTCCGGAACAGGAGTGCTGGATGGGGAGCCTGCGAAAGGATGAGGGCTTTTGTGTGGTGTGTCGAGCTGCCATCCGCCGTATGGTGCTGCTGCACTGCGGGCAAGTGATTCAGGGGGACCGCCAGTGATTCAGGGGGCCGGCTGCTGATTGAGCTGATCCTGAGCAATGGCAGCGCGATAGTCCGCGAGCGACTCATGAAACAGCTTCAGTGCATCAATTTGTTTCTCGGCGGATTCCACTGCGTACTGCTCACGCAGAGTCACTTTCAGCAGATCTGACGCACCCGCTTCCAGATTCTGTCGCTCGATTTCCGCTAGTTCCTCCGCGTATCTGAGTGCAGCCTGTGTTTCTCTGACCTGCTCCAATGCCGACACGATCGCAGCCCATGCCATCCGGACATCGACCGTAATTTTGTCTGCTGTAAGGCGTCGTTTGGCGGCAAGCTGAGCCAGCTTCGCCTGACTTTCGGTGATTTTTCCTCGCGCCTTGCGGCGTTCGATGGGAACATCGAGGAACACTGACGCTTCCGCCTCCAGCGGTGATTTATCCCCTTTTTTGCTCGTGCGTTCTCCGACATCCTGCGATCCCCAGAGCACAGCGTTCAGCTCCGGCTGCAGCTGGTTGGATGCGTTGGAAAGATCTATGCGGACCTGCCGGCTGAGCAGATCCAGCATGCGAAGTTCCGGTCGTCGTTCCAGGGCGAGCTGAGTGTCGCTTTCAAGGCTGAAGCTGTCGATTCCCGGCACCTCAGGAAAGCCGGGCAACTGGTCTTCCTGAGGCAGAACCGGATTGCCGGCTTCGTCACGCAGAAAGATTGAAAGCTTGGCAGCCGTCTGCTGCAGTTTGCGGCGGGTATCCGCGACTTTTGCCTGACGAATGGCAACCAGACGCAGGTTATCGGTAAGTTCAGGAGGGTCGAGGAAACCCACTTCAACCTGGCTCCTGATGCGTGATGTTCGCTCCTCCGCCAGCGCCAGAATCCGCACTGCGATTCGATGGTATTCCCCGGCCGCTACCCAGTCCCACCACGCATAGGACCCGTCCTGAACAGCGCTGATCAGCTGCGCCTGAATATCAGGTTCTGCCAGTTGTCGTTCAAGCCCGGCTTTCCAGAGCTCCGCACGGCGATCGTCGATGCTGCGATTCCGCGCCAGCGGTACCTGCAGACCTGCCTTAAACTCGCCACCATCATTCGTCTGCCGCTCCTGATACCACGGCTGATAGTCTCCGCGACCGATGCGATAGCCACCGAAGACTTCTCCGCCCCAATACGTCGGCTGCACCAGCCCGATGCTCTGACGATAAGTCTGATAAAAACCCAGTGCACCGTTCTCTGAGGCCCCTTTGAGTTTCGTGTCGAAGGCTCCCGAAGCACCTACCTGCCGGCCAAAGGCGAGGTTCCTGTTCTGCAGGGCCGCAAGCAGCACCGGGTAGGATCCGTAGACGGACGTGATCACATTGTCGAGATTCAATGCTGCGGGTGCTGGTGCGGGGGCTGTCTCAGCTGACGATGGCTCGGTTGACTGTCCCGGAACATCGACAACTCCGGAATCACCCGATCGAGCGTTCCCGACGGGGCTCGGAACGCTCGCCGGAGGATCGGCCGTCGTCGGAGGATCGGCCGTTGTCGGACCGGTATCGCTGACCGCAGGCTCGGCAGTAGTCGCGCCCTCCCTGGAAAAGCCTGCCAGGCGAAACGGTGACGGCTGCCTGTCTCCCTGTAAATCGTTGTGCCCTTGCGTTGCTGATCTGAGGATTGGTCGCGAGGCGGATGCGGTCATTGCAGCGGTTGCTGGCGGACCGGACGCCACCATGCCAGCCGCAGGCGTATCCACCGATTGCTCCCATGCGGTCGCAGCAAGAGGATTTTCGCGGCCGGAGGCGCGGGCAGGGCGCGTCGAGGCGGCGGGAATCTCCGGTGAGTACTCCTGAGTGTCCCCCGTGCGTCTGGCGAATGCGCCAGCGGGGCGACAGCCGGGCAGGGAGGTGGCGGCCAGGAGAAGTAAAAGCGGTAGCGCAATTGGCAGGCGAACTCTGAGCATGGTGCGTTCCGGACGATGACGGAGACGGGTGTCAGCGCTGTCTTCGGTTCGCAAACTGGCCAGGCCACAAGGACAGGAACTCTGCTGCAACAGAATGAATCGTTTCAATGATCAAACACAGAAGAATCGTTAAAAGCTGCCCAGAATGAACTGAACAAATATTCTCCCTTGTGGTCGCTGCCCCCCACCGAGTCGTGATCACAGGCAATTTCTTTTCGTTTTGGGATTTTTTTTGCATCCTGATGGCTGCACAGGCAGAGCGCTGCGTCGAGTACGCTGCGGAGCGGGAAAATGCCGCAGTGCCCCGAACGCAAAATGAAAAACCTTTTCCAATTCCTGAAAGGTTGGCAAACGTTCTTGCTCTACCACGTCATGTGGGATAGGAATTCACTGCCGCGGGGCACAGCGAGCGACCAGTCAGCCAGTGGGGCGAAGATCGGCCGGGCGATCGTGTGCAGCGCGGAATGAAAGAATTGGCGAGCAAGGGACATGATCAGCGAGTTTCCGGGGCGAAGTCGGCAGGCGGTGTTGCGGCGTAATCTGCGGGCCATGAATGCGGATGGTTTTTCCTTCAGTGTGATGGTGGGAATTGCAGAGACGTATCTCCCTGCATTCATGCTGTCTCGTGGATTTGGTGAATTTGCTGCGGCACTGATTGCAACGCTCCCTGTGCTCCTCGGAAGCCTCCTGCAACTGGGTGCTCCAGCACTCCTGCATCGCCTGGGCTCGTACCGCCGGTTCGTCGTCATCACGGCCTCTCTGCAGGCGCTGAGCGTATTCATGCTGATGCTGCTGGCCTTTTATCCGGAGCTGCGGGCGTGGATGGTGTTTATTCCGGCAACGACCTACTGGGCTGCCGGCCTTTCCACCGGTCCGGCGTGGAATCTGTGGGCTGAGCAGCTCGTGCCAACCCGCATTCGCAGCGGCTTTTTTGCTCGCCGCAGTCGACTGTGTCATGTGGGTGTGCTGCTGGGGCTTGCTTCCGGAGGTCTCCTCCTCCGCTGGTCAGCCATGAATGTCTCCGGCTGGCCGATTTTCGCTGTACTGTTTGGTATCGGGGCACTCGGACGCCTGATCTCCTCACGAATGCTGGCAAAGCAAACAGAGGTCTTCTGCCCAGCGTCGGCACGAACTGCGTTTTCCGAAAATTCAGCGGCGAACACGGAACCCGGTCGCAGCATCTGGAACTCGCTGCAAATTCCCAGGGCGGCAGGTCGGCTGGTCGCTTTTCTGGTACTCATTCAGGTTGCCGTGCATGTTTCCGGGCCGTATTTCAATCCTTTTATGCTGCGAGTCATGCAGTTGTCATGGGTGGACTACATGACGCTGCTCTCACTGGGATTCGTCGGCAAAATGTTATCTCTGCCTTCGGCAGCCCGATTTGCCAATCGCTTTGGTGCAGACCGCCTGCTCTGGGCGGGCAGTCTCGGAATTGTGCCCATCAGTGCTCTCTGGTTTTGTTCGCAGCAATTCTGGTTTCTGGCCGGGACTCAGATTCTGAGTGGTCTGGTCTGGGGCTGGTATGAGCTGGCAATGCTGCTCCAGTTCTTCCGTCGAATCCCCGCGGAGCGGCGTGTCTTCGTGCTGACCGTCTACAACGTCGGAAACTCCGCTGCAATGGTGGTGGGTACGGTGATTGGAGCCTGTGTACTGCAGGGACTTGAGCGCGCGGCGGATGCCTATCTGACGGTCTTCCTGCTCTCGGGTTGTCTGCGAGCCCTCTGCCTGCTGGCACTCCCGGACCGCCGTCAGGCGGTCGCGACAACCGTCAATGCTGTGCAGCTTGTGCAGAGGCGTGTTCGTGGTCGCGCCGCCAGGGTCCATTCCGGTGGGCATGCACTTTCCGGGCTGCACGCCGGGACAGTTGTTGCGGCTGCGGGCGAATCAGCCTTCGTCCGGGAAACCCCAGCCTGAATCAGCGTGGAGCTTTGAATCCACCCAGAGCTGGAAAGGCCGTTGAAGGCTGAAGCCGGCCCGCTGATAAAGCTCGACCGCGGGCTGGTTGTCAGCATCGACACAGGCACTCAGCCCGATGGGCGCGGCAGTGGTTGAACCTGAGGGCAGTTCACGCGCGAAGTTTGCGGCGGCAGCGAGCAGTCGGCGGCCGCAGCCCTGATTTCGCAGCGGCGGAAGCACGCCGATAAAGCGTATCTCCAGTCCATGACCTGTGCCGGCAGAGTGACGGGATTCACCGTTGACACAGCAGCAGAGACCCACAGATCTGTCCTCAGCATCCGACTCGAGAAACAGGATTCCGCCGGATTCATCCCAGTCATCAAGGAGCGCTTCGGGCAGCGGACTCGGGAGCTGCAGCAGGTCGCTGGAATCGGCCAGAATCGGGACGAGCAGTTCAAGACATCGGCGCCGTCCCTCGGAATTTTCGGTCAGAGTACGAACAGGGACGCTGCGGATCGAGTGACCGGAAGCAGGCCTTGCGGATATGGACGAATCCAGGGGGTGCTGCCAGACTGCAAATCGCGCTCTGCACCGCACGCCGCTGCGCTGCAGAGACCGACAGAGCGGCTCAAGGCCCGGCGCTTTTTCGTCCGGCAGGAGAAACTCAATCCGCTGGATGCCCAGCTTGCCGGCACATTCACGAATGGCTCGAATAATGAGCCGCCATGGGTCGTCTGCAATTCTGCGGGACGTACCGGCGGAAGAGATGGCAATATCCGGTATGGTGACGCTGATTTTCTGTTCACAGGCAACAACGCCGGCCATTACCAGCGTTCTGCGATTCTGCATGGCCGCAATGACACTTGTACCTCCATGCAGTACGTGAGGATCAATGTGGCCGTATTCGTCCAGCCGCGCTGGCACTGGCCCCCGTTCGGTGAGGCTCAGCCAGTGCACATGAATGTCGCCTGTTCTGGGCATGGATTCAGGAGATTAAATCGTGCAGGACTTCACCATGCACATTGGTGAGCCGCCGCTGGATACCGTTGTGGTAGAAAGTGAGTCGTTCGTGGTCGATGCCAAGCAGATGCAGTACCGTAGCATGGTAGTCATACCAGTGCACAGGCTTGTCAACAGTTTTCCAGCCGATCTCATCGGTTGCTCCAAAGGTCAGCCCGGATTTCAGACCACCACCTGCCATCCAGATGGAAAAGCCATACATGTTGTGGTCCCGCCCGGCTCCGACCACGAATTCGCTGGACTGCGTGAAGGGAGTACGGCCGAATTCGCTGGTGCAGAGTACCAGCGTATCGTGGAGCATTCCGCGGGACTTAAGGTCGGCCAGCAGAGCGGCGACCGGCTGATCCATGCGTCGAGCTTCGCGGGAATGATTTTCGTGCACGTCTTCGTGCCCGTCCCAGTTGATGCGCGGGGAACCAAAAGAGCCACCGGAGAAAAGCTGTACAAAGCGGACACCACGCTCAAGCAGCCTGCGTGTGAGCAGACAGCGACGGCCGAAGTCAGCTGTCTCTTCAGCGTCAACGCCATACAGATCCCTCGTCGCCTGAGTCTCTTTCGACAGGTCCGTGACATCGGGTACTGCCAGCTGCATTTTCGCTGCCAGCTGGTATGCCTGCATTCGAGCCCGCAGCTGGTCTTCTCCGGGCGACAGTTCGAGTGATCGCTGGTTCATTCGGTCAAGCAGGGCACGGGAATCAGCTTCAAGCCGGCTGGATACGGGACGCGCCGGAAACAGGTCGCGGATGGCTGGTCCGGATGACTGAAAAGCCACGCCCTGATGTCGGGCAGGCAGGAAACCATTGGACCAGTTGATCGTACCGCCAGCCGGCAAACCGCGAACGTCCGGGAGCACCACATATGCGGGAAGATCATCGGTTTCACACCCGAGCCCCCACGAGACCCATGAACCCATCACCGGAAATCCATTGAGCCGGAATCCCGTGTTTTCTTCGAAAGTCGCCGGCGTGTGGTTGGCCGAATCAGCGACCATGGAATTGATGACGACGAGGTCATCCGCGAGCTCGGCAAGGCGCGGAAAGAGTTCAGAAACCCACAGGCCGCTCTGGCCGCGGCGACGAAATTCAAAGTCATTCCTGCGAAGCAGGCCAATCTGGTTGAAGAATGTCTCCGGTCGTTCGGCACTTTGCAGCGGCTTGCCGTGAAAACGCGACAACTCTGGCTTGTAGTCGAAGGAATCGATATGGCTGAGTCCTCCGCAGAGACAAAGATGCACAACCCGACGAGCTCTGGGCGCAAAATGGGGGACGTCGCGGGCTTCGCCAGCGACTGAATCCGCACGGGCAATCCCGTCACTGAACAGCAGCGATGTCAGTGCTGCGGCCGTCAGGGACGAGCCGGAAAAATCGAGGACGCGACGACGGGACACCGGCTGAGTCAGCATGGCGAAGGCTCGCGATCGAAAAGGCGTGAGATGAGCTGTGGATCGAGAGGAGCTGTGCAGTAACTGACGATGATGGACGAGACACAGCTGGACAGCAGTCCCCAGATCAGCGGATCCAGTCCCAGCAGAAACAAGGGACGAAATCCGGATACAGCGCCGATCGCCTGGGGAGTGGTCAGCTGGAAGATACCAGCCAGATAGAGCGTCAGCACAGTGGCCGCACCGGACAGCATTCCTGTCAGAGTTCCTGCGGTGGTTGCCCGCCGCCAGTAGCAGGCCATCAGAGCCGGCACCAGAAACGTGGCAGCTGCGCCGGAGGTGCTGAAGACGATGAACACCTGCAGAAAATCCGGTGGTGTCCACATCACCGCAACAGAAATTGCTCCGGCCAGAATCATGGCGATCCATGCTGCCAGTCTGAGTTCATCGCGGCCAGCCTGAGGACGAAAGAAACGCTGATAAATGTCCCGAACGGCACCCGACGAGAGCACCACAAGGTATGAACTGACGGTGGACATCACAGCCCCGAAGGGCGCAGCAAGAATCAGTCCCGCGATCACTGAACCACCCGGCCAGTCCGCTGTCGTGAGCAGCGCCAGACGCGGAATAATCTGATCAGTTTTTTCCAGATTGGGGATCAGCGCACGGCCACAAATGCAGATCATAATCAGTGGCAGATAAATGCCAAGATTGTAGAGACTGAGTACATAAATCGATTTGCGGATCACATTCGTGTTCTGGCTGGCCATCAGCCGCACCAGCCCCGCAGGTGCACCGACACCACCCCAGATCCACACCACAAACATGGAAAAAGCCAGCGACAGCGGCAGAAACTGATGCGGAGCTGACGGAACTGCAGAAGCTCCCGTCGCGGCCGAAGCCACCGCTGGAGCCACATAGCCGGGGGCGTAAACAAAACCGGGCCCCGTATTCTGATATGATGCCACTGTCGCCCGCTCCAGACCTCCCGCTGCCTGCAGTGATGCAAACAGCAGCACCAGCACTCCGGCAAACATGAGCAGACTCTGAAACAGGTCCGTCCAGACCGCTGCCAGAAATCCTCCCAGCAGAGTATACGCCACAACGGTGACCGTGAAGACAATCAGACCCACGTGATAACGCCAGTCAGCGACGGCAACAGCGTCCTCCGACAGCGATATTTCACCCCCCGAAGGCCACGCCTGCTGCAGCACACTGGCACCAGCCTTGAACTGGGCAAACATCAGGAATGAAAGGTAGAACAGAATGAAGATCGTGCACGCAACACCCAGAGACGGACTATTGAAACGCGCTCGAAAAAGATCCGGAACCGTAATCGCACCCGTGCGGCGACTCAGCTGAGCCAGACGCTTACCAAGGATTCCGAAGCCGGTGATGGGCACCACCATGTAACTGCCGATCCAGAGCGCCACAATCCAGCCATGTGCGTAGACCAGTGACGGAAAACCCATGAATGTGCCGCCACTCTGAATGGTGGCTGTCAGGGCGAGCGCCCACACTCCCAGCCCGCGGTTGCCAAGGAAAAAGCCCTTCATAAAGCCACTGCTGCTGTTAATGCGATTGGCCCGCAGGCCAATCCACATCGAAGCCGTGATAAAGAGCACCAGCATTGCCATCGCGCCCATGCCGACCGGCGGAACAGCCTGCGCGTCAGCTGCGGTGGCAAACACCGTCAGGGAACTGGTCCAATCTGCCAGCAGCGGATTCTGTATCAGGAAACCGGCAATCTGCATGGTCAGCCTCCCAGGCCGAGATCGTCGGCATCCTGCAGGTCCTGTCCGAGTTCACCGTCACGGACGAAAAAAGCCCCGAACCATAACGAAATCAGAGTGCAGGCGAGCCAGGGCACAACAACACCCCAGAATACCCAGAGCGGGAAGCCGTAGACCAGGCGCGGAGGCTGTGGCTGTTCGCCGTAGCCAAGCCACGCACTGCAGCCCACCGACCAGAACATCGCCACTGCCCAGATGCCGGCAACAATCAGTGCTTCACGCTGTGAGGATTTTACGAGAGGATCGGTTTTGTCCTCAGCATCCAGTGACATCAGGCGGGGCTCCGGCGGCAGAGCGGAAGGGGGGGAAGGGGAAGCGGGCGGGATGATTCCGGGAGATCTTAAGGAGTTCTGCGACAGCGTGCCACACAAAACCTTGACTTTTGCCCGCTTCTGTTCCGGCAAAAAAGTGAGCCGCGGCCGGTCAACTGAATTCAGCTGGCCGAATTCAGTTGGCCGAATTCAGTTGGCCGAATTCAGCTGGCCGAATTCAGTTGGCCGAATTCAGTCCTGCGGGTGCCACTCGATAAATCAGGACACTGCAAAACCGATCACCCTCAATCAACTCACGACCGCTCTCCCAGCTCAGCACCTCGTCGCGTTCAGCAGGGCTCAATGCTGTCCAGTCGCGGCGGATCAGCACATGGGGCGGGAGCAGCGCCTGCTGTCTGACGAGTTCCTCAAATCGTGCCGGCTGCACAAACTCAGAATATCCGTAGGATCCCGGCAGGCGATATCGCAGGATTTCAGACCAGTTCACAAAAACGTGCGTGATCTGCTCGCGCCGGCAATTCTCAAGGAACTCAGCGGCCGGGCGCAGCGCTCTCCTGGATCCTGGCAGCTGACCGTCAGCAACCGCGGCCATGTGCTCAAACAGGCTGTCATCGAAAACCGTGTTGTAAACCAGCGAAAACTCAGCATCGAACACTTCCGCTTCACCCACCATGAGCACCCTGGCGTCTTCAGGCAACTGGTCATTCAAACTGGCGATGTCGCTGCGCGTTACCAGTCGAGTGGCGGTTTCCAGATCCATCAGTCCGGCGTTGAAACCCACCAGAGGCAGAAGACAGAACAGCACGTTCCAGAAGGTCGCTGCCGCACAGACCGCGATCAGCAGCCAGCGCCACAGCCAGCGACCGCTCAGCAGCCACAGCCCCGCCCCGGAGATGCTGAGCAGGGGAATCACAGGTATCCAGAACCGGTCAATCCGATGTGTGAATGCCCACCACACGAAAAGACCCCAGCCGGCGAACCCCGGAATGCAGCGGAACTCGCGAGAACGATTCACGAGCAGCAGGGCGGCCGGGACTGCGAGGCCAAACAGCAGGGAGCTGGTCCACGTATTCCGGAGGGCGGCGTCGAGCAGGTGACGGGGAATGAGCAACGGGGAATGTTCCGGGGCGCTGTGCGCCGCTTTCCAGCGGAGATCAAGCGGCGGATTCCAGTCGTTCGAGGGAAAAAGCGAGGCTGCAAGGGGGTAGACCGGGTTGCCGGTGTCATACAGATTCCGGAGCAGCCATGGTCCCGCAGCAAGGCAGACGCCGGCCACAAAAAACACAGCACCTGTCAACACGGCACGGCCCCGCAACTTATTGTTCTCACGCAGCATCTGTCGCTGTTGCCAGGCCCAGAAGCCGGCTATCGGAAAGATAACCAGTACAAGACCCGTGTACTTGCAGGCCATCGCACAGCCTGCAAGAAACCCCGCAAGGAGCTGCGGACCGGGACGAATGGCTGCGATTCCCTGACTGCGCAGCAGGAGCGCCAGCATGACGGAGACCGTGAGATAAAAGGTCAGAGCACCTTCAGCGTAGGCAATAAGCGATATTCGCAGCGTCCACGGGGATGTCAGGTGGATCAGCAGGGCCAGCCATGCAGGAGCACTGCCCAGCCAGCGACGGGCAATCGCGAAGACGGTGGCGCCAGTGAGCAGCTGGAAGACGGCGAGTACCAGTTGTCCAGTGAGCGCTCCGCTGCGCCAGTCGCCAGCCAGAGTCATTCCTGCCAGACACAGCATCTCTGAGAAAAATGGAAAAGACGTATAAACGTTGTGTGGCAGGCAGCAGATACGTCCTCCCTGAAACCATTCTTTCGGCCCCTGAAGGTGGTATTCACGAACGTCAAAATCCGTCTGCGGCGACATCGCTCCCCACAGCAGGTACAGCCCGAAGGGCACAACCACCAGCAGCACTGCAGCACGAATCCAGCGGACAGCTCGCAGCTCAGCCACGACGGATTTTGCGGGCAGCTCACCACCGCTGTCGGGCCGCGTCTGTTCTGAAAAAGTCACCCCATCAGAAGCCACCCCACCGAGGGATTTTGGCGGCAGGATATTCAGCGGGAGGGAAAGAGCGAGCGGCACTGCGAGAGCGACTGGACTGATCCAGCCGGCGAGGCCCGAAAGCAGCATGCTCAACGACAGCAGGCCGAGACCGGTTGCCATAGTGAGCAGTCGTTGTTCGAGCGTGGTCAGATCGAGCCGCGGCAGGATGAACCGCGTGCATGCTCGACCATGGCTCCATGCAACCAGCAGCAGCGCGATCGCGCGAAGAATGTGCGGGAATCGCTGCGGGATAAATTCCATGCCGGAGACCGGAGCAGATTCGACTGGTGTTGGGGAGGCAAAGCCCAGCAGAGCATCGAGAAAATCCAGCCAGAGGTCCGCACGCGTCAGCGGAGTTGACTCAAGTGGCTGCCTGTAGAACTCTGCCTGAAAACCAACAATCACAACTGCGGCGACCAGCAGCAGCCACCGTGGCGCAATTGGCGATGGAGTTGCTGGATGGCCTTGAGAGCGGGAATTCATATTCGGGTCTGGTTCAGGAGCGAGAGATCAGAAATTCACGGATAAAGTACCATGCTGTCAGAGTCAAACCGATGCCGATCACCATTCGGCGGACGATACGACGATCAAGTTTTCGCGCCCACGCTGCGCCGAGCCAGCCGCCAAACATGGCGGAAGCGATCATGGGGACTGCGAGCGGCCAGTAGACCTTGCCGTTTGCGATGAAGACCACAACAGAGACGCCATTAATCAGACCGGCAAGAATCGTCTTCAGACCGTTGATCTGGTGGATATTTCCCAGATTCAGCAGAGAGAGGGAGCTGAGCATCAGAATTCCGATTCCGGCGCCGAAATATCCGCCATAGATCCCGATTATCAGCTGGATCAGAAGCACCGTTCCGGAGGGCCGTGCGATGGTGATATGGGGGCTGTGCGGGCTGGAATCCGGAGTTTGCGAGGGGCCGGAACGGGCAGCGGGCGTGAGTTGTGGCTGGAGGATAAACAGGGCCGTCGCGGCGCCGATCAGCCAGGGAATCATGGAGCGGAAGAGCGTTTCTGAGCCGAGGACGACGAGGATGGCACCGATGGTGCCGCCGAGCAGGCTGGGGATGGCCAGCCAGATGACCCGGCGACCCTGGTGTTTGAGTTCCCGACGGTAAGCCCACGAACCGGAGAACGCCCCTGGGGCCAGTGCCACGGAATTGGTGCCGTTCGCGAGAATGGTGGCCGCCCCGGTCCCGGAGATCGAATCAAGTACCCAGACGAGTGCCGGGAAAGTCACGAGCGTACCTCCGCCGGCGACGGAGTTGATGGCACCTCCGAGGGCGGCGGCGGGGCAGACGATCAGGCAGGCAATCCAGAATTCGTTCATGTGCGGGAGCATAGCAGAAGATGTTCCGGGTTGCACGGGCTGATTTGGTGCTGAATGCATCGCGACGCAGACCTCTGCAGGAGCCCGGCAGAAATTCCTGAAGGCCTTACAGCCTGTCCGTATCGCAGATCGGGCGCCCGGCGGAAAATCGCCAGTGCAAGTGACGGCTGCAGATCCGTTGGCAGCGATTGCTCGGCGATTGTTACCTGTATCGGCGTGTTGTGAGCTGTAAACATGTGTTTATATATAGCATCATTTCGGGAATACAGAATGGAAACATATAAAACTGTATTGATCTCATCACGGGACGGCTTTAGAATTTTTGCGCTGAGAATCGAGGGCACCTCACAACTGGTGCACGCGTACTCCTAATTCACACCTTGTTCAGCAGCAGGCAGGAATCTCATATGCGATTCGCACTTCAGACTTTTCGGCGATGGTTTCCGGTCTTCGCACTCGTGGCTGTAAATGCATCAGTCTCATCGGCAGATGTCGTCACATTCGGCAGCGGAAGCAATACGTTTACATTGACTTTCGAAGCTGTGGAGGACCCGGGGAACGCAGCCGATTCAACCGGGTATGGTGCTGTTGATTACTCCTTCGGAATGAGCCGCTATGAAATCACCGAGCGGATGATTGATGTTTACAATGCAGACAGCATGAATGCACTCTTTCCGATCGCTTATGACGCCGTCGGAAGAGGACCGAATAAGCCGGCGACTTCCATCACGTGGAATGAGGCGGCAAGGTTTGTTAACTGGCTGAATGTGTCAAAAGGTTACGGTGTCGCGTATTACTTCCCGAACAGCAATGGAACTAATATTATGCCCTGGGCGCCGGAGCAGATTCAGGAATATCAGGAAACCAACCCTTACAGAAGTAAGCAGGCGGTTTACGTTCTTCCTGCGATCGACGAGTGGTTCAAGGCTGCCTATTACGATCCGGCGAGAAACGCCGGAGCGGGTGGGTATTGGAATTACGCCGTTCAGACAGATTCTGCTCCGGTTTCAACTCAGGCGGGAACCGCTGCAGGGACCGCCGTGCATGGCCATGGCGTAAATGGTTCACCGGCTGACGTTGACAGTGCGGGCGGATTGAGTGCATACGGTGTTATGGCAATGACCGGTAATGCGTGGGAATGGACAGAGTCTCCGAAAAATGGCAGATACTCAAATGGCGGCTCTGATCGAGGGTTTGTTGGCGGTTCCTGGGCAGATATGAACGTCGAACATTTCAGACGCGATCAAGTGATCTATTACTCGCCCGGAATGAACCTCGATCAGGGGGGATTCCGCGTTGTCAGCCTGGTGGATTTCACCAGCGGCGGTGGAGGGTTTGCCCCTCTCGGAGGGACCGCTGTTCCAGAGCCAGGCATCTGTGCCCTGTGTGGCACCCTGTCGCTGGCTGCAGCATGGAGAAAAATGTCCTTCAGGAAAGAAAGCAGACGCAGATCTGATCGACTGATGCAGTCTGTTGCGGTGCTGTGCACACTGCTGGCGGAACGCCCTTTCGATGGCAACACATCATTCAATTGTCGGGCTTGATAAAGCCACAAACAACTACCGATCATAGCCAATGAAATGCAGCAAAATGGTCGGACCAAACTTCTTTCAGTTCCCCCGCTGCGACGGATCCTCCTGCAGCAGCAGCCTCAGTTGATTGAGCGCCGTGCGGGCAGCCCTCTGTCGAAAGATTGCCAGATTGCCGGACATGGAAACGTCGAAGGTCCGGAACGTGCCCGAAGAAGCGACTGCCACCAGACCTCGCCGCACATGCACTCCAGTCGCTTCAACCTGATCTTCACAGGGTGAAGTCAGGAGCAGATAGTCGGCGGCGATATTCTTCAGCATCCCGGAGGCAGCATCGCGGGCCACCGCGGGCCAGTGGCTGAGCCCGGCGCCGGACCAGCTTCCCGGCAGAACGGTTGCCTGTTCAAGCACCGTGTCAGCTGCCGGATGTTCTGTAAACCATTGTGCCAGAAGGCCTCCTGTGGTACCCCCCTCTGCCAGCGCCACACGGGACTTGTGGATCTGGAGCAGCCCGGTGACGACTTCGTGGAGTTCCACATCACCTTCCCCGTAAACAGCTCGCCCGAGGCGGTCACAGATCGCGTTTTCCGTTTCCTGACAAAGCTGTCGGGCCGTTTCCAGCGACGGGCTGCGGGCGGAGATCCAGAGCGAAATCACTGCTTCGCTGGCCGTGATGCCCACTTCCGGGTTTCGGCCGCGGGTAGTGAGGTCGCGGAGCATCCGTTCGGCTTCTGATTCACCATAGCCGAACGTGCGGATGACTTTGCGGCACAACTGTTGTCCGCTCGACGGCAGTCGCGGGCGGATGGACTGCAGAAACATCGGTTTCATTTCCGCCGGCACACCCGGCATGGCAGCGATCAGGCAGGAATGATCGGCCCCGGGCGACTGGATATGCATGAGTATTCCGGGGGCTGTTCCACAGTCGTTGGGAATGGTCTCTGCCAGTTGCGGGCGGTCGGACTGACAGAGATTGCGGTCCGGCATCGCGCGACCGCGGGCAGCGAACATTGCTTCGATGCGACGAACGGACTCGGCGTCCCGAACAAGTGGCTGCCGGAAGGCTTCGGCAAGCGCGTCGCGGGTGAGGTCATCGAGTGTCGGGCCGAGACCACCAGTGATGAGCAGGATCCGGGAACGACCGGCCGCGGCGCGGAGTTCACCGACGATGTCCGGAAGGGTGTCGGAAAGTGTGGTATGGCGGGCAACGATCCACCCGAGCGCCTCCAGTTCACGACTGAGCCACTGGCTGTTGGTATCCAGACGGGCGCCACAGGTGAGTTCTGAGCCGATGGCAAGAATTTCGGCAGTCATGACAGATTCCGGACTCATTCCCATTCAATGGTAGCGGGGGGCTTGGAACTGACATCGTAGACCACCCGATTAATTCCGCGAACGGAATTGATGATGCGGGTGGAGATGCGTGCGAGCACTTCCCAGGGAAACGGGTACCAGTCTGCGGTCATAAAGTCGTCCGTGCGAACCGCACGGATGGCGGCCACGTTTTCGTAGGTGCGATCATCGCCCATGACGCCCACGGACTGCACCGGAAGCAGCACTACGAAGGCCTGCTGGATATCGCGGTAAAGACCGGCACTGTGGAGTTCATCAAGCAGAATTGCGTCGGCTTCGCGGAGTACCTCCAGTCGTTCGGGAGAAACAGCGCCCAGGCAGCGAACGGCCAGACCCGGGCCCGGGAAGGGATGCCGCCAGATCATCTGTTCGGGGAGTCCCAGTTGGAGTCCCATGCGGCGGACTTCGTCCTTGAAGAGATCGCGGAGAGGTTCAACGAGTTCGAAGCCGAGCTGTTCAGGGAGTCCGCCGACGTTGTGATGCGACTTGATGGTAGCCGCAGGTCCGTCCGGATTTGCACCGCTTTCGATAACGTCGGGATAGAGCGTTCCCTGGGCGAGGAAACGGGCGTTGGGGATGCTGCGGGCAGCTTCCTGAAACACCTCGATAAATACTCGACCGATGATCTTGCGTTTGACCTGGGGATCGGTGACGCCGGCGAGTTCCGTGAGGAATCGGCGGGAGGCGTCGATGACGTGCAGATCGGTCTGAAAATGACCTGTGAATTGTTCCTCCACGTCGGCCCGCTCACCTTTGCGGAGCAGTCCATTGTCGACAAAAATGCAGGACAGCTGGCTGCCGATGGCCTGAGAAATCAGCGCTGCGGTCACCGAAGAATCCACTCCGCCGGACAGCCCGCAGATCACCTGATCCGAACCCACCTGACGGCGGATGTTTTCCTGCTGCTGTTCGATCAGGGAGCTGATTTTCCAGGTGCCGTGGCAGCCACAGATTTCGCGCACGAAGTTCGCCAGCAGCTGCCCGCCGAGTTCTGTGTGGGTGACTTCAGGGTGAAACTGAATTCCGTAAATCGGCCGGGAATGATGCTGTACGGCCGCGTTCGGGCAGGTGGACGTGGATGCCAGACTGCGAAAGTCTCCGGTGAGCATCTCAACCTGATCACCATGGCTCATCCATGCCGTAAATGTCTGCGGGATACCCTGAAAGAGCGGACTGGCGGAATCGCTGACCTGGGTACAGGGAGCGCGACCGAATTCACGGGAATGGGCCGGCAGAATGCGGCCCCCCAGAGTATGGCAGGTGATCTGCATGCCGTAGCAGATTCCCAGCACCGGGATGCCGAGTTCGAAAATACCGGGATCAATGGTCGGGGCACCGGGTGCGTACACACTCGCCGGGCCACCGGAAAGAATCAGCCCCCTCGGTTGCAGCTGCCGGATACGCTCTGCGGAAAGGTCATGCCGGACAATCTGGCAGAACACGTTCTGATCCCGGACACGCCGCGCGATAAGCTGTGCGGTTTGTGAACCGAAGTCGAGCACGAGAACGCGTTCATCGGTGGAGGAGGCAGTCAGGCCTGATGCAGCGGGAGCGTCGGTTGGCGACATGGGCAAACGCACAGACAGGGGGGGAAAGAGGGCGGGCTGGAAATCTGCAGGCGTGCAGGGCAGGCACCGGAAAACACGGGAGAATAGCAGGGGTTCCGGCAGTGAGCCAGGCTGGCAGTGGAGAGGTCCCGGAGAAAGTGCTGAATTCGCAGACCCGTTCGCGATTTCTCATTTTCAGCCACTTCGCCCCCATTTTCTGCCTACATTCCTCGTCCACGCACCGCTAAACTCCGGTAAACAACGCGCCCGCACGCACTCCTTCGCGGCCTCCACGGCCCTCAAACTGGCCCGTCGCATGTCTGCTGTCCCCTCCCCATCACCACCACCACTCCCCCCCGACGTCGCCAGACTCTTTCAGCAGGTGCGTCTCCGAATTCGCCGCGATTCGCTCGTCGACGGACTGCTGCTGCTCGCCTGTGCTCTCGCCTGCACCTTCTGGGCCACGCTGCTCATTGATGAAGCCTGGTTCGGTCTGCAGAAGCTCGAACTGCCTGTCGGCCTCCGCGCAGTGCTCCTGGCTGTCCTTGCCCCTGCCACACTCTGGCTCGTACTCCGCCGCGTCTGCTTCCCACTCCTGCGAAGAATCCGCGACCTCGACGTCGCTCAACTTCTCGAACGTCGCTTTCCGCTTTTCCAGGATCGCCTCGTCACTGCCGTCGAAGCGGCTGCCGGTCTGCCCGCCGAAAGTCCGCTCGCCCGCCACATGCTGCAACGCACCCTCACCGATGCAGCCCGCCTGACCGCCGAAGTCCAGCCTCAGGCTGTTTTCAGCTCCGCCGCCCTCAAACGCCAGTCCCTCACAGCCGGTGGCCTGGGCTGCAGCATCGCCCTCGCCGCATTCCTCCATCCCGGCCTCGTTCCCCGCTGGTTCAACGCCTTCATTCGCTGCGCCCCTGAATACCATCAGCGGTCCACCGCCATCGAAGCCTTCGTAATCGCTCAGCCCGGTGACCGCCGACTGTCCTTCACCTCCCCAGCCCCCGGCGTTTCCGCTGTCTGCCAGCATCCCATCGGCGCCGATCTCGAACTTGAATTCATCGTCCCCGAAGGCGGACCTGCGGCCGATACTGCCTGGATTATTCCGGATCGACTTCGAGTGGACGTCATTCGCGTCGACGGCACCCGCAGCCGCTCATGGCTCACGCCCACCGCGCAGGGGCGCTTCCGCTTTGTCGTCACCCAGCTCCGCGAACCCATCGACATCGAAGTGCTCGGCGGCGACTTCCGCTCCCGACTCCCGTGGCACATCAATGTTGTCAATCCCCCCAGCCTCGACACGATTCAGCTGGAATGCACGTTTCCTGAATACACCGGCTGGAACCAGCAGCGCGAACGCCGACTTCAGGTCACCGGCAGCGAAGTACAACTCCCCGAAGGCACCCGGTTCCTTCTTTACGCACGCTCTGCAAAGCCACTGCTCGGCGTTCGAGTGCTCACCGATCAGCTGGAATTCACCGGCGACCAAACCACTGCTCAGGTATCAGACCGTGACGGCGGAACCATCACCATACTCTCCCAACCACTCGTGGCCAGCGACGGTCATACCGTCGAACTGCGGTTTGAAATCGCCCCCGCTTCCTCCGCCCCCGCTGCTTCCCTCGCAGGCAGCACAGTCAGCAGCGATGTGCCTCTCATTCCCTCAAATACCACCCTGCGTTTCTTCCTCCATGACCGTGACGACATTATCTCCGCCTCCCCCGAAACACTCCGCGTCGCTGGTCTCCCCGACAAGCCTCCCGTCGTCACCGCTCAGATGTCCGGCATCGGTAATTCCGTCACTCGCCGCGCCCGCATCCCGCTGGCTCTCCGAATCCGCGACGACTACGGCATCCGTTCTGCCGGTTTTGAGTTTCAGGTGGACGACGAAACCGGCTGGCGCCCCCGTCCGTTTCGACAATCCCCCGCTCCGGGGGCTCTCGAATTCACATCACAACCAACCGAGTACTTCGAACTGCAGCCGCTGGAACTCACCGAAGGCCAGTCCCTCACCCTGTCAGTCGCCGCTTCCGACAGCAACCCGCTGACCAGCGGCAGCCTCGCCCGCAGCACCTCTCTCCCCTTCCGCATCGTCAGTGACGACGAACTGCTCTCACTCCTCTACACCCGCGAAATTGCCCTTCGCAGCCGCTTCGAGGAACTCATTGCCCGTGTCGAAGAAGTCCGCAAAGACCTCCAGTTCCACGCCTCCGCTGCTGCCCGCATCGACACTGCCGGGACCGCCGCCGCACGCGAAGACCTGGCGGCCATCGACAGCTGCGGCAGCCGCAGCGTCAACAGCCTTCGTCGCCAGGCCAACGAACTCAATGCCCTCATCGATGCCTTCGAAGAAATCCTCCAGCAACTGGTGAATAACGCAATTCCGCTCCACAACGCTGAAGCCATGCAGGCCACCATCGTCGATCCACTCAAACGCATCCGCGACACCGGTATGCCCGCCGCCGACCGCTCTGTTGCCGCTGTTCGCGCCGCCGCGGTCGCTTCACAACCCCTGCTCCCCACCGTTCAGCAGGCCGAAAGTGTTCTCGCAGAACTCGTCTCTTCCATGCAGGGCATCCTCGAAAGCGTTCGCGATCTCGCCGAATTCCACGAAGCTGTCCGCGACCTGCAGCAGCTCTCCGAAGAACAGAAAAAAGTCCTCGAAGAAACCAAACGGCTCCAGAAAAACCAACTGTTCGATGACCTGCTCAAATAGGGTTGGCTCCATGAATCGTCAATTTACCTGGTACTGGGCGGCGGGACTTGTCGGAGCCTCTCTGTGGGCCGCACAACTCAGCCTCCTCGCCGCCCCCCGGTTCTTTACGACGGCCCCCGCTCCGGACGAGAAGTCCGTCCCCGCCAGTCCCCCCGACCAGCCCCCCCAAAAAGCCCCTGAGAAAACGCCTCCCAAATCCGCAAAGGAACTCCGCGACGAACAGCTCTCCATCAGCGGCCGCTATGCACGCTTCGAACGCATGCTCACACAAATGGCAGATATCCTCGCCAAACAGGACCCCGAACGCGCAGATGTGATTCGCCGGGCACTCGGCAAAGGCCGCGAAGATCTGCTCAAAGACAATATCGAAACCATCGTCCGACTGCTCGAACAGGGACAACTCGGCGATGCCGCCAAAAAGCAGAACGAAGTCGTGGACAGCCTCCAGGCTCTCCTCACACTCCTCCAGAGCGAAGACCGCCGCAGCAGCGTGGAACGCGAACGCGAACGTCTCAACGGACTCCTCAAAAACGTCCGCAATCTGCTCAACGAACAACGCTCAGCCCGCGCCGCGACCCAAAACTCAAAAGCCCCCTCAGACGCCGCGCCCGGACAACAACGCGCCCTCGATGGCACCGAAAAACTCCTCGAACAAATCCAGCAGCACGATCAGCAGAGCGACAACGGCAACCAAAGCGAAAACAGTGACGGAGAGGAAAACTCCGGCCAGGATCAGCAGGGGCCCCAGGACGAGAAAGGCGGACAGGCCCAAAAGAGCCGACAGAACGAAAACGGCGATCAGGGGCAGCAGGGCGACAGCAAAGAATCCGACAGCAAACAGGGCGACAGCAAACAGGGAAAAGCCGGCGAAAAATCGGCAAACGAAAGCGATCGCAGCACCGAGGACAGCAAACAGCAGGACGGAAACGACACTCAGAAATCTGATGGAACCCAGAAATCTGACCAGTCCTCCAAATCCAACCAGTCCTCCAGATCCGGCAAGTCCTCCAGATCCGGCCAGAAAGGCGCTCCCTCTCA
>CAZLOQ010000031.1:0-20118 GCA_964561125.1 uncultured Chitinophaga sp. | reverse complement strand
AGTCCTCCAGATCCGGCAAGTCCTCCAGATCCGGCCAGAAAGGCGCTCCCTCTCAGCCGTCGCCCTCAACGCCCGGCCGGGAACAGCTGGAACGCGCCAAAGAACAGATGGAAGACGCCCTCGAAGCCCTCCGACAACAGCAGCGCGAAGAAGCCCTCAAAAACGAAGATGAAGCCGCCGAAGAACTCCAGGAAGCCGCCGAAAAACTCGAAGAAGAACTGCGGCAGCTCCGTGAAGAAGAAAAGGAAATGGTCCTCGCGTCACTCGAAGCCCGCTTCCAGCGCATGCTCCTCCTGCAGACCGAAATTCACGACGGCACAAAAGCACTCGCAGCAATCCCCAAAACAGACTGGCTGGATCTCAACTACAGCCGCTGCCGCGAACTCGCTCAGCAACAACTCGAACTCTCCCGCGAATGCAGCCGCACCGTCCTGCTCCTCCGTGAAGATGGTTCTGCCGTCGCCGTTCTGCTGGCCGTCGAAGACATCGAAACCGATATGCAGTCCGTCAGCGGCTGGCTGCAGAACTCCGACGCATCAGAACTCACCACCTCCGTGCAGATCGACATCATCGAGTCCCTGCGGCAGTTGATTGAAACCACACAGAAAGAACTTCAGAACATGCAGAACTCCAGTCAGCCGTCGCAGCCGTCACAGCCCGGCGGCCAGCAGCAGCGGCTGGTGGAACTCATGGCTGAAATTCGCGTGCTCCGCAACCTGCAGCTTCAGGTCAACCGTCGCACAAAACAGGTCGACGGACTGGTCCCCGCCGCCGACGCAAACTCCCTGCCACGTCTGGAAGCCCAGATTCGCGAACTCGCAGAACGCCAGCAAAGACTCCTCGAAACCGCAAAAGATCTGGCCAAAGAAGCCCAAAAGGACGGCCCCTGAGATCACCCTGTCAATGCCCCGTCTCAGAATTGACATCCGGCCCGTCCGGCGTCACACAATGGCCGAACTCCTGCTAAGCCGCACAGGCTGCCCATCTCTTCAGCATCACCAAATCTGCAAAGGCAGCCCGCAGCGACTTCAGGAACATTCGCGTGGACAACGACCAGCAGCAGCACCACCAGCACCAGAATCCGTACGCCGCTCCCGTCTTTCAGGAACCCGCAGCCGATGCTCTGGTCTGGCACCGAAACTACCAGCTGATCGGCCCGAAACTGCTCTGCAAAACCGGTCTGTTCCTCCCGGACTACTGTCTCGTAACAGGCGCCCCAAGTGATCTGGTTCCCGTGCCTCTCGCACTCCGGGCTGCCCCGAAATCTGTCCGTCTCTATCGTCACATCGGAATTGGCTCACTGCTTTGCGCGCCACTGTCACTGACCGCAGCATTCCTGCTCATCAGGTCGAACGTTGCCCCCGGCGATCCACTGGTCGTCACCCTGACACTCACCACGCCGCTGCTGCTGATTGCGGGCCTCATCCTCTTTCTGATCGGCGGTCGCCAGCACACGCTCTGCAGGCTCCACGGTCTGCTGCACCGGCGGCGCCAGGTCTGGCAACGGCGTCTGGCGGTGATCCCCGGGGGTACCATGCTGATATGCATGTGCCTGCGATTTTCCGGCGCAATGGGACAATATTGGGCCATCGCTGCTATGATCGGCGCCTATGTGTGCACTTGGCTGCTGGTGAGTCTTGTGTTTCTGCGTGGCCTGCGACTGCGAGCAGTTCTGCTGGACGATGGTTCGTTTGAGATCCGCGGATTTTCGAAGGCCTTTCTGAGCCGACTGGAGACACGTCCTGATGGTCAGTGAGAAGCAGCAACAGAACCCCTACGCAGCCTCCACCGCCACAGACGTGGCCACAGATACGGTTGCGTGGCATCGCGAATTCCAGCTTATCGGGAAGACGCTCCGCTGCCGCAGTGGACTGCATTTACCGGAGTACTGTCTGGTGACAGGGCATTCGGATAATCAGGCGCCGCTTCCTCTGTCGCTCTGGGCACCAGGGAAATCCGTGCGACGTTACCGTTTTTGGGGGATCCTGTTGATGCTGTCGGTTCCCCTCGTGGTTTTTCTTGTCATCCAGTTTCGTGGCCCACAGCCATCGGATTTCGCCGCCATCGTAGTCTTCACGACCGTTTTGTCGCTCTTGATCGCGGGACTGGTGCTTTTTCTGCTTGGCGGTCGACGTGGGCGGCTTTGCATGCTGCAGGGGGTGGTGGACAGACGCCGCCTGATATGGGGGCGACGTCTGGCCGTGATGCCGGCCTGGCTCCTGATCCTGATTCTTGCATTGAACGTCGGAGGGTTCATCGGCAACAGCTCTCTGCTCCCTCCGTTAATCATGTTCTCGGTCTTCGGCCAGTTTTTATCCGGTCGGTTTTTCCTGCATGGGACGCGGTTGCGAGCTGTTGTGGATGAACAGGGCGTGTTCGAGATCAGTGGATTTTCAAAGGCATTTTTGAAGCGACTGAAAGAGCATTCAGATGCGCACTGAAAAGCTGCTCGAAAACCCAGTTCACTACCGGAAATCTCCGCCGCGTTTTTTTGAGTGTTTGCGTTTCTGCTGACAGCTGGAACCGGCATCCCCCTGCACTGGTTGCAAAAAGGATTGAATTTGCGTGCCGTCGTGGACGAAAACGGTGTGTCCGAAATCTGTGGGTTTTCACGGGGCTGTCTGAAACCGCTGGTACAATTACAGAAGCCTGAGAAGCCGCAGTGATTTTCACACGGAAACTGTCCACCCGCCGTTCCGGGGAATCCCCTTCAGGAATCGTGAATTTTTGTTGACATTGCCCTGTTTCGGCTCAAAAATCCGCCACCGAAAGGACTCGACGGACATCTCAGGCCAGCCACCCTTAAACTGGCAGGAACGGGGAACATCTGCGGTTTATCCGGTGCTGCTGTGTACACATTCAAAGCGCCCGGTCCGCTGGCCCCCACCCTGACGCGTCTGATCTTTGTTCCCCTGGTCTTTGTTCCATGGATGGACAAGTCACATCCCTGTCTTTTGCGTTCGTCCACGGAGCTCCCGAATGTCGTCGCGCTATGCTGATGCCGATGCTGGTCTCGAATCCCTCTCCGACCTGGAAGGTTACGAATTCCTAAGCGATCTTGATGCCGGTTTCGAAGAAGAACTCAAGTCCCTCGGTGTTGATCCCTCGGCTCCCACCGCTGCCAAGCCCGGTTCCGAAGAAAAAGTGATGATGCTGGCCGCCCGCTACGCTGCTGGTCTGCCACTCTGGCACGAAGACGACTGCTACGATCACGGGCCCGGCAGTGTTGGCAATCTCGTTGTCGAGGATGACCTTGACGACAGTTCCGAAGGTTTTGATCTGGCCTGACACTCAACTTTTTGCTGTGATTCAAACGCCGCAGATCCTGCGGCGTTTTTTTTGTTGCTCCCGGAGTGATGCATGTCCACAAGCATTTGTCGCATGAATGCCACCCTCGCAATTCTGGTGGTCGCAGTCACCGGCTGCCTCCCTCAGCAGAATGATTCCACCGGTACACCATCAGCCGGCCAAAGCTCCACTCCCGCTGCGTCCGCTCCCGCTGCCGATGACCCTGCCGCCGTCACAGCGCTCGAACAGGCCGGCTGCAGCCTCAAAAAAGACTCCGCAGGCAACGTCACAGAACTCTCCGTCTCCGTCGCTGACGGAACCGACCTCACCACAGCACTCAGGAATCTGCCCGGACTGCACAGCCTCACGGTAGCTCGCCTTGGCGGACCTGGCCTCACCGACAACGCCCTGCAGTCACTTGCACAGGTCACCACCCTCAAACGGCTCGATCTTACGGACGCCTCCGCCATCGGCGACGCGACCCTCCTGATGGCCGCCTCCCTCACCAATCTCGAAGCACTCATTCTCCGACGCGCCGGATTCACCGATGACGGCCTCCAGCACATCCGCAAGCTCCCCCGGCTCCGCGCCCTCGATGTCCGCAATTCCAACGTCACCGACGCCGGGGTCGCCCAGCTCGCCGGCATGAAGTCACTCGTGGATCTGCAGCTCGAAAAATCCAAAGTCACAGACGCCTGTGCCGAAACCCTTGCCGGTCTCCCCCTTAAGTCACTCAACCTGAACTACACCGCCGTCACCGACGCCGCCATGCCGGCAATCGCCCGAATTCAATCCCTCGAACAACTCCAGCTGGAAGCCGCTCGGCTCACGGATGTCGGACTCGCCGAAATCAGCAAACTCAGAAAACTCAAACGATTCGGCTGCCGACTCGCCGACATCACCGGCGCTGGCGTCAGACAACTCACCGCCTGCACCGAACTCACACGCCTTGAACTTCGCGAAACTTCCATCGACGACGATGGACTGGCTGCCATCTGCACCCTCCCCAAACTTGCTTTTCTGGACATCAGCGAATGCAAGCTCGTCACCGGTGAAGGGATCGCAAAGCTCGCCGCACTCACCAGTCTCACCTATCTGGAACTCCGCGAAATCAAGAAGGTACGCGACGACAGCTTCGCCCCGCTCGCCGCACTCACCAAACTCACCGAACTGAATCTCGAAGCCACCCGCGTCTCCTCCGAATCCCTCCCCGCACTCCTCAAACTCACTCAGCTCCAGCGTCTGCATCTCGCCGGAACACAACTTGATGACGCCGGCATGCAGCAGCTCGCTCAGCTCACCAGCCTCAGATATCTCGACCTCTCCAACTGCGAACCAGCACCCGAAACCGTGGAAAAACTTCGGTCCGCCATCCCGGGGCTCGAATTGAAAGTGAATTGAAAGGGTCTTACGGCATCCTCAGGAGAGCAGGCAACATGGATACTTCGGTGCGAACAGAAAGCGAACGACTCTTCAGGCGTGCAGCCCAGCGGATTCCCGGAGGCGTCAACAGTCCTGCCCGCGCCTTTGGCGCGGTCGGTGGTACTCCGCCCTTCATGAAACGCGGAGACGGCGCATACCTCCATGACGTCGATGGAAATCGCTTCATCGACTACATCGGTTCCTGGGGACCGCATCTCTTCGGTCACCGCCACCCCATGATCCTCCAGGCCATTCAGGGGGCCATGGAAATCGGCACCAGCTTCGGAGCTCCAACAGAAGCCGAGGCGGAAATGGCCGAACGGGTGGCGGAAATGGTTCCGTCCATGGAACGCGTACGAATGGTTAATTCCGGCACCGAAGCAACCATGTCCGCCATCCGCGTGGCGCGTGGTTTCACCGGCCGCAGCGGAATCGTAAAATTCGCCGGCTGCTATCACGGCCATGTCGACAGTCTCCTCGTTGCCGCCGGCAGCGGCGCACTCACACTCGGTTGCCCCTCCAGCCCCGGAGTACCCGCGGGCGCGACCGCCGATACGCTCGTACTGCCCTATAACGACCCCCTGCGACTCAGGGATGCATTCGCCGCCAGCGGTGACCTGCTTGCCGCCGTCATCCTCGAACCCGTCGTTGGCAACATGGGCTGCGTCGTACCCACTCCCGAATTCCTCTCAGAACTTCGCAGACTCTGCGATCACCACGGCACTGTGCTCATCTTCGACGAAGTCATGACCGGCTTCCGGCTCTCTGCCGGCGGCGCTCAGCAGCTCTTCGGAATCCGCCCGGACATGACCACGCTCGGCAAGATTCTCGGAGCAGGACTCCCGGTGGGCGCCTATGGCGGACGCGCCGATATCATGCAGCACGTATCCCCCGTCGGTCGTGTCTACCAGGCAGGAACGCTCAGCGGCAACCCCATGGCCATGGCAGCCGGCATCGCCATGCTCGATCTCATCCGCCGCTGCAATCCCTATCCTCGCCTTGAACAGCTGGGCTCCATGCTGGAAGACGGTTTCCGCGCTGCGGCCGCCGCTGCGGAACAACCCATCCGGATCAATCGAGTCGGCAGTATGCTCACTGTCTTCTTCACCAGCCAACCCGTTCACGATCTCGAAACCGCTTCCGCTTCCGACACCGGCAAATTCTCTCGCTGGTTTCACGGACTGCTCAACCGCGGCGTCTACCTCCCCTGCAGCCAGTTTGAAGCCATGTTCATTTCCGCTGTCCACAGCGACGCCGACATCGCCGCCACGGTGTCCGCCGCCAGACTGGCATTCGCTGACCTGAATCAGGATCATCCTTAATCAGCCCCGGACCGGAATCCGCCTTAATCACCGACTCCCGGGAATCCACAGTCCCCCGGACGTCACACCACCCGCTGCATCCTCCGGCACACGACGGCGACGGCGGGCTTTCATTCTGACGTACGGTGGCACGAAGCGGCCGCGGTAACCGAAGTGCGAAACATCCGCCGCAGGATCCCCTCGCGGTGGCTCACGCAGATCCTCAATCACAAATCCTGACAAACACAGGTCCCCGACGAGCTCTTCCATCCGGTGCAGATACTCCGTTGTACCCGACTCCCTGTATGCCGTGTCCTGCATCCGCGGCAGCGGCCCCCGATGATAGTACTCCAGTCCGATCACAAACTGGTGTCGTTCCGTACGATGACTGATCTGCAGGCTGACCGGCTGCTTGTGCTGTGAAATGTACAGACCATCATCCCGAAGCACGCGGGCGATTTCCCGATAAACAGGCCTCAGTGATGGCACGTAACAGGTGCTCACCGGCTGGTGCACAATATCGAACGTCTGATCCCCCAGCATGCTCAGATCTTCCATCGACGTCTGCACGGTCTGCACGGTGAGGCCCCTGCGACGACATTCGCGGTCATCCAGTCTCAGCATGGAATCACTCAGATCCGCAACCGTTACCCGCGCTCCAGCTGCTGCATACAGCACGGACTGCCAGCCACCGCCACCCGCCAGACACAATACGTCCAGACCCGCCACTGACGGTGGCAGCCAGCCGCGACTGTCCAGCGTCTTCAGCGGCTCGCGACATTCCTCATCCGTTGCCGTATGTGCGAATACACTCCCGGAATCCGCCAGATGATTCCATGCTGATCTGTTGTGCGGAAGATGTTCCACCGAATGATGTCCTCTGCCAGGTTGTGAAGATGCCGACTGGATATTCTCCGGGAAACGCGGGAAAGTTCAACATGCCCGAAAACTCTTCGCTGATCGTGATTCGAGTCGGTGGCAGCCTGCTCGATCTGCCCGCCCTGCACACGCTGCTGGACCAGCTGCGTAATGCCCTGCGGCCAGCGCCACTCCTGCTGATCACCGGCGGCGGACACGCCGCCGATGTCATTCGCGAACTGGACGCTCGCTTTGCACTCCCCACTGCCAAAGCGCACTGGGACGCCATCGCTGCTATGAGCTTCAACGCGGAAGTCCTCGTCCGAACCGGGCATGGCCTGCAACTGGTCGCCAGTCGGGACACGGCGCTGCGAGTTCAGAAGTCCGGCCACATCCCCGTGCTCGACACACTCACCCACCTGCGCACTCCCGGAATTGCCACCGCCGCACAGCTCCCGGAATCGTGGGATGTCACCAGCGATTCCATCGCAGCCGCCATCCTCCGCGACTGGCAGGGGGCAAAGCTGATTCTTGCCAAGTCCTGTGCCCCCCCGGAAGCGGATATCCGCGCACTGGCCGCTGCCAACGCCGTGGACCGTTACTTTCCGATGGCCAGCCGGGGACTCGAAGTGGAGTGGTGGTGGCCGGGAGCTGCAGAACGAGTGTCCATCCGCTGCTTTCAGCCACTCACAACTCAAACAGGATTGAGTCCCGCCACTGCCCGGCGTAAAATTCCTGAATCGACACAGAAGATTTCGGATCACCACACAAGCACGCCACGAACAGGCTGAACCAGGGCGATTCACAATGGAATCCAGCGACAAAAGTCGGCGATTGACTGAAGCTGCCGGCGCAATACTGCAGGCCGCCCCGGGACATTCTCTGAATGCCGTGGTACTCAATAAGGTGCTCTTTTACCTTGATTTGGCCACATTCAGAGACCGTGGTAAGACGCTCACACAGAATCCTTATATTGCCCTGCAGAATGGGCCAGTGATAGCGAAGTATCAGCAACGCTTGATTGATCGATTGGCCGACCTGGGCATTGCCAGACAGATCAGTCAATGGGATGGATCAAAACCGGTAGTTTTGGAGGCACAGCTGTCACGTTTCGAGTTTCTGGATTCGGATGATCTGATCAAAATTTCCGACGTAACCAGCTTCTTCGCGTGCTCAACATCATCGATCGCCTCAGAGTTCTCACATAGAAACCCCGGTTGGCAACTCGCATGGAACCAGTATCAGCGAAATGGCAGGCCGTCGGCAATTAATATGAGGATCGCGATCCAGCAAATCCTCGAGGCAGACCCGTGGATGCTGACTCCTCTCTCCCGTGGTGACCAAATGCTGGCGGATGCTGACGCGGCAATCGGAGAAGACTGGTGATGAGTTATCAGCCCAGTGACGGGAAGTGGCAGATTGGGCCAAATGCAGAATTGCTGTTTGAACTGCGCAGCCAAATGACGCCTGAGGAATACGCCGAGAACAAGAAGGCCTTGCAGGAGTTCTTGTGCGGGTATTTCTCTTCTGGCAATTGTGCGAATTCACAGGGTGATTCCATATCACCGCTGAAGGCAACGCCTCGTGGAGGAAAAGTTTTGAAAGTCCGGTGAGGCATCCCGGGCTCAGGTAAGAGTAGCAGCCTTCGACTCGTTGTAGTTGCCTATTGTGATCAAAAACGCGTCCACATTGCTCAGGCATTTGCTCGGCGCGACAATCCCACCGACAATGAATTTCTGCAGGCAGCAGACGACCTTTAATCCACTCGTATCATCCGCAGCACGCCCCCCGAACACTGCAGCCGGATCCCGCCCGGGAAGTCGCTGCTCCCGGTAGTTCGCACAAGGGCCGCTGCCCGATGCCAGTGAGCTGCGCGCAGATGCTGACGGGACCAGCCCCTGCGGTCCCACAGACGCACAAGGGCATGCCGCAGGATCGCGTCCGGCGCCACCATCAGCTCCGGGACACTCAGCCTGCAACTCTTTTCGTCCTCCTGCAGCACCGCCTTTCGCAACAGCTCATCGGCCAGACCATCTGCGAGATCAAGCAGCTCGGCGGATTGGTCCGCCAGCCTCAGCAGTGCATCCTCGATGGTCGGATTGAATTGTTGCCGCAGCCGCGGCAGCAGATCATGGCGAATGCGATTTCGAGTGAATCGCAGGTCCGTGTTTGTTTCATCCACCGCAAAAGCAATCGCCCGCTCACGGGCAAAGCCTTCCAGCTCCTGTTTCGATACATCCAGAAGAGGTCGCAGCACTCGCACGCCCGGCCCCAGGATCCTTGATATCGGGATTCCTCTGAGTCCCTTCAGGCCACTGCCTCGCAGAATGTTGTGCAGGATCGTCTCAGCCTGATCCGCCGCGTGGTGGGCCGTGAGCACCACCGGGAATTGCTGCTCCTCAGCCGTGCGAACCAGAAATTTCAACCGCGCCTTCCGGGCTGCATCTTCCAGGCTTCCTGCAGAATCGAACTCCAGTTCTCCTGCCGACAGACAACTCTCGAACAGACGCACTCCCAGTCGGGCTGCAGACTGCCTCACCAGTTCGGCATCCTGAGCGCTCGCTGCACCACGCAGATTGTGATTCAGATGCGCGGCAGCCAGTGGTCGCGGTGCACGACTCACCAGCTCCGCAGTCGCCTGCAGCAGCACCAGACTGTCAACACCACCGGAGACGGCAACCAGCAGCCCCTCGTCGGCAGACGTCTGTGACAGCAGGCACTCTTCGAGTGCCCCTGCCACTGTCGATCGACCACGTTCGCGCAGGCCTGTCATCAAAACACCATTCCCGCGACAAGAGCGACCGGCGGTTTCCTGGCTGGACAGCGCCAGGTTCGGAGTTCCGTGAGTCCGTCCCGGATGGTGCAGCACGTCGAAAGCATGGATTCCTTCCGGGATTGAACACCCTTTTTGTTACCTCTGCAATTCATCCGTTTCTGCACTCAGAATACGATCGTGTTTTTGATCACGGATAACACGGATTTCAAAGAGAAGGTCACAGCCACAGCGTCGCATGAAGCTGGAGCAGTTGTCCCGGCATGACGCTGTCCAGTGAAGTCCTGCTGCCTTGGCGATTCCTTTCGTGTGTTTCGTGTATTTCGTGGTTATTGATCACCACGGTGTCCGGTTTGAACCACGAAAGACACGAAAAAAACAAGTGTGGCAAAGGCACGAAAATGCTGACTGGACGGCGCCAGTTTCGGAGTTCCGTGAGTCCGTCCCGGATGGTGCAGCACGTTGAAAACATGCATTCCTCCCGGGATTGAACACCCTTTTTGTCACCTCTGCGATTCATCCGTTTCTGTGGTCAAAATGCGATCGTGTTTTTAACCAGGAATCTCGATCAGCTGACCCAACAGGGCGCTGTCCAGCTAAGCTGCCGACGCAGCCGCTCCATTCAGCACCTGCAGTGGCAGAGCTGCGCCGCCTGAGTGATGCACAAACACATCCCGCGAAGGAAACGGTATCGTCAGGCCGCGATCGTCAAATCCCAGCTTGATGCGCTCCGTCAGCGCAAACCTCACTGCATGAAAATCGGCCCCTGCAACCCATGGCCGGACAACAAAATTCACACTGCTCTCAGCCATCTCAGACACGGCTATCACCGGCGCCGGATCCTTGAGGATGCGCGGTTCCGCCGCAACGATCTCCTCCAGCATCAAACGCACTTCACGCAGCGGATCGTTGTAGCTGCAACCCACCACCAGATCGATGCGACGAATCGGCTCCGCCGACAAATTGCGAATCGTGCCACCCGTTATGGTCGAATTCGGCAGAATGATCCGCACGTTGTCCGGACTCAGAAGAATCGTGTTGAATATCTGAATCTCCACGACCTTCCCCAGCGACCCTGCTACCTCAATCACATCGCCAACGCGGAATGGCCGGAAGAACACCAGCAGCACACCCGATGCTACATTCCCCAGCGATCCCTGCAGCGCCATGCCGATCGCAAACCCCGATGCCACCAGCACCGCGCTCAGCGAGGTTGTGTCAACTCCCAGACATCCCAGAGATGCAATCACCACAACCAGCAGCATAATGATCGACGACAGACTGCCGATGAACCGAATCACCGTTTCATCCATTCGCGCTTTTCGCGCAGCGCGTTCAATCATCCGCCCGATGAGGCGACTCGCCAGACGTCCCAGAATGAACACTGCCAGCGCTGCAGCAATCGATGGCAGCCAGCGGACCGCCAGACGGATGAACAGGGCTTTGTCGAGGTCCGTCCGGACCACTTCACTGATCTGCTGAAAGACATCCGGAATCACAGTCGCCGCGCCGCTTTCGCCTGGGGGATCAGTCACTGCCGGTGACGATGTGTCGGCCACTGCCGCAGAAGCACCGAACGGCGCAAACTCGTCTGCTGCCAGCAGCAGCAGAAAGATCTTAAGGAAAACAGGCATCCCTGCCATGACTGAACTCCTGATTCATTCGCAGTGGCCCCCGCCGCAATCGCGGACTCTACCACAGTCACCAAAATCAGGTAAATCCCGCTTGCCACACCTGATCAAAACAGAAATTGCTGCCCCTGCGTGGTCCGCGGAGGCCGAAACAGGTCCGTCCGCAGCGGCGGCAACTGTGATGCCAGACCACACCGCTTCCGCTGCAGCGAAAATAACGCCCCCACATGATCCGCATATTCCCCGGATCCCCGCATCCGCTCATGAAACTCGCTCTGACTCAGTTTGCCCCCGCGCACCAGCCTCAGTCGAGTCTCAACCTTTTCCGCCTCCAGCGGACGGTGTGTCCGCAGCCAGTCCCGGAACAATGGCTCCACCGCCAGCGGCAAACGGACCAGGATGTAACCCGCAGACATCGCTCCAGCCGCCGCACATGCCCGCAACACACTCGGTAACTCAGAATCATTCAATCCCGGAATCACCGGAGCTGCCATCACATGCACAGGCACACCCGCTGATGACAACGTCCGAATGGCCTCGATGCGGGCTGCCGGTGCGGAGCAGGCTGGCTCCAGCACCCGGGTGAGGGACTGATCCAGAGAATTCACACTGAGCGCGGCACGGCACAGACCATGAGCAGCCAGTTCGGACAGCAGATCCACATCCCGGCAGATCATGGCGTTCTTGGTGATCAGCGATACAGGCTGACGTGCCTCCAATGCCACCTCCAGACACTGCCGTGTGAGTCGCAGCTGACGCTCGATCGGCTGATAACAGTCTGTCACACCCGACAACATGATGGGTTCGCACACCCAGCCAGGCCGTGCCAGAAAATCCCGCAGCAGCGATGGAGCATTCTGCTTGACGAAAATGCGAGTCTCGAAATCGAGCCCGGCGGAGAGCCCCAGATATTCATGGGTCGGCCGTGCGTAACAGTAACTGCAGCCGTGCAGACATCCACGGTAGGGATTCAGACTGTAACGAAACGGAATGTCAGGGCTGTCATTTTCCGAAATGACCGACTTTGACCGATCAGCAAGGTACACCGTCTTCGGTCGCTTCAACCCCTCCTGAAACTCTTCATCGAATTCCAGCTGCTCAAAATCATCTTCACGGACAACAGGCAGGAACCGGTTCGCCGGATTTGATCCCGCTCCCCTGCCCACAGCCCTCGGCCTGTTACTGTCCGCCTCGGAACTCACGCCCACTACCCCCTCCCCGACGCCCCTGAAGAACCATCTCCTGCCATAAAACCCGCAGAATACACAGATTCGGCAGAATCCGCCGAACAGAAAAATCAGGATTATACCTCGAAATCAAAAACTACCGGGAATCCAACTGCAGAATCTGTCCTCCAGCGGTCGAAATTTCCAGGGAAAAGCTTGCATTGCCTTGCTTCGTTGTTCCTGCCGAGCCGGCATGTGACCCATTGAGGAATTCACGATGAGAAGACACTTCCTGCTGCACAAAGTCGTCAGCCTTGCCGTCTGCTTCGGCATGCTGCTCACAAACTCCGCCTTTGCCTTCGATGGGCTCGCCGGTCAGATCGCTCGGGACGTTGAGCTGTCCGGAGCCGGTCACCTGACGGGCGCTGTATGCACCACCGAAGGTCTTCCGCTGGCCGGCAAACAGGTGCAGCTGAAGCATCAGGGTACCGTTGTCGCCGAAACCACCAGCGGACGGAATGGTCAGTTCGCATTTTCCGGGGTCCGCGGTGGCATGCACGAACTTTGCGTCGACTCCGCTTCGTCACAGGTCCGCCTTTGGAAACACGGCACAGCACCCGCCGGGGCCAACCGACAGATTTCTGTCACTGTTGGCGACAACGTGGTTCGTGGGCAGATGGGGCACGGCGTTGTTCCCTTTGCCCCGGGGTATGGCTTCATGACGCTGGTCAGCCTCACCTCGGTCGCTGTTGCAACCACTGCAATTATCATTGCAGTCGATGCAGATAATGATGTGGATGACCTGCGTGCCCAGTTGGCCTCGCCCTGATCCTGATTCTGTCACTGAGCTTCAGGACAACAGGCCCGCGAGCAAATCTCGCGGGCTTTTTTCGTTGGGCAAATTGCCCTTGTCCCCGGCAGTGGCTAAGATCCTGATGCAGGCCCGGAGAAGGTTGCCGAAAGGGAATGCTGCAGCCTCCTCAATTCCCACCAGCTCGAGAGCCCGATCCAGTTTGGAAATTGCCTCGGGTGGCTTGCCCCATCCCAACCCCGCTTCCAACGGGCCTCCCGCACGCGGTCACCTCGCGGCTCCGCTGCCTGTCGTCCATTGCCCCGCATACCAACATGCCCATCAAAGTCGCTCTGTTCCATCAGACATCCTATCACTACGATCGACTGATCAGTCTCGGCCCCCAGGTCATTCGGCTGCGACCGGCTCCCCACAGCCGCACTCCCATCGACGCCTGGTCGCTCAAAGTTGAACCCGCCGCCCACTTCATCAACTGGCAGCAGGACCCCTTTGGCAACTATCTCGCCAGACTCGTATTCCCCGAGAAGACTGACCACTTCATCGTCACCGTCGACGTTGTCGCCGACATGACGGTTATCAATCCCTTCGACTTCTTCCTCGAAGACGAAGCCACTGATTTTCCCTTCAGCTACTCAGAAGAACTCGCCCAGGATCTCAAGCCTTTCCTGCACCCCTGGTCTGACACTCCTGAAGTACTCCAGTTCCGCCGTACCGTCGACCTTCGGCCCCGTCGCACCATCGATTTCCTTGTCAGCCTCAATCAGCTCGTCCAGCAGGCGGTCGGCTATACCATTCGGCTTGAACCCGGTGTCCAGACACCCGCAGAAACACTGCAAAAACGCAGCGGATCCTGCCGCGACTCCGCCTGGCTCCTCGTCCATCTGCTCCGCAGCTTCGGACTCGCTGCCCGCTTTGTTTCCGGCTACCTGATACAGCTCACGGCGGACCAGCAGCCGCTCGAAGGTCCGGCAGGCCCCGCAAACGATTTCACAGATCTCCATGCGTGGACTGAAGTCTTCCTCCCCGGCGCCGGCTGGGTCGGGCTCGATCCCACCTCCGGTCTCCTCACCGGCGAAGGCCACATTCCACTGGCCGCTACGCCTGCACCTCAGTCCGCAGCTCCCATCTCCGGCTGCGTTGACCCCGCCGAAGTCAGCTTTGACTTTCGCATGAGCATCACGCGGATTCATGAAGATCCCCGAGTTACCAAACCATTCTCTGATGCCGACTGGGAACACATCGACCAACTCGGCCGCGAAGTTGACAAACGCCTCGCCCACGGCGACGTGAGACTCACCATGGGTGGCGAACCAACCTTCGTCTCCATTGATGACATGGAAGGCGCAGAATGGAATACAGCCGCTGTCGGACCCGCCAAACAACAACTCTCCGATCAGCTCATTCGCCGCCTCCGCCAGCGATTCGCCCCCGGCGCTCTGCTGCACTACGGTCAGGGCAAGTGGTACCCCGGCGAATCGCTCCCGCGCTGGGCGTATACCTGCCTCTGGCGAACTGACGGACAACCCATCTGGAAAAATCCTGATCTCCTCACTCCGCTCCCGGATGCCGCCAATCAGCCCGCTCGCTCAGTCAGCCCGGCCGTCGACGAACATCGGGCCGCCGACTTCATGCTCGAACTTGCGCGGCGACTCGATGTCGACGATCGCTGGATCCGCCCCGCATTCGAGGACATGTTCCATTTGCTCGAACTCGAACAGCGACTCCCCGTCGATGTCGATCCTCGCAAATTTGACCCCGATACCGACGAAGATCGCCGCCGACTGTGCCGCGCTCTCGAACGCGGCGTTCGCCGCCCCGCAGGCTTCGTACTCCCGCTCAGCCGCGCCTGGTGGCAGACAAATGCACGCTGGACCAGCGGCTTCTGGCCGTTTCGTTCCCATCGCCTGTTCCTGATTCCCGGCGATTCCCCCATCGGACTCCGGCTTCCCCTCGAATCACTCCCCGCTGCCGCCGTCGACGTCCCGCCACTTGACCCCTTCGCGAACCGCCCCAGTCTCCCCGGATACGCCGAAATTCGCCGTCTGCCCCAGGAACGCCTCGCCACCGCACCGACAGATACCTCCGCTCCCCGTCGACAGAAACAGATTCTCCAGCGGCTCGGACTCATCGATGACCCCGCCGAATCCTCCGATGACTATCCCGGCGGACCAGCCTTCGCCGGTCCCGTGGTTCGCACCGCACTCTGCATCGAACCCCGCAACGGTCGCCTGCACGTCTTTATGCCCCCCGTCGGCACGCTTGAAGATTACCTCGACCTCGTCGCCTCCATCGAAGACACCGCCGACCGACTGCAGCTCCCCGTGATCCTCGAAGGCTATCTGCCCCCCCACGATCCCCGCATTCAGGTGCTGAAGGTCACCCCGGACCCCGGTGTCATCGAAGTCAATGTCCAGCCAGCCTCCAGCTGGGAACAACTCAAACAAATCACCTGCGGCCTCTACGACGATGCCCGCCACTGTCGACTGGGCACAGAAAGATTCCAGCTCGATGGACGCCATACGGGAACCGGCGGTGGTAACCATCTCGTCCTCGGGGCTGCCACGCCAGCCGACAGCCCGTTCCTCCGCCGACCCGATCTGCTCCGCTCCATTATCGGCTTCTGGAACAATCACCCCTCCCTGTCCTACCTGTTCTCCAGCCTGTTCATCGGCCCCACCAGCCAGGCCCCGCGCATCGATGAAGGTCGCACCGACGCCCTCTCCGAACTGGAAATCGCGTTCACTCAGGTCCCCGAACCCGGCTCCGGCTGGATCCCCTCCTGGCTCGTTGACCGACTCTTCCGCAACCTCCTCGTTGATCTCACCGGCAATACCCACCGCGCAGAAATCTGCATCGACAAACTCTACTCCCCCGATCACTCCGCCGGACGCCTCGGCCTCGTCGAATTTCGCGGCTTCGAAATGCCGCCACATGAACGCATGAGCCTCGTTCAGCAACTCCTCGTCCGCGCCCTCACCGCGACATTCTGGGAACAGCCCTACCGCGAACCCCTGATTCACTGGAAACACGCCATCCACGACCGCTTCCTCCTGCCACATTGCCTCTGGCAGGACCTCGACCAGGTCGTCCAGCACCTCCAGACTGCCGGTATCCCCATGCAGACCCGCTGGTTCGGAGCTCAGTTCGAATTCCGCTGCCCGCTCATCGGCACCTTCACGGCCGCCGGTGTTCATGTCGAAGTCCGTCAGGCCCTCGAACCGTGGTACGTCCTTGGTGAAGAACCCGGCGGCGGTGGCACCACTCGATTCGTTGACTCCTCCGTCGAACGCCTGCAAATCAAAGTCACCGGACTGCACTCGTCACACCTCAGCATCGCAGTCAACGGAATCCGCATCCCTCTCCAGCCAGGAACGGCGCCAGGCGAATTCATCGGCGGAGTTCGCTACCGTGCCTGGTGTCCACCAAGCTGCCTGCACCCCACCATTGGTGTTCATTCCCCGTTGATTATCGAAGTCGTCGACCGCGCCGCTCGCAGATCACTCGGTGGATGCCGCTGCCACGTTGATCACCCCGGCGGCAATAATTCCACAGGCTACCCCGTCAACACTCTCGCCGCCGAAAGCCGCCGCGCTGCCCGCTTCTTCCGCTTCGGACACTCCCCCGGACAACTTGACCTCCGCGAACCCCGCTCCTCTGAGTTCACGCCGTGGACGCTCGATCTCAGGAGACAGTGACTACTGGTCACCCGCGAACCCCGCTCACGCCCCCTTCGTGCGACGGACTTCAAGCCCGCCCAGCACACTCCTGACACACCGAAATCCCTCGCCACACAATCCGCAGCCCCGCAGCCCCGCAGACCGAAGATCAGTGGCTCAGCAGACCTCTGCCGAGCCACCTTCTGCAGAACTCAATTGGCCGCAAACGCCTTCAGCGCCGCTTTCGCCACCGCATGACATTCACGGATGTCAGCAATCGGGTTCTTTTCGTTCTCTTCATACTCCAGAGACAACGCACCGTTGGCCGGAAAACCAGCCTGCTGCAGCTCCGTGAACACCGCTTCCACATCCAGATGACCCTTGCCAAGGATCACGCCTTTGGTCTTGTCCTGCATCTCGGCGAAGTCTTTCAGATGAATTCCATAAAGTCGCCCCTTCAGCAGCCGAATCACCTCAGGACCGCTTTGACCCGATCGGATGTAGTGCCCCAGATCTGCACAGGCTCCAATCCGCTCGTCTCGACGCTCAATCACACGCAGCACGTCAATCGCCTTGTTGTAACGATGCGCAGGACCGTGATTGTGAATGCCCACGCGAATGTCAAATTCCTTCACCAGTTCGTCCAGACTGTCAAAGGAATCGAAATCAGGATCCGCCGTCAGACAGGCAATCCCCAGCTTCTTTGCAAATTCAAACATCTTTCGATTGGCCGCCGCGTCTTTCGTAAAGCGATTCACGCCATGAGCTGAAATCGACATTCCTGCGTCACTCACCTGTTTACGCACGGCTGCAATCTCTTCGTCAGAGGCGTTCAGGGCCAGCATTCCGCTGTAGAACTCCACAGACTCAAAACCCAGCTCGCTGGCGTACCTGAGCGCCTCGTCGCGGTTGTAACCGCGAAGGGAATACAGCTGAATGCCAAGTCTCGGTCGGTCGGCAGATGCCGCAAAAGACAGCCGGGGAAACGCACCGCAGGCTGCCAGGGTTCCGGCAGTTGATGCCGTGCGAAGGAATGTGCGACGAGAAGGAAGCGACATCTCAGACTCCGTGAGAGAAGGTCAGGAAGAAGGGGTTGGTGGACGTGTCATTCCTGAGTCTATCGGGGAGGGGAAATAAACACAAACAAACGGTATCTGCCCCACCACCACGCGTAACGACGAACGCCCCTTTCCGTCGCCCACCACATCCGTTCGACAGACTGAACGTCCGTCGAACAGCAGAGAGCTCCTGCGGCACAGTGCAGGACAACCTGCCAGCAGATCGCCGGCACACCCCGAAACTTCGCAGCAGGAAATTCGCCAGCCTCAGTTCGGCCTGATCAGCTCTTCCAGCTGCGTGGGAACCGGGATTACGCTGCCCTGATGCATGGCCACTGCCCTGCGGATCTGCTCGATCACTTCAGGATGCTGAGCAGCCACGTTCCACTTTTCTCCCGGGTCCACGCGCAGTTCGAAGAGCAGCGGTGGATCGTGAGCGTCGGGTTTCGGAGTGTTGTAACCGGGACGCGTCAGAAAATGCGCCTTCCACGGACCAAGGCGACAGGCATACAAAGTACTCCCGCGATAATACATGAAGGCTTCACGCTGAACCTCGCCCGTGCCGAACATCAGCGGCGAAATGTCCTCACCGTCCAGCTGTGTCTCGGGGAGCGATGTGCCGGTGATGGCTGCGATCGTGGGGAGCAGATCCATGGTGAGCCCCATTTCGTGCTGCACCCGGCCCGCCGGGATTTTTTCCGGCCACCACATCAGCCCCGGCACACGCATGCCGCCCTCCCATGTGGAACCTTTGCCGTCTCGGAGCATTCCGGCGGAACCGCCGTGGGAATCGAAGATCAGCCACGGACCGTTGTCGCTGCTGAAGACAACAAGCGTCTGCCGGGCGAGTCCTTCATCGCGGAGTGTCTGCAGGACCTGCCCGACGCTCCAGTCGAGCTCTTCTACGACGTCCCCGTAAATGCCGGCCAGGCTTCGCCCGCGAAACTGTTCTGAAGCAAACAGCGGCACATGCGGAAAATTATGGGCTAAGTAAAGGAAAAACGGCTTTGATTTGCTGGATCGAATAAACGAAACAGCTTCCTCAGTGTAGCGTCTTGTCAGCTGCCGCTGGTCCGGCCGCTCCTCCACCACCTCGTTCCCGCGAATCAGCTGCGTCTGCCAGTATTCCGCCTGCTCCGCGAAAAACTTCGTTCGATCCCTCGGCGCGTCCGGAGCCGGCCGCATGTCGTTGGAATACGGCATGCCGAAATAACTGTCAAAACCATGCTGCAGCGGGAGATGTTCAGGGATATGGCCCAGATGCCATTTGCCGACAATCGCGGTGGCATAGCCGGCTGGCCTGAGCATTTCGGCGATGGTGACTTCCGAGGCAGGCAGTCCGCCTTTTGAATTATTCCGCAGCACGCGAAACTGGTCGTGACACATGCCGCTGCGAATCGGATACCGCCCCGTCAGCAACGCTGTGCGACTGGGAGTACACACTTCGGCGGCGGAATAGAACTCCGTAAACCGCATTCCCTCAGCCGCCATCCGGTCCAGGTGCGGCGTACGAATCGATGGATGCCCGTAACAGCCCAGATCACCGTATCCCAGATCGTCTGCGTAAATGATCACGATGTTCGGCCGCTCGGCCGCCAACAGCGGGACGGACAAACCAGCGACCAGGATGCACACAGACAGAACAGAATTCCGCAGGCCAGTGATCAGATTTGACATTCAAGCCGCTTTCGGAAAGGTGGTTTCCGGAGAGAATGCAGGAAGTGCATCCTTGAATGCAGCCGGCCCTCCGTCAAGCGAGGCCCCCGCTGCCTGTCAGAACGGGGAATTCCTGCTCTCACCACCCGCCCCAAAACCACGCAAATTCAAAGCTGCAACCGACTCAAGGTGCCACGACTTAAGGCGACTTAAGGTGCCATGCACCTTGACTTTGATTTTTTGATTGGTAAGCTGCCATTTTCCTGCTGAAAGGGGCCGGTATGCCACGTGTCAATCGCCGCGAAATCTTTTCCGAAACCGATGTCCAGGTGTTCCACACCATCAGCCGCTGCGTGCGGCGCAATCATCTGTGCGGGCGGGATCGCAGGTCGGGGCGTGATTATTCCCGTCGCCGCGAATGGATCCGCAGTCGCCTCGAAGAGCTGGCCGGCATTTTCGCCATCGAAACGCTCGGCTATGCCCTCATGGCCAACCACA
>CAZLOQ010000030.1:37078-44951 GCA_964561125.1 uncultured Chitinophaga sp. | reverse complement strand
GCATCCATCACCGGACGGCTCGCGCCGTTCCGCTAAAAGTAGGTGGCATTGGGTGGCAGCCCCAGGACTCTTCCGGCGGTATCCGTCAACGGGCTCCTCACATCCTGAATCCCGCACAAACTCATGCCGGACCTCGGAAAAGCCGATACAACCGCTTGAACCGCACCGTGATTTTCACGGAAGCAGGGGGCAATGAAGCGAATGATGCGGCGCGACTGTGAGGTCTTCATGGGATCACGTTTTCTGCATGTTCCTGCAATTGCTGCCGGAGTCCTGATGATTTCAGGCTGCGCCATGCATTCGCTGGCGACAGTCTCTCCAGGCTCCGACAAACAACCGGCCGCCGCTCGGACACTGCCAGCCCACACCACAGCAGACGCCCCGGAATCCGCCCCCGAGGGTTCAGTGCCGCTGGAAAGTCGATCCCTCCCGGCGAAAACGCAACCCGAAGCCATTCAGCTCACAGCCTTTTCCGGCGACAGTGCTGCGTCCACAAACCCGGCTGATGAAGCCGCGCCCCCGGCCGGTGGCCTGACCCTCGACGAAATCGAAAAACTGGCTCTCGACCACAACCCGACCATCCGTCAGCTCTCAGCTTCCGTGATGAAGGCCAGAGGATTTCGCAGTCAGGTGGGGCTGAAACCAAATCCAACCATCGGCTATTTCGGGAGTCAGATTGCGGATGCCGGCACCGATCAGCACGGCGCTTTTGTCTCCCAGGAATTCGTCACCGCAGACAAGCTGGGACAGAACCGCCGTGTGCTGGACCGCACGCTGCAGGCTCAGCTGTGGGACTACGAAACTCAGAAACAGCGCGTACTCACGGATGTCCGAGTGCAGTTCTACGGAGCACTCGCTGCACAGCGACGCATTGAACTCACAGATCAGTTTCACGACGTCACGGTCAAAGGTGTTGAAGTTTCGCGACGGCGTCGTGAGGCGCAGGAGACGTCCGTCGTCGATCTGCTGCAGGCCGAAGTGCAGATGTCGGAAATTGATATCGCCAGACAACAGGCGCGAGTGGCCTTCAGAGGCGCTCTGCAGCAGCTCGCCGCCGTTTCAGGAACCGGCGAACTTCCACAACAGACACTCAGCGGCGATCTGAATCGCCCCGTGGCTGAATTGAACTGGGACTCCGTCCTGCAGAACCTCCTGCAGTCCAGTCCGGAACTGCAGGCCGCCCGGTTTCGCGTGTCGGCAGCCCAGGCGAACCAGCAGCGGCAGCAGCTGCAGAAGATCCCCAATCTGCAGACGGAACTGGGAGCAGGCGCGGACAATGCCACCGGTGTTGGCCTGATCAATATCACCGTGGGCGTTCCCGTACCCGTGTTCAATCGCAACAGCGGCAATATCTCCGCCGCCTACGGGGAATACTCCAGAGCCGTTCACGAAGTCAGCCGTATCGAAGCCTCCATCAAGTCAAGACTCGCACAAGCCCGTCAGGATTTCGATGCTGCAGCCGTGGCCGTGAAACAGTACCAAAACGAAATCCTCCCGCGAACAGCGCAGACTCTGGAATTGTCCGAACGCGCCTTCGCTGCCGGTGAATTCGACTTTCTCCAGGTCCTGATCGTCCGCCGCACATACTTCGAATCGAACCTCAAATACGTCGATGCCCTCGCCTCACTCGCACAGGCACACTCCCGCATCGACGGTTTACTCCTCACCGGCGGACTCGATGCACCGGATGACCAGAGCGGTGATGACGGACTCCGCGGACAGACGTTCAGCCAGCAGTAAACGCCCAGCTACAGATCCGCAATGGAGCACTGGAGCACAGGAGTCGTGGCATGGCAGCTCCTCCAACTTCGCTTCAAGCGCAGTTCCGCCCGACTCCCGATTGGCCGAAGCTTGAATCTTCCTCCAGACAGGGCGTTCCAGTTGACGTGGCGAATGGCGAATGGCGAATGGCGAATGGTGGCCAGTCTCTCGGCGATCTCTGACTGGATTCCACTGCGATTCCGGCTTGTAGGGGCAGTTCTCAGATCCGGCCCGGCAACGCCCCCATGCCCGCCACTCCCATCACCGCAGCCCGCCACGGTTTGATCTTTTCCCTTCAACACGTCATCATCAATGCCTTCCTCGTGTCCGTGTGCTGCCGGTCTCCCTTCTTTCACGCCCTCTGGAATCATCATCACCCATGGATCTCCTGCGACTGCTCACACAAACACCATCCGTTCCCGGCCGCGAGGAACGCATTCGCAAGGTCATTCAGGACTACATCTCCGAGCCCGGGTTGTTTGATGACGTCCGCATTGATCCTCTGGGATCCCTCATCGCCGTTCGCAGGCCACGTCCGGCCCCCGGACAGACACTTCCCTCGCGTCCCGCCAAAGTTCTGCTGATGGCCCACATGGACCAGATCGGCTTTCTCGTGCGGCATATCGATGACCAGGGCTGCCTGCGACTCAATCCGGCCGGTGGCTTCGACCCCCGCAACCTCTTCGCCCGTATGGTGCGCGTGTGCACAGCAGACGGTGATCTGCCCGGCGTCATGAACGCTGCCGGACGCCCCATCCATCTCGCCACCGAAGCGGATAAAAAGAAGATTCCGGAAGTCACCGAATTCTTCGTGGACTGCGGACTCACAGCCGAAGAGGCCAGACGCCGCGTGCGGATCGGGGACATGGTTGTGCTGGACGGGCCGTTCCACGACGTCGGCAACTCCGTCGTTTCACAGTGCCTTGACAATCGCGTGGGCTGCTGGGCATTGATCCGCGCCATCGAGAATCTCGACGCTCACGCGTGTGAAATCCATGCCGTCTGGTCCGTTCAGGAAGAAGTCGGCATGCGCGGGGCCGGACCCGCTGCCTTCGCCGTGGACGCCGATTTCGCCGTTTCCTGCGATACCACCCTGTGCTGCAAAACACCCGGTGTGCCCGACGAAGATCGCGTATCAGTAACTGGCGATGGCGTCTGTCTGCATATCATGGACAACTCCATGCTTTCCGACATGGGACTGGTCGCCGATTTCGAATCCCTCGCACAGCAGCATGGAATTCGCTGCCAGAGAGCGATTCTGCCGCGTGGTGGTCAGGACGGCGCCGCCATCCAGCGATCCCGCAGCGGTGTCCGCACCATCTGCCTCGCCTGCCCCGTGAAATATATTCACACCATCACGGAAATGACCCACCGAGACGATCTGCACTCCTATCACTCGCTGCTCACCGCATGGCTCCGATCGCTCTGACTGCACAATTCACCCGGATTTTTCTGGACAACTTCTGCATTGCGTGATCTCCCGAATACCGCTCCCCACACTAAAACAGGCCGCACTTATGCCGGCAGCCACCAGCGGGCATGGCTCTGGGGACGCCACGCCGTCCTCGAAACACTCGCTGCCGCACGCTGGCCCGTCCTTGAACTGTTCACCAGCGATTCACTGGCTGCAGAGGCCCGCCAGTCTCTCAGGCAGGCCGCCACTCGGCTCTCCCTGCCTCTCCACGAAGTCTCCGGCTCCCGCCTCGAACAACTCTGTCGACAGCCCGATCACCAGGGTGTGGCCGCCCGCATGGGACCGTTCCCCCTCCAGTCCGCCGCAGACCTCGCTGTCGCCATCCGCACCGCCAACTCCAGCGCAGCAGGCACCGCAACCCCACCGCTGTTTGTAATGCTGGACAGAATCCAGGACCCATGGAACTTCGGCGCCATCTTAAGATGCTGCGATGCCGTCCAGGCCTCCGGTGTGGTCATCGGCACCGCTGCTCAGTCCACAGTCACACCCCACGTCGCCCGCGCATCCTCCGGCGCTGTCAACCATCTGCAGATCTTCCAGACGCCGGATCTCGTCGACTCCACTGCCATGTTTCGCCAGGCTGGCTTCCGCATCGCCGCCGCCTCAGAAAAATCCCCGAATCTGCTCTGGAACACCAGCCTTGCCGGCCCGCTGCTCCTCCTCATCGGCTCAGAAGCCCTCGGCGTCGCCCCCGAACTCCTCGAACGCAGCGATGTCCACGCCGCCATTCCCATGCTCGGCTCCATCACATCACTCAATGCCGCCGTGGCAGCCGGCATTCTGCTGTATGAGTGTCGACGTCAGTCCGCAATGGCCTCAGCGGAACAGCACCATGCACACCGATGAACTCCCGGTCATCAGCGTCACCGAACTTGTCACCGCAATGAAAGAGGTCATCGAGACCGCACTCCCGCAGTGTGTCGTCGAAGGCGAACTCTCCAATTGCCGCCGCAGCCCCGCAGGTCACTGGTACCTCACTCTCAGAGACGACCAGGCTGAGATCTCCGCAGTCATCTGGAAGAGCACCGCCCAGCGACTCAGATTCGTCCCCGAGGATGGCATGAAGGTCCTCGCGACCGGCAGCCTCCAGGTCTACGTCACCCGCGGCACCTGCCAATTCTCCATCAGCCGTCTCCAGCCCCAGGGCACCGGAGCACTCGAACTCGCCTTCCGTCAGCTGCGCGAAAAACTGGACGCCGAAGGACTCTTCGAATCCTCCCGCAAACGGCCCATCCCGCGAATTCCCCGCCGCATCGCTCTCGTCACCAGCCCCACCGGCGCCGCTGTCCGCGACATGATCCAGGTAATCACTCGACGCTGGCCTCCGGCCGACATCGTCATCGTCCCCGTTCGCGTCCAGGGAGAAGGCGCGGCGGAAGAAATCGCCCGGGCTCTGAGCATCGTGCATCGCATCCCCGGCGTCGACGTCGTCATCACCGGCAGGGGAGGCGGCAGTCTCGAAGATCTCTGGTGCTTCAACACCGAACTCGTCGCCCGGGCCGTCGTCGCCTGCAAAGTCCCGGTCATCAGCGCCGTCGGACATGAAATTGATGTTTCCATCGCTGATCTCGTGGCCGACCGGCGAGCACTCACACCCAGCGAAGCCGGTGAACTCGTCGTCCCTGCCGCCGACGAACTTCGGCAGTCACTCAGACAAACCGCCGAACGACTCCGCCGCATCCTGCTCACAAAAGTCGACCGCTCCCGACTCCAGCTCACAGCACTCGAATCCCGCCCCGTCCTCCAGCGCCCCGAAAATCTCCTCCTGCAGCGCCGACAGGACTGCGACCTGCTCGCCGAACGAACCACCCGCGCCCTCCAGCTGCTCCTCGAACGCCGCCGACACCAGCTCGCCAGACTCGCCGCCACCCTGCAGGCACTCAGCCCACTCGAAGTGCTCGCACGCGGCTATTCACTCACACAGACAACCACCGGACATGTCATCCAGTCGTCCTCCGATGTCCAGCCCGGCGACCAGCTCTTCACTCGACTCAGGTCGGGCCGCATTCAAAGCATCGTCACCGGAATTGAACTCGCCGGCCACACTTGAAAAATGTCTCCAGGAGCCCGCAACTGCATGTCTCTGTCTGCACATGTTCACCTGCTGCCCGATCTGATCCCCGAAGCTGCCGTCAGCGGAAAAACGGCCGTCATCATCGATGTCCTCCGCGCCTCATCCACCATCGTCACAGCGCTCGATCACGGAGCCGCTGCGGTTATTCCCTGTGCAGACCCAGCCGAAGCCGGACGCCTCAAAGCGTCGCTCGCCGGCACCCCCGTGCTCCTTGGCGGTGAACGCGGCGGCGTCAGAATCGACGGCTTCGACCTCGGCAATTCCCCCGCGGAGTACACTCGGGAAGTCGTCGCCGGACGCCGGATTGTCTTCACCACCACCAACGGCACCCGGGCACTGCTCAAATGCCGCGATGCTCACCGGATCGTCATCGGCTGCTGGCTGAATCTTGCCAGCCTCGCACACTGGCTGGCTCACACAACCACCGATGTCCATCTCGTCTGTGCAGGCACCGATGGCATCGTCTCCGGCGAAGATGTACTCGCTGCAGGTGCCTTCGTCCGGCAGCTCACAACCATTCACGGGGCCGAACTCAGCCTCAACGACAGTGCAGCCATCGCAGGCGCCGCTGCCGTGCAGATCCTCGGGACCGCAATAAACGACCACGCAGCACTCGCAGCTTACTTTCAACAGACCCGGGGAGGCCGCAACCTGATGCACATTAACCAGCAGTCAGATCTGCCGCTGTGCGCCGCGATTTCCTCGTCAGCATGTGTGCCGCTGCTGGACCCCGTAACCGGCGAACTGCGCGACGTAGCAGCAGTCAGCTGAAATTCATTCACAGCGGGTTTGTTTTTTCCGGCGTGAGCTGTCCCTGGGCCAGTGGCAGACTGCCGGCAAACAGCCCCTGGATAATTCGCGTCATATGCGGCAGATTCAGCAGCGAAACCTCGTCCGTCGGCTTGTGATAATCCGCGTGCAGCGAACCCGCTGAAAAGCTGTGAGCGATCACGCCCTTCTGCACAAATGAATAGTTGTCGCTGCGTGTGTAGAGCATTTCACTGACGTCCTCACGGTGAAACACCGTAATCCCGGCACGGGCTGCACCAGCCGCCAGCTGCGGTCCAAGACTGCTGCGAGTCCACCCGGTCACCCACATCTTTTCTTCTGCGTCTGCTTCCGGCCGACCAATCATCTCAATGTTGATGTTGGCTACAGTCTGCTCAAGAGGCCAGAGCGGCTGGTCACAGTATTGCCGGGAACCCAGCAACCCTTTTTCCTCACCCCAGAACGTCAGAAAAATCACCGAACGTTCCGGGCGCTTAGCCAGAGTCGCATAGGCATCGGCCAGCGTGAGCACTGCAGTGACGCCGGTGGCGTTGTCGTCCGCACCGTTATTCACCGTGTCGCCGCCGCGATCACCCGCCTGCCGGCCAATGTGATCCAGATGCGCCGAGAACACAATCGCCTGTTTCGACAATTCAGCATTCGATCCCCGCAGCACTGCAGCCACGTTGCGAACCTCTACTGTCTGGCTGATCCGGGCAGGTACGGTCAGCCGAAGCGGCTGACCGGACTGGAGCGTGTCGGAAACGAGTACCACAGCAAGGGCCGGCTGAAGCGCGGCCGGCAGCTCCAGCGGTCTGCCGGCAATGCCGGCAAGCGCTTCACGCAGCGGGCTGCCGGCTGCGGTACGAACCAGCACTGCAGCTGGTTTTGATGGGAGCAGCGGCAGAATACGTCGGGCAAGCGTCGCAGCAGCCGCAGCCGGATTCTCAGCCGCCTGCGGAGGCAGTGCCGGTTCATCGATCACCAGAATCCGGCCGCTCTGATCAGAACCCGGACGGGGATCAGTGGCAGGACCCGCCAGCTGCAGAGGACGATCCGCTGCGAAGATCACCGGCACATTTACGGCCCCCTCTGTCCCGAGCTGCAGCTGAGCAGGACTGGCTGGCGGTCCGTATTGAGACAGTTCCTGACGCTGATAATAACTGCCGTCAGGTCCCAGCGGTTCCAGCCCCGCTCCACGAAATCGCGCAGCCACGTAAGCAGAAGCAATGGTGAGTTCAGGTGACGGTGTGTTTCGCCCCGCCATTTCATCCGACGCCAGAAATGCAACCGTCGCCAGCACCTCAGGCTGAGCAATAGTGTTCAGAACCGCCTGTTCGTCCGCAGTCAGCGCCGGCACCGTAATGCCCGCCGCTTCGTCAGCCCCGAACAACGGCCCACTGAACATCAGCGTCAGACAGCAGAGACTCATTGTCACACGGTAAGCAGAACCCGGCATGGAAACAATCCCGTTTCACAGACGCACATCAATGGAACCTGAATGAACACCCTGAACATTCGCCAGGACGGCCAGGGGCGAAGCATGGCAAATGGTGGCCCCGGTAACAAGCGAGAAGTCAAAAGCTAACGGCGCCCCCACTGGCCCTCGTGCTGCGCCCGTCAGGAAGCAGACACGCCCCGCCCCCCCCCGCGCAACTACTCTCCACAGACGCCATCGCATCCGCAACACCGCGAGAACACAACATTCCCCCGGAATCAGCGCCCCTCGTCAGCCGATGTGCAACGGAACTCTTACGGGCTGGTTTCAGGACGTTCCAGCACCCGATAACCCGCGG
>CAZLOQ010000030.1:12482-37068 GCA_964561125.1 uncultured Chitinophaga sp. | reverse complement strand
CAGCCGATGGTACACTTCTTCCGCGGTCGCGTTGTGCTCTTCAACATACAGCCTCACACATACCGGGCGATCCGAGCTGCGGCAGCAGTCCAGTCCGTACTCCAGCAGCCCGCGAAACACTCCGCTGCGGCGAAATTCCGGCAGCACGCAGACACTTTGAAGCCAGAGCATCCAGCCGTTCCGCCAGTCGCTCCATTCTCGTGTCAGCATCAGTTGTCCCACGGTCTGCCCGCCGGCTTCCGCGACGAAATAACGAACCTCAGGCGCCAGCTGCAGACCACGTTCCACCCCGGCGCGGACAACGTGTTCAGCCAGCCGTCTGCCCTCCGTTTCCTCCGCCAGCAGCTGATTCATCCGCGTGATGGCCTCAGCGTCCGCGGCGACAGCTCTGCGATATTCAATGGTCATCCGCACAAGCTCCCTCAGGGCTCAAAGCCGGCAGGAATGGAACCGGGCTGACCGCTGAATCCGGCGTCCAGTGCCTCAGTGGAGGCAGAGTCCTCGGTATCAAAAATCGGCATCTCATCAAACGGATTGATCGATTCACCCGACTCAGTTGAATCCGCAGGCGCCGTGGGATTGACCGAATCAGACGGCGCGGCCAGCTGTTCAAAGAAGTCGTCGCTGGCGGATCGAGCCGTGTTGCCGGCCTCGCTCACTGCAGTGGCGGCGGAGGATTTGATGGCGGCTGCGGTTTTCTTTGCATCGGCCTGTGTGGAGCGGGACTGTGCGGCCCACTCAGCGCGTTTACGGGAGGCGAAGTCAGCAAAGTTGCCGGCCGACTCCGCAGCCCCCGCAGCCCCCGCCGCACTGGATTGCGTGATTCGCCCCGCCTCACCGGCCACCGCTGCACCGCGGCCCGCGGTCTGTTCAAGAAAGCTGTCGAAGCCCCCGAGTTCGCGGTCCAGCTCGCTGAGCGCTGCAGCCTCAGCAGCAGGTGATCGTCGCGGTGCAGTCGCGTTCACCGGCGCTCCTGCACTCGCTGAAGCGGACGTGCGATTCCTCACCGATTCACCACTGATGCTCGCTGCAGGTATTTCATCCTGACCTGACAGGAAATTCGATAATGCCGCACCCTGCCACGAACGACCACTCCCCGCAGACGCTGCGGGTGTGGCTGGTGTTGCGGCTGCGGCCGTCTGCGAGCTGCCTGAATGCGCTGCATCACTTGTCTCCGGCTGCGGATATGCAGCATGCGCGATCCCCGTGCCGGTCGATCGCGGCCCCTGAACGGCAGCCGCCCGCTGAATCGGCTTCGGCCCCGGCAGCCGCGGTGTGACTCGGGAACCGGAGGTGGCAGACGCAGCCGGTTCCAGTGCGGTGGTGTCATCCAGACTGGCGACTCCGGCACTTCCGGCAGCTGAACCGGCAACTCCGCTTCCCCCTTCCATAAACGGGTCTCGCGTCTCTTCGTAATCACGGCGTGTCAGGGTGCGGGACGAGGTGCAGCCACCCGCCAGCAGTGCGCTGAAGAGCAGGGCAGTGATGAGGAGTGAACGTAACATGCAAAGCTCCGCAGCGGAGTGAATCTGTGAAGTGAATTCGACGGAAGGGCAGGGGGGGAGCGGCAAGCGGGACACGGGAATCTCAGGGTGGCAGCACAATGCCCTCATCGATCGGTATTGACGGTTCAGGATCTGCAGCATTCGGTTGCCGAAATCGGCGGTTGAATGCTGCCGGAGAAAACGGGTCTCTTGCAATGGCCCGCGCAGCCTGTTCCAGGGATCTTTTGTCGGCCGATGAGCGTTCGACAGGACGACCGTGAGCAAGCTCGGACATCCCGGCTGCACGTTCACTGCGACCATCCATATTTCCGGAAGCTGCAGCCGGAGTCACTCGACGCGCGGGCAACGTGTCTTCTGCAGCCAGCGACGGCACCAGCTCGTCAGGCTCCCGGGCCGGAGCAAGCTCCGGATGCAGATCTGTGACGGCTGCCCGAACCCAGTCGCGGAGCATCTGTCGCTGCTGAGCTCCCACGCGACCGCGGAATGCTGGTTCGCGCATGCCACCATGCAGCACATCAGCCTGCTGCAGCAGAAGGGATTGCAGAGGATCCGCCGGTTCGACCTGTGCCAGCACTGCAGCCAGGTTACGCTCCGCCGTGAGTGGTGTGGAGCCATTTCGAATTGAAGTCAGACGAAATCCGGAAGGAGTCCCCGGCCCGTGACAACCGGCAGCCCCGCAGCGATTCGACAGCAGCGGCTGAATCCGCCTGACAAAGCTCCGCGCGTTCTCGACAGACAAACCTCCCAGAGACCGCGCTGTCATCGCTGCAGTCACTCCGGGTGCTCCGGGGATCTCCCGTGAAATCTGAGGCCCCGCACTGCCGCGGGACGCAGCCAGACGACTCCCGGTGACTTCCTGCAGAAGTTTCCTGGCGTCCGCAAGATTCGGATCGAGATTCAGCGCATCCAGCAGTTCGCGTTCGGCACAGTCCGTAAGCTGATTCCGCAGACACCAGCGAGCCAGACGCAGGTGGATGTCCGGGCTGAATGAAGAAAAGGTACTCCTCAGATGACGCCACGCCTCCGTTCGTGACTCAGCGATGCAGAGCACACGGGAGGATTCGATGAATTGCGGACCGCCAGGAAATCGGACCTCATAACCGTCGTCGCGGACGGAAAACGGAAACTCAAGCAGCTGACCGTCAGTGAGTAAGAGCAGATCACCGCCACGCGACGGACGCGCAGGAGCTGACGCAGGCTGTGCGGCCACCGAGACTGCCAGCCCGAGAATGAAGATCAGCAGCAGAATGGAGCGGGCACCGTCCATGGGCGTCGCTCAGGAGGGAGGAAAGACGAAAGCCGGCTGCGACTGATGACGCCGCTGCCACTGGTGACCGGGGAACATTACGTCCTCAGGCGGAACCGGGTCAAGAGGAGCTTGTACGGGGGAAAGTCACCATGCCTGCAGCAACAGCGACTGATGCCGGCCCGGAGACCCTGTTTGAACAGACACCGCAGGTGCTTCTCAGTCTGAATCACACCATTCCCCCAAAAAAACTGCAAAACAGACGCAGCCTTGCGTTTCACGCGGCTCCCGTGGGCTGCCTTCATCCCAGAATCGCTCGCCCTCCCCTTCCCACCGTCAAGACCCCTCCCCGTCAGGTTGCGTGCCGGAGAGGTGAGCCTATAATCCGGCGGTCAGTGCAGGCTTCGCCCGAAAATCTGTTCTCGGAGAGATCTCAGATGTTTCTGTGGTTTCGAAATGTGTGGATGTCAGTTGTTACGGTGCTTCAGGGCATGTACGTCACGCTGCTGACCATGTTCCGGACGTACCAGCGGCGAACGTTCACCGAAGTTTATGAATACCCGGAGGTCGCCGTTCGGGTGAAGCCGCGGTATCGGGGATTCCACCGATTTGACCTGACCACTTGCATCGGCTGCGAAAAGTGTGCGGTCGCCTGTCCTGTCGACTGCATCTACATCGACAAGGAAAAAAGCCCGGTCGGCAAGGGTTTTCGGGTCAATGGGTTCACAATCGACTACACGAAATGCATGTTTTGTGCGTTGTGTGTTGAACCTTGTCCGGTTGATTGCATCTTCATGGGCTCCAATTACGATCTCAGCTGCTACAGTCGCGATGGGTGCATCGTTGACTATGCAAAACTCCCTCTGCAAATTGCGTGGGGCAAGGCAACGCTCAACCCAACAGTCGTCGCAGAATCCAAGGTCCTGCATCAGCCTGTCTGGGTCAAGGGCGAACCCAGTCCGTTCGAGTTCGCTGGTGCGGAACACTGAATCTGTCAGGGAACATCAAACGCAGAACAGTGTCCTGCTTCCTCCCGGGGTTCCGAAAAAGAGATCATCATGCTGACAACCGCTGAAGTCAACGCCAGGCTCCCACTGGTTCGTTCGATCGTACGGGATGCAATCGAACTTCACCGGGATCTGCAGTGGCGGGATGACCGCCTGCAATCGCTCAGAGAACGTTATCCGGCAGCGGAAGACGATTCGGTTTACGAGCAGGAAGTCACAGAGTACGAGCGGGAATTGCTGGCGGATCGGAAACGCTTTGAAGGTCTGCTCAACGAACTCCGGCAAATCGGCGGAACGCTCACAGATCCCATTCGCGGAACAGTTGACTTCCAGGGATCAGTAGATGATCGCCGGGTAATGCTCTGCTGGCAACCTGACGAACCTGAGGTGCTCTACTGGCATGCCGGTCCGTGCTCGCAGGCCGTCCGTCAGCCGTTGCTTTCTGCCGCCGCAAGCACCTGATCCTCACCGTTCTCCCGAAACACCTTCACTGCTGTTTCCCCAGCGAATCCCGGACGCATAACCATGACAGATCTTGTCGGTCATTTCCTGATCTTCGGTTTGCTGGCAATCGCCTTTTTGATGGGTCCGTTGCTGGTTGGCAAACTTCTCCGTCCCAAGCTCCCAACGCCCGAAAAGGACGCAATTTACGAATGCGGCGAACCTGCGATCGGCTCCAGCTACATCCAGTTCGACCTGCGGTTCTATGTCGTGGCACTGCTGTTCATCATTTTCGATGTGGAAGTTGCATTCTTCTTCCCCTGGGCTTCAGTGTACGGCAGCGTGATGCAACTGGCGGATGCTCGGCTGGATGACGCCGCCCGTGAAACACTGAGTGCCAGGCTGCTGAGCATCGAGCCCTCCGCCATGACCCCCGACCAGGTCATCTCACCCGCCACCGCTCTGCAGCTCGGCTGGCTCGGGCTCGCCGATATCCTCGTGTTCTTCTGCGTTCTGCTCGTAGGCTTCGCATATGTCTGGAAACGCGGAGACCTCGACTGGATCCGTGCACTCACCAAAAAATCCGCTCAGGCCCCCGACCAGTCACTCGCTGGCGTCGGCTGAAGCTTCCACCCCAACCGCCAGCATCTTCTTTTGCCGGGAACTCCCATGACTCTTTCCGAGATCCACCAGCTGCTCCTGGAAAAATTCGGTGCCGACGCCGTCGGCACTGAAATTCATCAGGCAAAGGATCCATGGATTCAGGTTTCCGCGGACTGCCTTGTGCCCGTCGCTCGCTTTCTGCACGACGATCCCCGACTGCTCCTCGATCATCTCAATGACCTCTGCGGAGTCGACTACTTCGAGCCTGACGAAAAGAAGGCAGCGAAATTCGGTCACCAGCCGCATGTGGAGGTCGTCTATCATCTCACCAGCCTCAAGCATCGTCACGTTGCCAAGCTCAAAGTCAGTGTGCCCCGCTGGAAAGACGAACAGCCAGGCCAACTCCCCGTTGTCCCCTCCGTCAGCTCCGTCTGGGGCATCGCCAACTGGCACGAACGCGAGACCTACGACCTTGTGGGTATTGAATTTGCCGGTCACCCCAACCTTCGCCGGATTCTTTGTCCCGAAGACTGGGAGGGCCACGCACTGCGTCGAGACTACCAGTTTCCGCTCGAATACCACGGCGTTCGCGGTCGCTGAATGCCAATGGCAGCGGCCAGCCTTTTCTGTCTTTTCACCGGTTCCATTCCCCGATCCACCTTCAGGACACTGGCACCATGAGCCTCGTGATTGAAGATCCGCGAGTCGTCGAGTTTGACGTTCAGACAGATGAAATGCTCGTCAATATGGGCCCCCAGCACCCCAGCACCCATGGTGTGCTCAGGCTCCTGCTGCGGACCGACGGGGAAATTGTTCACGAATGCACGCCGCATATCGGCTACCTGCATCGTTGCGCAGAGAAGATCGGCGAAAATCTCAGCCCGCCTCAGTACATCCCGTATACCGACCGCATGGATTACCTTGCGGCCATGAACATGAATCTGGGCTTCTCACTCGCCGTCGAAAAGCTCATCGATATGCAGGTGCCCGATAAGGCGATGCATCTGCGGGTGATCATCGCGGAACTCAGTCGCATCGCCAGCCACCTTGTCGGCATGGGCGCCTACGGCCTCGATCTGGGCACCTTCAGCCCGTTTCTCTATGCCTTCCGTGAGCGGGAGATCATTCTCGACCTGTTCGAAGAAGCCTGCGGTGCACGACTCACCTGCAGCTATCTCACCATCGGCGGCGCCACTCACGATCTCCCCGAAGAAATCGAAATCCCCGACGGACTCGCGTCGCTCACAGGTCGCAAACCCCGAGAGACCTACCGCTTCTTCGAGATCGTCGAAATGTTCCTCGCCTGGCTCGAACCCCGCATCACCGAGTACCACACGCTGCTCACCCGGAACGCCATCTTCATCAAACGCACCGCCGGCATGGGAGTGCTCACGCCGGAAATGGCCGTCAGCTACGGCTGTACCGGTCCGGTTCTGCGAGGCAGTGGCGTCAATATTGACCTCCGCCGTGACGGTGAAGAAATCTACACGCGAATGTACCGCGGCTACGACTTCGATGTCCCCGTCGCCCCCTTCGCCGCCGCTCCCCGCGAAGTTGTCCTCGGCGATAACTGGTGCCGCTTCTACGTCCGCATGATGGAAGTCGTCCAGTCCATCAAACTCGTTCGTCAGGCGATCCCCAAATACCTCGCCGCTGCCGGTACCTGCCGCGTCCCGTTCAAGCTGAATGCCAAACTGCCAAAGGACGAAGTCTATCTCGAAACCGAATGTCCGCGCGGACAGATGGGCTTCTACATCGTCGGTAACGGTGAAGGTAACCCGCTGCGTCTGCGAGCCAAAAGCAGCTGCTTCTGCAACCTCTCTGTCACCGACCGCATCTGCGAAGGCGTGCCCCTCGCCGACATCCCCGCAATCGTCGGGTCACTCGATATCGTGATGGGTGAGATAGACAGGTGACCGGGATTTTCGCAAGTCGTTACATGACGACGGCTTGCGAAAACCGAAAAGTCCCCGAAGGTGCTCGGAATAGGGTGCATTGCCCGGAATACGTATTCAGGGTGCATCGCCAACCGGATAGCGCAGCATCAACTGACCGCCTCGCTGACACCGAGGGCCGGTCAGTTTTCTGTTGGCGAACTGCCTCAACATGCGTTGCAGCAGAGGCCGGGACTGGCATCGACAAGGTGATCGAAGCGGTAGAGGCATTCCAACTTCCCGACCCGGACTTCACGGCGATCACCACGACTCAGCCGGGATTCCCAAAGGGCACGCTCTTCGCTCCACGCAGGTGAAATGAGATGGACTCGAAAGAGCGGACAAGAGCCTGCTGCCAGCACGCTTGTTTGTGCTTCGTAACGGGAAGTCGGATGAAGAATACTTCGATGAGGCAACGATTCGGGCTCGAGGAACACAACGTCGCCGAAGCCTCCCGGATAATTGCAGAGGCTCTGGACGCCAGCCCGATTAAGCCGTTCGATCCAGATCAGGGCAGGAAGTACGCCAGTTACCTGCCGTTTTGGGCCTGAACCGAGGGGCCGCTTCCTGGGGCTTCAGGTCGTGATTTTCACTTGTCACGGCGATTTCACTGATTGGTGAAACGACTGATTCCAGTGAAATACGCTGATGGGCCACGACCGTTTCCAAACGGGACCGGAGGATTGCCAAAGGGTTTGCGGAATGCCGCCACTCAGGACGCCGTGAATGGTCCGGTAAAGACCACCCGCATCTACGAAGAACGGACAGGGATGACCTGGCTCGACTGGTACAACTTGCTTTCCAGACCAAGCTGGACTCCGGCTCCGGGCACCATCGGCCTGATCTGGCGATTCTGTATCCGATTATCCTCATCAGCTTCGGGTTCGTGTTCGTACAGGCGACCTGGAAACACTACCGCTGGGTCGCCATGGCTCAGGTGCCGTACTTCATTTGGGTGTCTCTTGCGAGGGTACTGCAACTGAGCATCACAATGTCGAACTGGGGAAGATGAATCCGACTTTCAGTCGACCTCGGCGAACCGTGTTTGCCGCCTCGACAACCGTTTTACAGTCGCTCGCCAGTGACAACGGGCAGATGCCGCCAACTCCAACTCCCCGCAGAACCTGTGCCTTGATCAACTCCATCGGCAATGTCATACTCAGGGGATGAATTTCAACACCACCAACTCCACCTTCCGCCAGCTGCTGGGCAACGGTTCGACCTACCGTGTCCCGGCATTTCAACGAGATTACTCGTGGGCTGATGATGAATGGGACGACCTGTGGCAGGACATAGTCGGTCTTTCAGAAGAAAGTGGGGAAACGTCTCATTACATGGGTTACCTTGTGCTGCAGTCTTCTGACACCAGGCAGTTTGCGATTATCGACGGTCAGCAGCGACTCACGACCATCAGCATGATCATTCTGGCCGCGCTGAGTCATCTGCAGGATCTCGTGCTCGCAGGAATCGACTCCGTGAACAACTCAAGGCGTAAGGAGCAGCTTCAGAACAGCTATATCGGTTACCTCGACCCGGTCAGCCTCATTCCCCGATCGAAGCTTGAGCTGAATCGGCACAATAATCGATTCTATCAGACATACCTTGTGCCGCTCGAAAGACTGCCACAGCGGGGACTTAATTCCTCAGAACATCAGTTGCGCAAGGCGTTCAACTGGTTCAGAGAACGCATAAAGGCACGCACAGGAAGTGCAGCCGAGAGCGGCAGGAAACTCGCAGCATTCATCGAAATGCTGGCAGACAGACTGTTCTTCACGGTAATTACCGTCACCGATGAGCTGAACGCATTCAAGGTGTTCGAAACCCTGAATGCGCGCGGTGTACGGCTGTCGGCAACAGATCTGCTGAAGAATTACCTGTTTTCGGTCATCAGCACAGACCAGACACATGAAACGGAACTGAAGGCGATCGAGGACCGGTGGGAACGGATTATGGGGTTGCTGGGAAGTGAGAGCTTCCCCGAGTTTCTTCGTGTGTTCTGGAACAGCCGCAACAGGCTGGTTCGAAAAACTGAACTCTTCAGGACGATTCGGAATGGAATTTCCGCACGCGAACAGGCGTTTGAACTCCTGCGGGATCTGGATCAGGCTGCTGCCGTGTATGCAGCGCTGCGAGATCCTCGGGATGCCACATGGAACCGTGACGAGAAGCAGGCTCTGGATCAACTCCTGATGTTCGATGTCCGTCAGCCATTGGCGATGCTGATGGCGTGTCATCAACGGTATTTTGAACAGGATCGAGCAGCATTCACACGAATTCTGAAGGCCACCGCAGTTGTTTCGTTTCGCTGCAACGTGATCTGCAACCTGCAGACACATGATCAGGAACGCCTGTATAGTGAAATCGCCTGGAAACTGAGCATCGCTGCCATCGCACGGCCGGCGGAGGTGATTGCCGCACTGCGGGAAGTCTATCCTGACGATCATCTGTTCAAAGCGGCCTTTGCTGAAAGAGAATTTCGCACCACGAACAGCCGCAACAGGAAACTGGCTCGATACATCCTGTTTGAAATCGAGCGGCAGCGATCCGGGCAGGATTTCGATTTTGAAAGCGCCACATACAACCTGGAACATATCCTGCCCGAACATCCCTCGGAGTGCTGGGATTCCATCGAAGAATCCAGGCAGGAGCGTCTGATCTATCGAATCGGCAACCTGACTCCGCTGGAGACCAGCAAAAACCGAAGTGTCGGCAATGCCAGCTACGCAGTAAAACGCGATGCTTACCGACAAAGTGCATTCCGGATTACCCAGGCTGTCGCTGAGCATTACGAGACATGGGATGAGCAGAAGATTGAATCGAGACAGTCCCAGCTGGCGACCGTTGCAGCGAGTATCTGGAAAATCGACTTTCAATAACCCCCCGACCTCGTCCGAACGTGTAGCGGTCAGATCGGTAGTGCGGCGGGCGTAAGCCCCGTTCCAAGCCTTAAATAAGCGCCCCTTGACAACGAAAGTAATCGAGATACGCTATTGCTCCGGGTTATCCAGCAATGACCGCAGGCGATCGGACAGCGGTTTCGGGAACTTCGTAATCGAGGCTTCATCCAGAAGCCCGACCGCAATCATATCCAACAGGTGAACTCGGTCCTTGAGTCGAAAGGAGTTCAGTTTCATTCGAACAAGCCGCTCAAGCGGCAGAACACGAATTCCATCCCCATATTCAATCGGCTCGACATCAGGATTCGGTTCGAAGTCGTCCTGGCGGACCCAGCGATTCGCCAGCACAATATGAATTGCAAAACGCACCGAATCATCTTTACCTTCAAGAAACATGTCGAGGCCGGCAGCTTTACGGTAGTGGTATCCGTTTGCGGCCATTACCTGCCTGAGCTGCTCAAGATTCTCCGGACGAATCAGGATATCAACATCGTTCGTCGCGCGGACAGCTCCGGGATCGACCTGAGCAACCCATATTCGCACTGCATTTCCACCGACGATTGCAAATGGAATCGATGTGGCTTCAAGAATCGAGATGACTTTTCTCAGACGCAACTCAACTCGATCCATCGATTCCCCGATTCTTTGCCAGAGCTTGTCTCCGACCACAGTTAAGGATGGACTCATGTGATTCCCCCCGAACAGCCTTATGTCATCACCAAACAGTGAGACTTCCGGAATAGATCATCATTCCAGACGACGGACAGACCCGTGACAACGCCTTCGACACCTTTGACGACTGGAATAAGTGCACTTGCCGTATGGGAGCACCGCGCTGCAGCCGACAACCAGATCGCGGTACGCAACACACCCCTCCACGCAGATGCGATCATATCGGGCACCGACGAACAGATCAATCACTTGGTTATGTGACGTGAGGATTTCCGAAACGGCCTGAAAATGCCCTGAGAAAATGCGCGTCACGGAGCAGCAGGAACAAACCCCAAAAGCATCTCCACACCGACGATCTCAGGTGAAACGGAATGCCGCAGGAAAGGTGTCGAGACGCAACTGTAGGGGGCCTTAACCGGACAGCGACATATTGGGTCAGATACACCAGCTTCGAGCGACGCTGTGCCTTTATCCGTGTCATCCGCGGTCAAAAACACGATCGCGTTCTGACCGCAGACTCACGGAATTTCGAGCCTGGCGCTGTGCTGCTCATCCTGGCGGATTTGTCTGGCGGCGGCGCGGGGAGCGACGATGCCTCCTTCCTCGGCAAGCTGAGAAGAAGTTGCGTTCCCGAACACGACTTCAGTCAGCCCTTCCCGGAAACAGATGGCAGCGACCAGACACAGGAAGGCATCTGCACCATCCGGATCGTCTCGTTTCGCTCCCGTGCGATACGTCTCACAGAAGTTCCTCACCTCCGCTGCGAAATCGAGCGTGATTCCCTCCCTCTGAAGAAACGCCACCGCAGCGTTCAGACACCTCACAGATTCGGTCTTGTAACTGCCTGCGAACCCGATTCGTCGTGCCACAAGTGCCGGGTAGGTTTCAAAAAGAACGCGCTGGCTCTCAGCAGGGCGTTCACCGAGCATAATGGAGTAGCCGGATGGCTCTACCGCCTGCAGCAATGCCGCACCGGCTAAGGTCATCGAGAAAAGATTCTGGCCGATATGCTTCAGCGGCGGGCTGCCTCCTGTCGCGGTGTCGCAGGCCCTGCGATGCCAAAGCGTCTTGTCCCGCCACGGGTTGAATTGTGCCAACCCGGTCATTTCACCGCTCGCCCTCTCGCTTGTGAACGTGAACTCCAGACGCGAAGCAACGAACTCTGCCCACTGCCTGCGATTCTCAAAAGCCGCAGGGTGACTCAGCCTGCGGGCGAATTCCGGCATCGTCAATAGCGAGAACGGCAGCGAAAACGGAAAGTCAAAGGCCCCCGTCTGCAGCGAGGTGTCGGAATTGAGCCAGTCGCGAATTGCCGGGAGGGTCCAACCCGGACGATCAGCAGGCCAATTGCCTGATCCCGCTTTCCACCGGGCAAGCCGCTCATTATGACCGCTCTTTCGGATTGCATAGTGCCTCGGACCGATCTCAATCGCTTCGATCGCAATGATCTTCTTCGCCTGATCACCTGCTCTCTTCGGAGCACCGAAATCACATCCGATGAGCTTTGGTGCGACCGATTCACACGCATCCAGCAGCGCCGCCAGCGGTTCCGGGGCCGCCAGCCGATGATCGTTGCCGACTTCGATCAACGTCGCTCCGCTGTTTCTGGCAAGCTCCTCGCTGTCTGCAAACGGAATCACATCGTCGGCCCGGCTGTGCAGGATCAGGGTGTCGGGCCTGACCGTTCCAGCTGTTCCCCAGTTCTTCCATGCCGGGCAGAGCAGGACCAGCTTCGAATTACCGCTGCTGATGTTCATGGCGACAGCGCCGCCGCGAGAACTGCCGACTACAACCTGCGGCTGGTGCCGGTTGAATTCGGCCTGGGCAGTTCGGACGGCTGCCGCGAAATCGTTGTCATCGAGAGCCGGATTGATGACGGTGTGGCCGTGGTCGCTCAGCCACGTCGGCTTGACGCCGCCCGGTACGCTTTTCCACCCGTGCAGAAAAAGGATCGTTGCCATGTTCTGAGTCTATCAGATTGGATCCCGCCGCAGAAACTGAATCCGCAACAGCAAGGTGAATCATCGACTGCGGTGGTCGGACGGCGTGGTTTGGTTGCTTCCCTGGCATCACGCCAGTAACCTTTGGCCCCGCCTGGTCACCCGAACAATTGAAATCGCTGCCCGACACTCAATGGAGAGCCGCGACAGTGTCGTGTCGAAAGAATCTGAACGGTCATCATCCGGCGATCCCGCGTTGTTTGCGAAGTTATGAAATCAGACATCCCCGAACCCTGCTGCGAGCGACTGGGAGACGCAACGCTGCTGTTCTCCTGGCCACAACTGGCCGACGAGTCCGCAGAGTCCCTTGTTCATGCGGCACACCGCAGCCTTGCGGCGTGCGCGGACACCGTCATTCGTGGTCTGGTCCCCGGTTGGTCATCTCTGGCCGTCCACTTCAGTCCGCTGGAAGTCGCCGCCGACGTTCTGGAACGGCGACTGCGGCTGCAACTGCAACGGCCCGTCACTGCCGGACTCCTCGCCCCGCAAATCAGACATATCCCGGTGTCCTTTCTCCCGGAACATTCGCCGGACCTGCCCGAAGTGTCCGCAACCTGCGGTCTGACCCCGGAAGCCTGCATTGAGCTGCTCACAGCAACCGTCTTTCGCGTCCGTATGATTGGTTTTTCGCCCGGATTTCCGTATCTGTCCGGCCTCCCTGAAGTGCTGCATGTCGCACGACGGGCAACGCCACGGCTCTCGGTGCCCGCAGGATCCCTGGCGATTGCCGGAGGACTGGCCGGAATCTACCCGCAAAGCTCACCCGGAGGCTGGCATCTTGTCGGCCGGACATCGGTGCAGCTGTTTGCACCGCGGAATACGCCTGCCTGTCTGCTGCAGCCAGGAGACGAAGTCCGGCTGGTGCGAAACGATCCGGAACTGGCCGAAGCCCAGGATGGAGGCCTGCCATGAGCCGCGTCGTGCTGCGAGTGGTCCGCGAAGGACTCATGACGACGGTGCAGGACTGTGGTCGGATGGGTTACGGCCATCTGGGAGTGCCGCAGAGTGGAGCCCTCGATCTGCTCTCGCACCGGCTCGCAAATCGACTTGTCGGCAACCCGGACAGTGCTGCAGCGCTGGAGATGACGCTGAAGGGCGATGAATTTGAGTGTCTGGAGGACGTCGTCGCTGCTGTCTGCGGTGCGGATATGCAGCCTCAGATGCTGGGGAAAGATGGTTCGATAAGCGTCTTTCCACAGCAGTGCCCGGTGTTTGTACCGCGTGGAACAGTGCTGAAATTCGGACTGGCGGTGCGTGGCTGCCGCGCGGTCCTCGCGGTGGCGGGCGGAATTGACGTACCCGAGCTGCTGGGGAGTCGTTCCACACTGCTCCGCGGGGGCTGGGGGGGCTTTGAAGGACGCCGGCTGGCAGCAGGTGACTGTCCCGCAGCGGGTGAACCTGTCTGCCTCGGTCATCCACGGTGGCAGCTGCCATTCGGTACGGCTCCCGCGTGGAGCATTCATCTGCGATCGCTTCCGTCACTTTCTGCCCGCACTCCCGCGACACTCCGTTTTCTTTCCGGCACGCACTGGGGACAACTGACGCCCGCCGCACAGGCTGCGTTTTCGGGGCACCGCTTCGTGCTGCGGTCAGAATCGGATCGGATGGGGTATCGGTTGCGTGGTCCGGTGCTGAAGCTTGAGGAGGCGGACCATGGCCGGCTGAAGTCGGCTGCAGTGGTCCCGGGAACACTGCAGCTTCCGGCTGACGGCCAGTTGCTTCTGCTGATGGCAGACTGTGCGCCGACCGGGGGTTATCCGCGCATCGGCCACGTCATTTCCGCGGACCTTTCCCTGGCGGCTCAGTTGCGTCCCGGGGACGAATTACGGTTTGTCGAGGTTTCACACGACCAGGCACTGCTGGCATTGCAGGAACAGGAACGTGACCTGCGTCGGGCTTTGGTGATGGCAGGTCTGTGAAGGGCCGACATCAGGCAACTGGAAGCAGTTCGCGAATGGGGTCGCCGTAGGGCAGGATGGGCATGGGGCGACCGCTGTGGTCGGGGAAAGCCATGTTCCAGTCGATGCCGAGGTGTCGGTAGACGGTGGCCCAGAGATCGTTGGGTGTGAGCGGGCGTTCGCGGGGTTCTTCACCTTTGGAATTGGTGGAGCCGATCACCTGACCGGTCCGCATCCCGCCACCGGCAACGAGCATGGACATGGCCTGTGGCCAGTGATCGCGGCCGGGCTGCGGGACGCTGGTCTGCGTTCCGTTCTGAGTGTTGATTCGGGGAGTACGTCCAAACTCTCCGGTAACAACCAGCAGAACTCGGCGGTCCAGTCCCCGGTTGTAGAGGTCTTCCACGAGTGCCGTGACGGCCTGATCGTAGATGGGGAAACGCACGCGTGCATCTTCGAAGAGGTGGCAGTTGACTGCGTGCGAGTCCCAGTTGTAGGTGCCGGCTTTGAGCCATGGAACGCCCGACTGATACGGGTTCTCCATGACCATTGTTACGAAGCTGCAGCCGGCTTCGACAAGCCTGCGGGCGAGCAGTGCACGCTGGCCCCAGCAGTGCCGGCCGTAGCGATCGCGGAGTGCCTGGGGTTCCTGGCTGAGATCAAAGGCGTTGCGAGCCTTGTCGCTGGTGAGCATGGAAACGGCCTGACGATTGAAGCGATCCATGGCATTCATCAGACCGGATTCATCGACGCTGCGACGGAGTCGATCGAAATGGCCGAGCAGGGCCACGCGATCGTCGAGACGTTCGGAGAGTTTCTGATCGACCGAAAGATTTTTCACCGAGAAACCAGCCTCACCCGGGTCTCCAGGAACATTGAAAGGCACATACGAAGGCCCCAGATATGCGGCCCCGAAGCTGTACACATCAACACCGGCCCGCCCCGGTTCGGTCCCCGAAATATAGACGGGAAGATCACCGGCAGCAGTCTCGCGGCATTTGGCCACGATGGACCCAACCGCCGGAGCGTCGTTGACGAAGCCTGTGGGGGTGGCCGGATGGCGACCGGTGAGGAATCGTTTGTGGCCGCCGCCGTGATCAGCAAACTCGTGCGCGATTGAGCGGATGATGGTGAAACGATCTGCGCAGCGCGCGTGCAGCGGGAGCAGTTCGCAGACGTCCAGGCCGCTGACACACGTGGGAATGGGCCGGAATACGCCACGATATTCTTCCGGAGCATCCGGCTTCATATCGTACATTTCCATGTGCGGAGGACCGCCGGGAAGCCAGACGAAGATCACCGATGTGTCCGGGGCAGGGGGGCTGGGTTGGGCAGCCTGGGCGCGAATTTTCAGGAGATCGCTGAGTCCGAGCATTCCCAGCCCCAGCGACCCTGCTTCAAGAAAACTGCGGCGGGAGACCGGGCCGGGGCAGAGTGAAGCGGTGGTGCGGATGAGATTTCGCATGGCAGGGGATCCATGGTCAGGAGGGGGGGCCAGCCGTTCAGCGGTGCTGTGGCGGATGAAGCACAGGCGGGGTCGTAAATTCTCAAACCTATGGTCTGGCCTGTCAATCAGGAATCGGCTTTCGGGGGTGCAGAATGTTGAAAAGGTTGGGAAAGTGTCTCCGTTTGCCCCCCTGCAATTCTCAGGAAATCAGGATCATCAACTTCGATTCCTTGTGGCATTTCCCCGCGAACCTGCGATACTCCGACAGACTGAGACTCAGTCTCAGCCCTCCGCTGAAACGCTCCCTCACCAGCCTATTGTCTCCACAATCCACAAGGCGGGCCATGCAGTGAATCTCCACAACAATATTCCGCTGTCCGGTCTCCGACCGGGCTCTGTTTGCGTGGTTGCCCAGGTGCTCGCCACCGGTGGCATCGCCGGACGCCTGATGGAACTGGGCTTTGTCCCCGGGGCGGTTGTCAGCGTGGTTCGGCGGGCACCGTTTGGTGGCCCGGTGCAGTACAGACTGCACGGCGTATCAATCACCATGCGTCCGGCGGATGCGGCTGTTGTCCATGTACAGGTACTCGCGGACGCCTGCGAAATCTCCGCGCCCGCTCGACCGGGTCATCGGGGGCGGGCCGAACGGATGGAACTGGCCGGCACAACATAGCTCATCATACCCCCGTTTCCTGATCTCCTGCTGCGGCCGCGCCTGTGAACGCCCGTTCCGAAACTACTTCCGGCTCCCGTCCCTTTCGGGTGGCACTGATCGGCAACCCGAACACCGGGAAGAGCACACTGTTCAACGCGTTGTCCGGCCTGAATGTCCGCACCGGCAACTACCCAGGTGTGACGGTCGACCAGCGCACGGGACGTGTCACGTGGGGTGGTTCGGCAGTGGAATTGATTGACCTGCCGGGCACCTACAGTCTCACGCCGCGGTCTCCTGACGAACTGGTTGCCGTCGAGGTCCTGACTGGGTGCAATCAGACACCGGCCCCTGACCTCGTGATCTGCATCTGTAACGCCACCGCGCTCGAACGCAATCTCTACCTTGCAACTCAGGTGCAGGAATCCGGGGTACCGGTGGTGCTGTGCCTGAACATGTGGGATGCCGCGGTCCAGGCGGGCCTGCAGATTGACTGTGCGGAACTGGCAGCGCAGATCGGGATGCCGGTCGTGCCCACATCGGCAAGCCGCCGCGAAGGTCTGCAGCAGCTGAAGTCTGCCTGTCTGGGGTTGTTGCAGCAAACGGCCACGCCGCCGGCTGTACCGGAACACTTAAGCCCTCAGATTTCCACTGCGGCTGCTGATTTGCAGCGGGACCTTCCGTCGCTGCCCGGTCTGTCAGCATCCGCTGCGGGCTTTCTGATTCGTCGAGCGTTGCTGGATCCGGGTGGCAGTGTCGAGCGTCTGCTCAGCGAGCGTCACGGTTCCCGGTTCCCGCTGCTGCTGGCACAGGCCAGAGAACAGCTCAGAAACTGCGGTCAGGAACTGCCGGCCGCAGAGGCAGAGCAGCGATATGCGGCCATCAGACGAATGCTCACAGCCGTCCAGCCAACCAACAGCTCCCCCGGACGATCCATCACAGATCGGCTCGATAGTGTGCTGACACACAGTGTCTTCGGGCTGGTGCTGTGCGTAGCTGTTCTGCTGTTCGTCTTTTCCACGATCTATTGGTTTTCGGCTCCGCTGAGTGACGCAGTGGACTCCGGACTGGGAGCATTGTCAGAGTTTGTTGTGTCATCGATGGCGCCTGGCCCCTTCCGCAGTCTGCTCACAGACGGCGTGATTTCAGGTGTGGGCGCGGTCCTTGTGTTTCTCCCGCAAATCTGCCTGCTGTTCCTCTTCATCGGAGTACTTGAAGACTGCGGCTACATGGCGCGTGCCGCATTCATGATGGATCGTTTGATGTCCCTGCTGGGGCTCAGCGGCCGGTCCTTCCTGCCGTTGATGTCTTCATTTGCCTGTGCAGTACCGGGGATCATGGCAACGCGGGTGATCGAGAACAGACGGGATCGGTTTGTGACGATTCTTGTGGCGCCGCTCATGAGCTGTTCAGCACGGCTTCCGGTTTATGTGCTCCTGATCGGCACGTTAATTCCCGATATCCGCGTGGCGTGGAACCTGCTGCCCTTGCGTGCACTCGTGCTGTTTGCCATGAGTTCACTGGGATTAATCGTTGCCATCCCGGTGGCGTTTCTGCTGCGGAGTACGCTTTTCCGGGGCGAAGCGGCGCCATTTCTGCTGGAGCTGCCTGATTACCGGGTACCGTCTCTGCGAGTGGTTCTGCTGCGTGTCTGGGAGAGTGGCTGGTCGTTTGTCAGCCGCGCGGGAACGTTGATTTTCGCCACCAGTGTCCTCGTCTGGGCAGCTGGTTCCTTCCCCGGCGACCACGGCCCCCGCGATCAGCTGCTGGCGGAAATCGAATCTGTCTCCGAATCCGTCTCGGAATCCGTCTCCGACGAAGATGCGGTCCGCCTGGACGAACTCACAGAACGCCTCAATCAGGCCAATGCCCAACTCCTGGAAAACAGCCTCCTGGGACGGACCGGTCGATGGGTTGAACCTGTCTTCAGGCCGCTCGGCTGGGACTGGAAGATCGGCGTGGGAGTCCTCGCCTCATTCCCTGCCCGCGAAGTGATTATTGCCACGCTGGGTACGATTTACAGCCTCGGGGGTGATGTGGATGAAGAGGACGAAGGATTACGAGGAGTCATCAGGAGTGCCAGCTGGCCGGATGGTCGCCCGGTGTTTACAATCGCGTCGGGACTTTCGATTATGGTTTTCTTCGCATTGTGTGCGCAGTGTGTGTCGACACTGATGGTGATTCGCCGCGAAACCAACAGCTGGCATTGGCCGGTTTTCTGCTTTGTGTACATGACGGCCCTCGCTTACGCTGGCAGCTGGATCACTTTCGTTGTGGCATCGAATTTCTGAAGCCCCGACAGATTCAATACGGGAACTCGTCATGCAGCCCGCGTTTCAGTGTGCCGAATGCGGCTTTCGCTTTCGCACCGACCGGAAATACATCGGTCGCACCGTCCGCTGTCCCAATCCAGCCTGTGGTCAGCCTGTCAGACTCGCAGTGTCGGCTCCTGAGATGATCAAACAAACCGGGGTATCCACCCCGGCCGCCGCTCCGGTCACCGCTCCGGTTGCCTCCAGCCGCCGACTGGAACGCACTCGCCGGCTTGCAGGTCGACTTCAGCCCGCCCCCCCAGGCCGCTCCCCGGCCACTTTCGCGGCCCTGACCCCATCGCGGCCGATCCTCGCAGGGCTCGCTGCTGTCACTCTGATCGCGGTCGGCCTGTTCACCTGGTCCTTCACCGGTAGTCGCAATCTCGCCGCGTCGGGATCTGCTGCAAGTACCCCGCCGGATTCCCCGGGTGCCGATCCTGCAAGGCATGGCAAACCCATCCTGACCGCCGCCCAGATGGCAGCAGCTGCGGCCTCAGAAAACGACCGCAAACGTCAGGCCGCCATTGATCAGACCATCCGTCCATGGCTGGAAAAACACTGCTACGCATGCCACGGCGATGAAGTTCAGGAAGCGGGAATCGAAGTCAATGATTTGAAGCACCCGTCCGATTTTTTCCGCGATCACTCCCGCTGGGAAAAGGTCTATCGCATGGTGAATGCTGGTGCGATGCCTCCCGCAGATCATTCCCCCATGCCCGACCGGCAGTCTCAGGAAACCATCGCCAAACTGCTCTACGACGAACTGTACAACTTCGACTGTGACCTCGTCCGGCACCCCGGCCGATCCACCCTGCACAGACTCAACCGCGCTGAATACAACAACACCATTCGCGACCTCTTCGGCATCACGCTCACGCCCGCCGACAAATTTCCACAGGATGACGTTGGGGAAGGCTTCGACAACATCGGCGACGTGCTCAGTGTCCCGCCGCTGCTCATGGAGAAATACCTTGACGCTGCCGAAGAAGTCGCTGCCGCTGTAATTGACACCACAGATTACTCCAAGGGACTCACACGCACCTTCACTGCCCCGGACCTGCGCACTTCCGGCGGCAGCGAAAGTCCTTCCATCGACGGAGATGGCTATGCGGTACTCAGCACCAACGGCACTCTGTCCGTCCGCATCAAAACTCCTGCTGCCGGACGCTACGAAATCCGCGTCGAAGCCCGTGCAACACAGGCTGGTGAAGAAACGGCCCGCATGGCCGTGATGGCTGATCGCAAAACCATCAGCGAAGTTGAAGTCACCGGCCACATGAAGCCCAAAACCACTGCGCAGACCGTGGAATTACCGGCCGGCGAAGTGGAAATCGCCGCCGCCTTTCTGAACGACTTCTACAACCCGGAAGGCCCCGAACGCCGCCGTGACCGCAATCTGTTCGTGAAGAAAATTGAAGTCCTTGGACCGGAAGGTGGCGGACAATTCTGGCACGACACCCATCGCCGCTTCGTGACCGTCCGTCCCTCCCAGGCAATCACTCCCGCCCAGGCCGCCGCTCAGGTCCTTAAACCCATCCTCCGCCGCGCCTTCCGTCGCACGGTCTCTGACGACGAAGTCGCACGCTATGCCGCCCTGGTTGAACGCACCATCAGCGAACAGAACGCAACGTACGACTACGGGCTGTATCTCGCCCTCCAGGCCATCCTCGTCACCCCCGACTTCCTGTTCCGCATCGAAGCCGATCCCCCGGAAGGCCAGGCGGTCCGGGAACTCAGTCAATTTGAAGTGGCCTCAAGGCTCTCCTATTTCCTCTGGAGCTCCATGCCCGACGAAGATCTGCTCCAGCTGGCTGAAAACAATCGCCTGCTCGACCCGCAAATCCTTTCGGCCCAGATCGAACGCATGCTCAGGGACCCCAAAGCCGCAGCACTCGGCCGTAATTTCGCATCCCAGTGGCTCAATCTCCGCAATCTGACCGACGTGCGTCCCAACCCCGAAGTATTCCCGGACTTCGATGAACCCCTGCGGCTCGCCATGGCACGCGAATCCGAAGAACTCTTCAACACCGTCGTCTCCGAAAACCGCCCCATTGATGAATTCCTCAGCGCCGACTTCACCTTCGTCAACGAACGACTCGCCCGACACTACGGAATCAGCGGGGTCACCGGAGATGCCTTTGTCCGCGTATCGCTTGCCGGCACAAACCGCAGCGGCATCCTGACCCATGCCGCCGTCCTGACACTTACTTCCAACCCTGGCCGCACAAGCCCCGTCAAACGCGGCAAGTGGATCCTTGAAAACATCCTCGGGCAGGCACCGCCACCAGCACCTCCCGGAGTCCCGGCACTCGAAGAAGCCGCGAAGGACGTTTCCGGCCTCAGCCTTCGCAAACGCCTTGAAATTCATCGTGAAGACCCCGGCTGTGCCACCTGTCACCAAACCATGGACCCCCTCGGAATGGGCCTCGAAAACTTCGACGCTGTCGGCCGCTGGCGCGATCAGGATGCCGACCAACCCGTGGATGCATCCGGTGACTTACCAGGAGGTGTGCATTTTTCGGGGCCGCTCGAACTGGTCTCCATCCTTCGCAGTCGGCAGGATCAGTTCCATCGGGCCTTCACCGAGAAACTCCTCGTCTACGCCCTTGGACGTGGCCTGCAGTACTATGACAGATGCGCCGTCAACGCCATCCTTGAACGCATGAAACAGCAGGGGCCCCGGTTTTCTGTGCTGGTTGAGGGTATCGTGCGATCCGATCCTTTCCTCAAACGCAGCCGCGATCGCACCCCGACGATCGCTGTCGCCCCAAACCCCTGAACTTCCTGTACAGCCGACTTGTTTCCCGAAGCATTTGTCGCAACAATAAACTCACAGCTCACGCAAGTGTGCTCCCTGTCAGTCAGGTGCGATCCCCGAAAACATCCCCGCAGCCCACCGCTCAACTTCCCCCGCCGCTCTCCCCAAAACACGTTCGACGGAGACACTCGCATGGCTCGCCTCATTCTTCCTCGCCGACTTCTCCTCCGTGGCCTTGGTGCATCCATTTCGCTGCCATTGCTTGAATCCATGTCGCCGGCACGTGCTCTGGCGAACTTTTCCGGTGCAGCTGGTACTGCCCCGGTTCGCATGGCCTGCCTGTTTTTCGCCAACGGCGCCATCATGGATCAGTGGCGTCCCAGCGGCGAGGGCACCGACTTTCAACTCTCTCCAACACTGCAGCCCCTCGAAAGCCTGAAAAATCAACTCCTCGTCCTTGAAGGGCTCACCCAGCATCACGCCCGCGCCAACGGCGATGGCCCCGGCGACCATGCCCGCAACGCCAGCGCTTACCTCACCGGTGCCCAACCCCGCAAAACCTCAGGCGCTGATATCAGCGTCGGCAAGTCCATCGACCAGGCAGTCGCCGAAAACATCGGCAGCAAGACCCGACTGCCCTCGATCGAACTGGGTATCGACCGCGGTCGAAATGCCGGCAGCTGCGATTCCGGCTACAGCTGCTCCTACTCCTCCAATATCTCCTGGAAAACTGCCACCACACCCTGCTCAAAAGAATCCAATCCCCGCTCCGCCTTCGAACGACTTTTCGGCAGCCCGGAACAGGCAGCCGACCGCGAACGACGCCTCCGCGACCGTCGCAGTATCCTCGACTTCGTCGGTGGCGATGTTAAACGCCTGCAGCCCTCACTCAGCGGCTCCGACCGACAGAAGCTCGACGAATACTTCACCAGCCTCCGCGATGTCGAACAACGCGTCGCTCGCGCCGATCAGGGCCCCCGCGAAGTCCCGGAACTCCAACTCCCCAACGGCGTTCCCGCTGAACTCAAAGAACATATTCGCCTGATGTTCGACATCCTCGCACTCGCCTTCCAAACCGACTCCACCCGCGTCGCCACACTCATGCTGGCCGACGCCGGAAGCAACAGAACTTACCCGGATGTGGACGTCCGCGATGGACATCACGAACTTTCACACCACCAGAACGACGCCGAAAAGAAAGAGAAAATCTCCCGCATCGACCGCTATCTCGTGGAACAGTTCGCAGGCTTCCTCAACCGCCTCAATTCCATCAGCGAAGGCGGCCGCAGTCTGCTCGATAACAGCATGATTCTCTACGGCAGCGCCATTTCCGACGGCAACCGTCACAATCACGATGACCTCCCCGTCCTGCTCGCCGGCGGTGGCGGTGGGACCATCAACTCCGGGCGCTACGTCAAATACCCCAAAGATACACCGCTCAATAACCTTTTCATCTCCATGGCACATCGCATGGGAACCCCGCTGGATTCCCTCGGAGACAGCAAAGGGCCCCTCGAAAATCTCAACTGACCTGCACATACCGTCCACGCAGACAGCCGGAAAGGGCATTCACACAGGAACCACAGGCGCATGGGGGTCATTCAGTTTCTCGTGGAACGGCCGGACCTGCTGTCCGTCAACAATGCCTCGCCGCTTGTCGATTTCCTCACATTCGACGGTCGCGTGACGCCGGCACGTGTTTCCCTCCAGGACAAACTCCTCCGCTGCGAACGGGCCACTCCCGAAAGCGGACAGCTGCGCCTGCTCTGGCCCCGATTTGACCACACCCGTCACGTCGTCCACAGCACCAGCCTCCGCGAACAATCACGCCCCTACGAACTCGAACTCGAACTCGCCCGGGGTCAACTTTCACGGCTCCGAGACCAGTTCTATGCCTGGCACGGAGCCGGACTCCAGTCCTCCGCCCGACTCGATGAACTCATCCGCGAAGCCCACCGACTCTTCCGCTCGGCCGCCCTCCGCACAGAAAGTCCCGAAACCTCCGCGGCGGCTGCCGTCTGGTCCATGGAAATGTCCGCTCAGGCCGCCGACCTCCTCTGCTCCCACTACACCTCGCAGCGCATCGAATTCCGCCGCCAGCGCTCCTCCCGCATCCCCGCCTTCTTCGGCGCCCTGCTCGGTCAGGTCCCCCGCGACGAAACCACATACCTCAGCACCTTCAACGCCGTACAGCTCGATACCCGCTGGAGCCTGCTCGAAGAAACCAGCGGCAATTACAACTGGGACCCCATCGACCAGCTCATCGAATGGGCCACGCGACATCGGCTCTCAATCATCGGTGGTCCCCTCCTCGATATGACCCACGACTGTACGCCGGACTGGATGCGTAACTGGACCAACGATCCTGTCAACCTCCAAAGCTTTGCTGCCGACTACGTCGAAACCGTCATCAGCCGCTATATGGGTCGCGTCCGACACTGGGAAATCGCGACAGGAGCCAATCGGGGCGGCGCTTTTCCACTCTCCGAAGAACAACGCTTCAACCTGCTTCAGGCCGTCCTCGCCGCCGCTAAGGCCGTCGACGATACCGTCCTCGTCAGCCTCCGCATCGTACAGCCGTGGGGCGAATACCTCAGCCAGACCCCAAACCGACTCTCGCCCATCCAGTTCTTCGACGCAGTCCGCCGGTCCGGCGTCCGCATCGGCGAAATCAATCTCGATATCCGCGCCACCAGTCACCCGCAGCGAACACTCCTTCGCGATCCCCTCAGCCTCTCACAACTCATCGACCACTGGTCCTGCTTTCAGATCCCCCTGAATGTCATGATCTCCGTCCCCGACATTCAGGCGGCCAGCGAATCCAGTTCCGATGAAGCCCGTGATAACTGGCTCAGACACGTCTTCCTCATGTGTCTCGCGAAAGAACGTGTCACGGGCATTTACGTTTCAGGCTGGCACCCGGGTGACTTTTCCTCCCCGGCCCTCCTCGATCGCAACGGACAGCCCGGTCGACACCTGCAGACTCTCCAGACTCTTTCCAAAGAATTTCTCAGCTGAGCCCCCCCGCATGTCGCTCCGTCGCCACGGCACACCCGGCTCCCTGTTTCTCCCCCAACTCAGCCTCCGGCTGCTCCTGCTGCTGGCCACGCGGCGCAAGGGCGACTTCACGCCGGACTTGGCCTACCGTTGGCTGGGCAACCCCGTGCTGGTGGGCGTGATCGAGCGCGTCGGCAACCGAAATGATCAGCCGAAC
>CAZLOQ010000030.1:0-12472 GCA_964561125.1 uncultured Chitinophaga sp. | reverse complement strand
AACACAGCCCCCCAACCCCTCTCCGCCGAAGCACTCGCTGCCCAGGCCGCTAAATCACTCGTAGTCATCCGCTCCACTGACCGCACCGGTAGCGAACTGGGCCTCGGAACCGGGTTCGTCATCTCCTCCGACGGACTCATCGCGACTGCCTGGCATGTCATCGGTGATGGTCGGGAAATTCGTGTGGAACTCGCCGATGGACGCACTCTGCCGGTGACGACAGTTCATGCGTCGTCCAGCCAGATGGACCTCGCCATCATCCGCGTTGAACAAATCGATCTGCCGCCACTCCAGCTCTCACTCGAAGGTCGCACTCCTCAGGGCCGCGAAATCGTCGCCCTCGGGCACCCCGAAGGCTTTCGCAACGCGATCGTCAGTGGCGTCATTTCAGGATATCAGGACATCGACGGCGTCGAAATGCTCCAGCTTGCGATGTCCATCGAACGCGGTAACAGTGGCGGACCAGTACTCGATCGCCAGGGAAACGTCGTTGGAATCGTCACCCGCAAATCAGCTCTCGAAGACAAAATCGGGTTCGCCATCCCCGTGCGGCTGCTCCGGGATCTCCAGACGGACCCCAATCCCATTCCCATGGCCCGCTGGGCCACCATCGGCGCCCTCGACGAACGTCTCTGGCAGCCACTCATGGGGGGCAACTGGAAACAACGCGCCGGACGCATCCTCGTCTCCGGCACAGGTCGCTCTTTCGGTGGCCGCACCCTCTGCCTCCACCAGAAACCGCTTCCCGAACGTCCCTTCGATCTGCATGTTGCCGTGCGGCTCGATGACGAAGAGGGGGCCGCAGGACTTGTCTTCCACGCGGATGGCGGCGACAGACACTACGGGTTTTATCCCAGTAATGGCAACCTCCGACTCACACGCTTCGACGGCCCCGATGTCAACTCGTGGACCATTCTCCACAATGCCCCGCACTCGGCCTATCGCCCGCAGGACTGGAATGTCCTGACCGTTCGATCACTCCCCGATCGATTCGACTGTTACCTCAACGGCCAGCTCGTCGTCTCCAGCAAAGACACTGTACTGCCGGCAGGGAAGGCCGGACTGGCTGCTTTCCGAGGCACGGTCGCCCAGTTTCGCCGCTTCGAAATCGGCCCTGAACTGCTGGCCACAGCCAACACAGCCGAGCACGCTGAACGCCTACGCCTGTTCGCGGAAAACGTCCGCCCGGAACGTCCCGTGCTCGATGGCGAACTTCAGCAAATCCTGCCGCTCGGAGATACTGCTGTCGATTTCATGACTCAGGAAGCCCAGCGGCTGGAACAAAAATCCCGACGCCTTAAAAATCTCGCCCGCGACCTTCACCAGACCACCGTCCGCAAACAACTCGCCGCGGAACTTGCCGTTCAGGACCGCCAACCCGATCTGCTCCTCTGCGCCCTGCTCATCGCACGGATCGATAACCCCGATATCGATCCTCCGGTCTACATCGCCCGACTCGATCAGCTCGCCGAAGAAATCCTCAGCAAACTCCCGCCGGATGCCCCACCCGCTGCCCGACTCACTGAACTCGATCGACTCCTGTTTCAGGAACTCGGTTTACGCGGAAGCCGCCAGGAATACGAATCACCATCCAACAGCTACCTCAATGAAGTCATCGACGATCGCGAAGGTCTTCCCATCTCGCTCTCCGTCCTCTACATGGAAATGGCCCGCCGACTGAATCTGAACGTGGTGGGCATCGGACTCCCAGGCCACTTCGTCGTTCGCTACGAACCCGGTGGCACCGAAATGCCCCAGACCATCGACGTCTTCGAACGCGGCAAACGGTTAAGCGAACAGGAAATCCGCGGGATCCTCGCCGCCGCCCGCTTTCCTGACGAACCCCGCTTCCGTGAACCTGCCAGCATCCCCGCAATCATCGAACGCATGCTCATGAACCTGCTCTCCATCGCCGAAAGTCGCCGCGATGACGACCAGGTTCTCGCACTCCTCGAAACACTCACAACCGTCTCCCCCGAGAACGTCGAATACCGCGCCAAACGTCTCGAAATGCGTGCCCGCACCGGACGTACTCAGATGGCCATCGATGATGCTGACTGGTTCATCCGCACCCAACCCGACGGCGTCGATGTCGAACGTGTCCGCCAGCTTCGGCAAACCCTTGAAGAACAGCTGAACTGAAGGGAACGGTAGTGCAAAACCAGGTAAACAGCGGTAACTGCGCCGCTCAGCCGAACTTTTCCGATTACGAATTCTGAATGGCGATTCACCCGCCAAATACAGATAACCCAGACCCGCTGCTTCCGGATCTCTCAATACAAACCGCAGCGTCGGTCGAATCTCCAGACAGGAACGGACTTTGATCACTGCGCTGCAGCCCGCAGGCTGCGACGGTGAGACGCCGAAGTTCGGCTGTTGGGTCAGACCGGCTGGAAACCAGCCTGGTCTCCCCAACTGGCAAGGCAATCCATGGAGGGGGTTGGTAATGCTTCGAAAGAGTCTTGTCGCGCTGCTGCTCAGCGTAGTTGGTGTCGGCGGAGTTCACGCAGGTGACTCGCCAGTGCGTCAGAAGTCGCCCACCGGAATAGTCGGCTGGCTCAAAGGTGGCGGGGTTGCTGCTCCGGCCGGAAAAGTCACCCCCGCAAACGGTATCGAAAGAGCCGTTGTGCAGGACGCTGAAAAACAGAGCGTCGTGCGACGGACCTCCGGCGGCCAACAGGATCAGAAATCCGGCAGGCCGCAGGTCGCTGTGGTTGCAAACTCGAACTCGCGGCCCGGCGGAGCACGCCAGGAAGTGGTGCCCGCACCGACTCCCGACCCCGGTCCGATCGCAGGCCCCGTCTACAGCACCCAAAGCGGTCCGACCGGCTACTCTCAGACCGGCTATCCGCAGACCGGCGCAGCCCTCTACCCCGCTCCAGTCCCGGGCATCCCGCATCAGATGGGCGGCACGGTGATTATGAATCCGGCACTTCAGCCGCACGAAATGCTCTATGGACATGAGTATCGGGCACTCTATCCGCCCTACTACTATCAGGTGCACGGCGAATGGCTGGTGACGCCGTTTGGTGTGTGGTCACAGGAGCACTGGAAGCTCAAGGGAACCGAGGTGAACGTGCGTTACCGCACAAGCATCAGCCCTTTCAGCCTGTTCACACCTCCAGCGCTGCGATAGTCACCGCAGCAGTTGCCCCGGGTTCGGCATGTGTGGCTTTCCCGTGTTTCGTCTTCGTTCGATCAGGTGGTGCAGTATGAGAACTGTGCGATGTCTGCTGCCGGCCGCTGCGGCCTGGCTGTTGTGTTCAATGGGTACTGTGCTGGCTGACGAAGGGGTTGCCCGCACATCCGACCTGCGTCCCGCTGTCGGTGTGGCCTCGACAACCGCTCTCCGGGCCGCTCGCCAGGACTCCAGCGTTCCGGCAGCAACTCAGGTTGCTCCGGCCGCTTCGCCCGCCCCGGTTGCCGACAAAGCTCCGTCCGCCGTCAAAGCTCCGGTCGTCGGAGCCGAGGCAGACTGCTGTGAAGAAGGCTGCGGCGAGGGTTGTTGCGGCGAAGAGGGATGCGTTGGCACGACCGGAAAAAGTACCGGCTTGCTTTCACGTCTCTTCGGAGGTAAGGGCTCCGCTTCCAAAGGACATGGTTCCGGATTGTTGAGCGGTGCCGGAAACGGTCGCCACGCAGTCTCCGGCAAAGGTTCTTCCCATGCCCACACCCACGCAGGCTCAGGCCACGCCGCCGGTCTGGCTGGCGGCGCTGGTGGCCCTGGCGCCGGGGCTGGACCTGGCGGTGCAGCCGGTGGTCCTCATGCAACTCATGGCTCCGCCGCGGGTGGCCTCCACGGACTCAACGGGCAACTCGGTAACGGGCATGTGGATAACGGACACATCGGGAACGGACACATCGGGAATGGACACATCGGGAATGGGCACGCCGGCAATGGACACGGCTCCCACCCCGGCGGTCAGCATGGCTCCATCTACAACCCAGCCTCGCCGGGTCGCTGGTTCGGCGGTCATGGAGCAGCAGCCTGTCCGAACTGCCGGTGCAATCCCTGCCGCTGCCACGGTGGTTACGGCAGCGAGTTTGTCGATCACGGCGATCGCGTCTTCAACTGTCTGTTCGGCTGGGCCTTACCGTCCGGCGCCTGCGGTCAGGGACTGCCGCTCGTCGGCAAGTACAACATGGTCTATGCCGATCAGCCTGGCTATACGAACCCGGCCGATACGCAGCTCTACAGTGCTCAGGGCTACGGAATGCCGATGACCGTGCCGCTCGCCCCGACAGTAAACTACCAATACAACTACAGCTCCGGAATTCCAGCAAGCCGAATCACAACGATCGGCACATGGAACCCGATCACGTCCCCTCAGGCCCTCCCGCATCAGAGCTGGTGAGCCCCCTGACATTGTCTGCCTTGATACCTAGCGGAGTGCCCGAAATATGAAAATGACTTCCTCTGTCTGGCTGGCAGCCACACTGATTCTGGCTGCCGGTCCCGCAGCACTGGCCCAGCAGCATTCGCATGCTGTCGTCAGTGCGGATTGTGAGCAGTGCCGCAACGGAGCGACCTGCGAAGATCCCGCCTGCTGCCTCTCCCGAATTCGGCTGTACCCCGACGCCTGCTGGAACCCTCCGGTAAGCCTGCCAGTCAATCACAACTGGGCGTGGTACGGGCTGTCTGCTCCTCAGGCACCCTATGGAGCCCCAGGCGGCGGCTTCATCGGCCAATACCCCAGCGTCTACCAGCCCACCGACACTACTCAACTTGGCTACTATTACCACAAAGTGCCGACGTGGCAGTCTCAGCCGGGACGCGTGCCGGGAGTTCCAAACCCGGCTGTGTTCCACGCTCGAATCTGCCCAACCAACTGTTACGGAGCGCCCTGCTACGGGCACTACCAGCACCAGCACGGTCAGATGATGCATTCCTATGCCGTGCCCGTGCTGCCACAGCCAGTGCAGACTGTATCCGCTCCGGGAACAGCCTCTGATGTTGATGCCCCGGTGGTTGCACCAGCTCCGCTCAAATCCGTCCGCCCGGTGTCCTCAAACCCGGAACCACAGCTGAAACAAGCAACGGCCCCCGCGAAGAAAGCTGCTGTCGTGGCTAAGCCTGTGAGCAGTTCGGACTCCGCAGCAACCGAGAAGCCTGCAACTGCGAAGTCTGAGCCGGCAGCGAAGGCGTCTGCAAAATCAGCATCGAAGACAGCAGTGAAGGCCGGTTCAAAACCCGCTGCACAGCCGGCAGCCAAACGTTCTGCCTCGTCCGTGCTGAAGTCCCTGTTTGATTGAACACATCAGTACAACCGCAGCCTCCTCCGCCACAGGAAGCTCGGCAGACGAAGGTCTGTCCGGGCTTTCTGTGTTTCTGTTACCGGGCTGTCAACTGGGCCGCTCGTCAATTCCGCCGCGTTTCCGCACGGCACGGGCAGCGACGTAATACAGAATTCCCGCTCCGATCAGTATCAGCACGGAAATTGTCTGGGCAGGCTGCTCCACCAGCAGACTCACAAAGGCTCCCAGATAGGCCACCAGAAGGAGCGCCGGAGTCACCGGATAGCCCCATGTGCGATAGGGCCGCTCAGCGTCCGGTCGCGTGATCCGCAGGACAAACACAGCTGCCACCGCCAGACCGTAAAAAATCAGTCCGGCACAGATCACGGAGTTGGTCAGATTATCAAAGGCCGCATACAGCTGCTCTGTACCCCCGGAAACGCCGTCACTGGTTTCAGCATTCGGAGTCCAGAAGCTGAACAGCAGCACCAGCAGGATCGTCCACACGGCCTGCAGCACGATTGTGTTCGCGGGTGTCAGATAACGAGGATGAATCTTCTGCAGCCACCCAGGCACCAGGCCGTCGCGAGCGATCGCGAGGTAGATTCTTGGTCCGGTGATCATGTTCGAATTCGTCGCGCCAAACGTGGAAATCATCACACCAATCGCCGCGATGCTGCCACCGATCGGACCAAACATCGTCTGAAAGACGTCCGCAGCCACCGTCTGGCTGGATGACAAATGCGACATCGGCAGCACCGCGTGGTAGCTGATGTTGGCACCCAGATACACCGTAATCACCAAACCCAGCCCGATCGCCATCGCTCGAGGCACATTCTGCATCGGATTGCGAATGTCCTCCGCCACCGGCCCCAGATTGATCCAGCCATCGTAGGGCCAGAGCACGGCCACCATGGCGATTCCCAATGCCCTCGCAAAACCTCCCCAGCCGCCTGGGTCCTCTGGAGCTGTCCACAGCGGCTGAAAGTTGGCTGAAGAGGCCCCACGCCAGACAAACGGAAGCAAGACCAACGCCACCAGGAAGCCCACTTTGGTCACCGTCGCCAGACTCTGAATTCCAGCACCAACCTGAGTACTCCGGTAATTGGCCGCCGAAAGCCCGATCACAATCCCGATCGCCATCAGCGTCTGCTGCACAGAAGAAAGCTGCACAAGCTGATTGAAATACAGCACCGTCGCACAGGCAAGCGCACCCACCGAACCCGTGCGAACAACCCAGAATTCCGTCCAGCCCCACAAGAAAGCCGGCAACTGACCGAAGGATTCTCGGATGTAAAGGTAGGGACCACCGGCACTTGGAAACATCGCTCCCAGCTCGGCCAGAGCCAGTGAACCGCAGAGCGTAATCAAACCCACAAACAACCATGTGCCCAGAATCGCCAACACCCCGTAAGGCGCCAACTGACTGTCAACGGAACTCACCTTCAGAAAAATGCCGGAACCAATGATCGAACCTACAACAATCATCGTGGCATCGAACAGTCCCAGCACCCGCGGCAGCTGCTGAGGTTCCGGTGAATTGGCCTCCTGCGTCATTTCCTGTTGCCTCTGAATGGGGTCTAGTTGGCACTCGCAGCCGAAGCGTCCTCGGTGCCAGCCTCGCTTCGAGGATCAGCAATTTCCACCATCACCACTTCGATCGTGTAGCCCTGACCAGCACCGCCGGGGCCGCCACCACCACCCGGCAGACCAGGCAACCCCGGAGCAGATCCGGAACCTCCGGATTCCCCGAATGCTCCTGCACCACCAAAACCGCCGCCGCCGGCACCTCCACCACTGCGGATTAACACGTCAACTGACCGCCGCATCCCGGCTGAACCCGCTTTCACCCCGTCCATCCACATCGTTCCTCGCGTCGTGTCGGCACGCTGAATGGCCGCCCCAAGGCTGCGGTAGTGTTCAAGGGTATCCTTTCGCTCACGCTCTTTGCTGGCCGTGAACGATGTCCTCGCGTAGTAAATTCGAGTTTCTGAAATGCCGGTACCGGCAGGAGAATCAGCGGCTGGAGCCAGCTTCAATAGACCCGTGTACTCAAACTCACCACCCCGATGGGCGCGAATCGGGAAACTCTTCGGATTCGCAGTCATCCGGCCCACGCCCTGAGACATACTTCCCAGCTTCGCAGCATAGCTTAAAACAAGCTGCTGTGACGCTGCCGTCCACGAATCCAGCGGTGGCGAATCACTGTCGTCGCCCCGTGGCGGACGCTGCCGAGGAAGCGACTTCAAAACCACCAGCACGCCCGGATCCGCCATCCCGTCAGGGAACACACCCGCCGTGTTCAGAGCGTCAGCTCCAGCGGAGTGGAGCTTTTCGAAGACATGGAACAACGCACTCCGAACAGGCTGCAAGGGCAGACTTCCCGCCAGTCGCAGGAGCGACTCTGAGCCGGCCAGGTCGACAACCTGATCTAAACGAGCGACTACCGCCTGAGCAAACGCGGGGGAATAGAAAAACTCAGCCGAAAGCTTCAGCACCGCATCCGGCAGACGCTCCAGCGGGGCCGAGACAGTCGCCAGCGGACCGCCGGGAGCAGCACCCAACCCCAGGCCACCCAGGCCACCCAGGCCTTCCGAGCCTTCTTCACCCCCCAAACCAGCCGCTGCCCCAGGAAAACCAGCAGCACCGCCGGGCATCGCCGGAAGGCCCGGTCCACCCGGCGGGCCCGGCATTCCCGGCATTCCCGCCCCAGCACCCGGCATACCCGGCATACCCGGCATACCGCCACCAGCAAACTGACCGGCCGCGGCTCCCGGGACAAGTGCTGAGGCGCCTGGCAGACCGGATTGTTTTTCAAAGACCTGCGCTGCAACCCCTGCCAATGCCCGCAAGCTGGCGTTTTGAGTCGTTGTAGGGAAGCGTTCCGGATTGGTGACCATCGCCAGCAGCACCTGACGCGACTGTTCCGGATCTGACTGCTGGTGGCTGCACAGGGCAAGCACAACCACTTCGACTGTCTCTTCGGGTGACAGCGGACTCTTGACGGCGCCCGTGACGATTTCCAGCAACCCCTGCCAGGCTTCGGCCGAATTATTGGTCAGCAATCCCGAGGCGATCCCTCGCACCAGTTCACGGTCTGTCATCGTCGCCACGGCTGCCGCCGGAGCACCAGGCATGCCACCGGGACCCATCCCGGGCATCCCGGGCATTCCAGGCATTCCGGGCATCCCGCCAAGCCCCATTCCGGGCATTCCGCCAGGCAGCATTCCAGGCATTCCTCCGGGCCCGGATAAGCCACCCGGCAACATTCCAGGACCAGCGCCCGGTGCAGCTCCAGGGGCAGCATTCGGGGCTGGAGCACCTCCCTGAAGAGACAGTGCTCCGGGATCCTGTCCCCCGGCCGCGCCGGGACTGAGCAGTCCGGGGCCGGATGCCGGAGCCCCCAGTCGCCCCTGCATCGCTCCGATCGCAGGTCCCTGCCATGCCGTTGCATATTCGAGCACCATCAGAGAGATTGTGTCGAGAGGCACAGGTGACGTCGAAGATTGATCAGGCGGAGCGGAATTCTGAGGGGCAGCCGGAACGCCGACACCACCCGGTCTCCGCGGGGCACCACCCTGCGGACCACCCGGCATCGGGGGAGCCATTCCCGGACCACCCAGAGGAGCGGCAAGTCCGGGAGCTCCCGGAGCATTTCCGTAGCCGGGAGCGCCGGGAGCGGTGCCGTAGCCGCCAGCTCCCGGTTCAGAACTCACACCACTGCCTTCGCCCTCATATTCTCCCGGCGTTCCGTATCCCGGGGCCGTTCCGGCGGGCGGGGCCGGCGGAGCCGCCGGTTTTTCATTGGCCGCCGCAAGCAGCTTCATCAGCGTATCCGCAACAGCTGCATCGCCAGGCTTGCTTTTGACCCGTTTTTCGATCGCGTCAAGCACTTTGCGATCGCGAGCGATGACCGCCTCACGGAGCTGTTTGTCTGTCCATTTGCCCACGTCTGCCGGTCGAGCTGCCGCTGCAGCCGCGGGCGCGGCTCCGGGCAGGCCGCCACCAGGCATACCGGGCATTCCAGGCATACCTCCACCCAACATACCGCCCAGCATGCCCGCGGCAGCACCCGCGTTGCCAGCACCCATTCCACCAGGAGGCCCCATGGGCATGCCGCCCGGTGGCCCCATGGGCATGCCGCCTGGTGGGCCGGATGCACCGCCGGCACCTGAGCTTTCCGCGGGACCAGCAAGCTCGGGCGGTGAAATTGACATACTGTTGTTGCCGCCGGCAGGTCCGCCAGCAGCCAGGTCCCCGCCACCGACGTCCACTCCCGCCGCAGCCGCGCCGCCCCCCGAAGATGCCGCAGCAGGCTCCGAATCGGAACCCTGACAGCCGCACAGAATCAATATGAAGGTGCAGAAGCCCAGTTGCACCACGACAGAATGCACTAAACCGCGGGAAATGCTGTTCACAGGCTGCTGCTCCGGGAATTGTTGGAGGAGTGGCGAGGCAGTCAGGAGATTACGAAGCTGGATGGGAGGATGCAAGCCGGAGTGGGCTTTGCGATCAGGGAATCAGCAAGGTTCTTCCACGCAACAGACTGCAGCAGTCCCCCGGAACAACCCGGGACATCCCGGAACAACCCGAGATACCCTGACAGGCAACAGCTCCCGATGGGCATTGGGCGAGGACGGAGCAGAGAAGTTCAGCAGCAACGCCCGGGGATTGTTCTCGGGCTGAACGTTTTGGAGCTTTCAGAGTTTGCCAAAGACCGGTTTTGCCGATTGCCGATGGAATAGTTGTCTGGACAACTATTGTTCTGAGATCTAATATCGAGGACAGCCGAGGGGAGCTTGAATCCCCGCCAGTTTGCTTGCGCGGACCGTTTGCTGGAACCCCAATCAGGAATTCGACTTATGGTCAACATTACACAGCCTGTCATGGAACATACCGACGTGGTGGTGATCGGTGGCGGTCCTGCTGGTGCAACCGTCTCTACGCTCGTTGCCCAGAAGGGCTACAAGGTGGCGTTGTACGAGCGGGACAAGTTTCCAAGGTTCCACGTTGGGGAATCGCTGATTCCGGAAACCTACTGGACGCTCAAACGACTGAACATGCTGGAAAAGATGAAGTCCAGCGGTTTCGTCAGGAAACGCAGCGTGCAGTTTGTGACTTCCAACGGTAAAGCGTCAGCACCGTTCTATTTCGAAGACAACAACCCGCACGAATCTTCGCAGACATGGCAGGTTGTCCGCAGCGAATTTGACCTGCTGATGCTCAACAACGCTCGGGAACACGGCGTAGACGCCCACGAAGGTGCCCGCGTCATGGACGTGATCTTCGAAGAGGACAGGGCAGTCGGAATTCGGGTCCGGACAGAGGACGGTGTGCTTCGGGAAGTACGGGCGAAGGTGGTGGTGGACGCAAGCGGCCAAAGCGGCATGCTGATGAATCGCCTGAAACTGCGCACGTGGGATCCGGTTCTCAACAAAGGAGCGATCTGGACCTATTGGCAGAACTGTCATCGGGATACAGGCCGCGACGAAGGTGCAACCGTCATCCTGCAGACCACGGACCGCAAAGGGTGGTTCTGGTACATTCCCCTCCACGACAATCGCGCCAGCGTCGGAATCGTGGCGCCGTTCGACGACCTGTTCAAGGGACGGGGATCTCACGAACAGACTTATCAGGAAGAAGTGGCGAAATGTGTCGGGGTTGCGGAGCGTCTGGCAGGGGCAGAGCGAGTCTCGGGTTATTTCGCGACCCGCGACTTTTCCTACCGCTGTGACCGCGTTGCCGGCCCCGGCTGGGTGCTCGTCGGAGATGCGTTTGGCTTCCTGGACCCGCTGTATTCGTCAGGTCTGATGCTGGCGCTCAAATCCGGCGAAATGGCGGCCGACGGGATCGTGGACGCACTGGCTGCCGGCGACCTGTCCGAAGCCCGTCTGGGCTGCTGGGGCCCGGCACTCAATCGCGGCATCGACCGCATTCGTCGACTGGTCTGCGAGTTCTATGAAGGGTTCAACTTCGGAGCGTTCGTTCGCAACTATCCCCAGCTCAAAGGCCGCATCACCGACCTGCTGATCGGAGACTTCTTCAGCGAAAAAGTCGATGATGTCTGGGGGCCGATGGAAACCACCTACGCCGAGGGACGACTGGCCCCGATCCCCTGGAACGCAGGCACAGCCCCCGAAATCGCGGCAAACAAGCTGAACGAACTGGTCCTGCCGGACGGCTCGAAGCCGTGAAGAAACTGATTGGGCAGGTGAGGGAGCGACGCGTGGCAATCCGTCCCATATACCGGTCCGATCCACGCGTTCAGTCCCACCTGCCTTTGACGGTCCTCACCCGGCACGCGTACCAAATCTGCTTCGTTGCGTCCTGGCCTGCTCAAACGCTGCTGTAACAGGCTTGAGCCAGGGCCGACCAAGGTATTCCCTCCAGTCGAAACGGTCGAGTGGGGGCGTTTCTGGAATGCGGCTTCTACTGGAGTTCCGACAGCAGCGAGAAACGAAACGGATTTCGAAGCGCTGAATTACTCCGGGCAAAGCCGAACGAGTTGCCGGATTTGCGGCACGTAGCCGATGAAGCGAGGTGGCGACGCGGGTCGAGCGTCCACAGATGCTCCAGGGCTCGCGCAGTGGATCCTGCAAAGATTTGAAGGCGTTCGTTTACTGAGTGCTGTCGTTCAGCGACTCTCGCAGCACCACATCAAACTGCTCCCGAAGAATGGTCAGCGATCTGCTCTCGGTGAACAGTCGCGTCCAGGAACAGACGCTGTCTGCAACCATCTGGCCCAACGAAGTGAACCGGTGTGGGAGGGTCGCCGAGTGTTCATTCCGGACGGCACCATGTTCACACTGCCGCCCACTTCCGAATTGAAAAAAGTATTCCCTCCGGCGACAAATCAACACGGCGAGTCTGTGTGGCCAGTGGCGATGCTGATGGTAGCCAGTGAACTTTCCACCGGTTGCATCCTGACACCCGAAATCGGTGCAATGTATGGCCCGAAACAACACCAGCGAAGCAGCTCAGGCAGAACGCATCGTTGATCGTCTTCCGAGCAATGCATCGGTACTCGCTGACAGCGCAATTTGCCAAAGGATGCGTTACTTGAAGTCTTCGTGCATCAGATTGCCCTGGACAATGGCGGAGAATTATACCTGATCTCCAATGTCGAAGCAGACGCCCGACCGTCAGGACGACTGTACCAGCGGCGATATGACGTTGAGTTCGTCGCCCCAAAACCACCGGGGCTCAGAAGGCGCAGCGCAAAAACAAACGACAAATA
>CAZLOQ010000029.1:0-45357 GCA_964561125.1 uncultured Chitinophaga sp. | reverse complement strand
CACAGGGCAGTAAACGCTTCGGTCTCCTCCTTCGCTGCCACCGTCTCCTCCAGCGATCCGCGCAATCACCGGCAGGACTGCAGAAGAGACCAGCCTTGATGCCCTTCCCTGTGTCTGAATCACAGAAACAGAGACTGCTTACAACAGCCCTCGGTTGTTTACCTCCCGTCAGTGACCATGAAAACAACTCTGCTGACCGCAAGGCAGTTAAAGTGCCATGGAGTATTTCATTTATATCATCGATAGATAAATACAGCGGGACTTACGCACAACTCTTCCGCCCCGCCTCCTCGATACATTCCCAGGCAATTTTAAGATATTAAACAATTGTATAACTAATGTTCTTAATCAGATGCTCGCCGTGTTCCGAAGAGCATTCGTGGTCATCCGGATATCGACCGTCTGAACCGCCACGGAAAAAGAATTCCCATGAACCAAACGCAACTATTCTCTGCCCGAACTTCAGTTGCCGTCGGGTTAGTGCTGATCAGCTTCCTGCAGGAATCGGCAATCTCTTCCGATCAGGCCTGCCCGTTCACAGAATGCTGCGACGCTGCGGTGCCGGAGTTTTTGGGGGCGGCGTGGAAAACAAACCCTGTGCCTGCTGTTGCAGAAGATCTCTGTGCGGAAGGATGCGAAGAAATCGCTTCGACGCCTTCCTTCTGTCAATCATTGATGACACGACCACAGCTCGGCGGTGACTGGTTTGGCAGTCGCACACGCCTTGCAGAAAGTGGTTTCAGTTTCAACGTCAGTACAACCCAGTACTTTCAGGGGGTCGTAAGTGGCGGACTGAATAACAGATCCCGCTATGGGGGCCGCAACGACATGCTCATGAATGTCGAAGGAGAGAAAGCCGGACTCTGGAAGGGACTCTTCATCACCATGCATGGAGAATCCCGATACGGTGAATCCGTCATTGCGGATACAGGGTCCGTTCTGCCAGCCAATCTGGGACTTGCTCTGCCGCAGCCGGCGGGAACAGTTACCGCGTTGACAGGTGTGAAATTCTCGCAGTTTCTTTCTGAAGACATGCTGGTGTTTGCAGGGAAAATCAACACCTTTGATGACTTCCATCAGCCACTCACAGGAGCCGGAGGAACAAATGGCTTCATGAATACGGCATTGATGATCAATCCGGTGGTGGTCCGCACTGTGCCTTACTCCGCATTTGGAGTTGGTTTTGCCATGCTGCAGAATCTTGAACCGGTTCTCTCAGTGGCGGTCTTTGATACGAATGACCATCCGACGACTGCCGGATTCGATACGTTCCTCAATGACGGTGTGTCAATTGTAAGCAGCCTGAATCTGCCAACAGACTGGATGAACCTGCCCGGGCATCAGGGGTTGCTGGGAACCTTCAGCACGGGGACCTGGACGAACCTGTCGCCCAGCGTGTATTTTCAGCCCGGGAACGGTGTTGTTGTCGAATCACCCCCGAAAGAGGGTTCGTGGTCAATGGGATATAGTTTTGATCAGTCGTTTTACGTGGCACCTGAAGACCCGAAGAAACGCTGGGGTATCTTCGGCATGCTTGGTGTCGCAGATGATAATCCCAGCCCGGTCCGCTGGTTTGCGAGCGCCGGGCTGGCAGGCACCAGCCCCATATCCGGCCGATCTGCGGATACGTTTGGTGCAGGATACTATTACACGGGATTAAGCGGGGCGATAAAAGATCTGGCTCCCGTACTGCTGGCAGCTGGCGATGAACAGGGAGTTGAGATCTACTATAATGTGGCGGTTACTCCGTGGTTCCATGTCACGCCGGACATTCAGTTCGTTGATCCGTTTCGTGAAACAGCGAAGGAATCTGTGCTGATTGGAGTTCGAGGAAAAATTGAGTTTTAATCTCCAGGGTTTGTCTGATTAACGGGGGCATTTCATTTGCAGGGAGATTGCGTATGAGTTGGCTGCGGTTTCCTGAGCCCATCGGTTTCGGGCTGTCGGCACTGCTGATTGTGCTGTCCAGTTCCGAATCGCCCGCACAGGAACCTGGTGAGTTGTTCGGGGCGCAGCGGAAGATCATGGAACTCTTTACGCTCAATTCTTCTCCTCGCTGCGTGTTGACTCAGACAGAGTTGAAATTCAACGCGGGCGGGATGTGCATCCGGCACCGAAACGCGGCTCAGCTACTTTTGATCAGCTGGTTCTTCGAGGCGCACCATCAGCCACTGCTGAGTTTGTCCGTCGGCGAAATGGACGAGGGCGGTTACGGAGTTTTCCGTGAGTCCGGCAATTCCAGTCTCCATAACAGGTCGAGTCTTTCCCGCCACTGTCCATGCACATCGCTGTGATTCCCTGTCTGCCATGCCTTCGATCTTCTGCGTCTGCCCTGTTGCCGAGTTATTCAGCGTGCCGCTGATGATGCCCTGCCTGCTGATTGCCAGCTGCAGAAACAGGGACGGGGCAGGCCCGGTTGGCTGACCGTCCGGGGTAAGGGCGAAGACGCCCAGCGGCAGCCATTCCGCGTCCGCAGGAGGTGTCTCGGGAGCACTGGCGGCGATCGCTTCCGCCTGCTGCGTATACTCCTCAGTCGACGCTACAGGCTGCTCGCCCTGATACACGGTGTCGCCCTGATAGTAAACCGTGTCGCCATAGTTGTAAGACGTCGGTTCGCTCCAGCCATACCCGACCCACCCCGTAATGGCGCCCCATGTCGCCCAGCGATAAGGACGTGTGATTCGCAGGCTGGCCCAGCCAGGATACTCCGACCAGAAATCCATTCGCGGATGATTCTCCAGAACCTGATTGCGAACCTCATCGCGACGCTGGATTCGATTGTCCTGCCACTGCTGACGGTTCTCGATGCGATCCGGACGGCCTCCTGCGCGTGCTTCGGCTCGGTCTGTGCGAGCTCCTGCCAGGTTGACGCGACTCTCGCCGCGTGCACCTGCTGGGGGGAGCGATCCGCCTGCTGGAAGAATTCCGGCCGCCGGAGCCCGCGATGCACCTCCGAGGCCAGGGAACTCGGCAGCTGCGCCACCGGCGACTGCATTTCCTGGTCGGGATCCCATCCCGCCGGGAACTCCGCGCGGCGATTTAATATCCAGAAAGTTTCGCACATCGCCCTGCGAGGGACGAGTTCCGGCAGCAGGTCGAGTCCCGGCCGAAAGTCGTCCACCTGCCCCGCCAGCGCCGGGGGGACTTCCACCGGGTCGAGCACCTGCGGTCGCGGGACGCCCGACCGAGGGAGTGGAAGGCCGCGCAACGGAGGGTGAGCGCCCTATTGAAGGACTGGGGCGACTCGCTGCCATTCCACCGCCCCGACCGCCACCTCGGCCACCTCCACGACCGCCACGAGCCCATGCGTCGCCAGCGATGACTGATGTGGCAAGAAACAGGACCACGCATGTTCGGTTGATCGTTTTCATGTGCTCTCTGCTCCGGATTTCCAAAGAAGATTGTAAGTTTATGCAGTCAGTCTTTTGCGATCCGCACTTCCGGAACATTGGGCAGCAGTTCGTCATCGACCGTACGGTTGACCGCCTGGATGGTGCATGTCTTCTCATCCAGGAAGCGGATAATGTTGACCGAAGAAGACTGTCGGCCATCCGCCAGCACTCCCCGCTGCTGAACGAACCACTGGTCTGCTTTCCTGCTCCATGTGGCCTCACCAAATCCGCCGCCTGAATCGAAGACCCATGAACGAATCCGTCCAGCCACCGGGTCCCAGCCAATGATCTGCATCCCGGACATGTCGATTTCTTCGTTCACCTGAACCGTGAATGAGCGAATCAGAAAGTTGTTATTCCGCGTCCAGTTGCATTCGGTGACCACAGTGACCTGGTCATCCTGATCAACCCAGCGCCCCACCATCCATTCCAGTTCTTTAAGTTTTTCGTAGTTCGAGTCAACAGCAGAAATTCTTTCCTCAGTGATGCGATCGATGAGCCATTCACCGCCATTCTTCACGTATACGGCGGAATACCGCGATTCTTCCGGCGACTCATCCGGCAGAAGCACTTTGGCAACGCCCTGTTCAATCGCCACGCTGGGTGACACGAAGTCTATGGTCAGAGTAGTGGATTCAAGCCTCGCTCCCTTCGCATCCTGAAAGATGCCGGCGAACTGTTTTTCGATCTCCTCGCGACCTGTGACTTCTTCATTTGTGATCGGATTGGAATACACCGCCTCTGGTGCCCACATGGCCGCCAGTGCCCTCGCATCGGCATTGTTGAAAGCCGTAACATAGGCTTCCACAGCTCTGCGTATCGCAGCCTCATCCGCAGCCCGACGATCCTCCTGAGCACTTGCGATGGAAACCAGACTTATCGCAGTAAGACCGAAGATGGACAGGACTTTAATAAAATGCATACTCTGATCTCCCCTGATAAAGTTTTCCGGCATCCGCTGGTATCATTGGCATCAAACACACGACTGTTTTCGTGGACCACGCTGAAGCAGTGATTCAGGAACCCGTACAGTTCCTTCAGCGTGGCTCCGGTGGCGATGATGCTTCGCCGGACGCGAACGGGCCTGCTTCAGAAATGATCACTCCGTTTCTCCGCACGTACTCCTCCCACAACGCAAGCATGGCTTCGCGTTTGTCGGGATACAGGGCCGAAAGATCTCGCATTTCAGCCGGGTCTTCACGAAGATTGATGAGTTCCCAGTCGCCGGTGCCACCGGCCGACTTCATCAGGTAAAGCAGTTTCCAGTCGCCCTTCCGAACAGCTCTGTTACCGAACAATTCCCAGCCAAGCCAGTCAGATTCACTGCGAATCTGCTGTTCCCTCCCGGCAAGCAGCGGCCAAAGTGATTTCCCCTGAAGCATCGCGGTGTCGTTCCCGGATCCGGCTGCGGGATGTTCAACGCCAGCGGCCTCAAGAAGCGTCGGCGCAATGTCCATGACGTGCATCACCGAGCGGCTGAGTTGCCCATGATGCGTCACTCCTGGTCCGCTGATAATGAGAGGAGCTCGGATTCCCCCTTCTGTTTCAAAACCCTTGAACAGGCGAAACGGAACACTGCTTACCTGTGCCCATGCCGGCCCGTACTCCACACACGATCCGCGGCGCCCCCAATTCTCGGGGCGATTGTCGTACGTCGTCTCAAACCACTCCCGCGATCCTGGTGCGAGTTCGGCCACGAGTTGCCCGAGGTCTTCTCCGGCGGCCCCGTTGTCTGAGATAAACAGGATCAGCGTGTTGTCGTATTCTCCGGTCTGCTTCAGATAGCCGATCAGCCGACCAATCTGATCATCCATGTATTCAATCATTGCCGCGTAGAGTTCCATCCTGCGAGCTGAATGCCGGCGCTGCTCTTCGTTCAGATTATTCCATGCGGGAATATTTTCCAGGCGAGGAGAACAGACCACATTGGCCGCCGTGATTCCAAGTTGCTTTTGTCGATTCAGCCGTTCTTCGCGGATTACGTCGTAGCCGCGGTCATAGCGACCCCTGCACCGATCGATCCATTCCTCAGGCACGGAGAGCGGACCGTGCGGTGCCTGGCAGGCGAGGCAGGCAAAGAACGGCTTTTGCGATCGACTGCTGACACTGATGTTTTCGATTACGAAGTCCGTGAAATTCCGTGAGGAATAGTAGTCCTGCGGAAGTGACTCAAGACGCCTGCCGTTATGCGTGAAGAAGACTTTCGGTTCGGTTGGCAGCAGTCCCAGCATGTCGGCCCAGTGGCTGCCGGCTCCCTGCAGCATGGCAAAATCCCGATCAAACCCGCGCGCGGCCGGCCATTGATCGGGTTTTTCCCCCAGATGCCACTTTCCAGCCATCACCGTGTGGTATCCGGAATCCCTGAGCAGTGAAGCCACGCAGGGGAGTCGAGAATTCAGATAGCCTTCGTATCCGGGCTTTCCCTGCTGATTCGGGCCGATCCATTCGGCCATGTTTCCAATGCCGACTATATGGTGATCCGTCCCCGTCAGCATCATTGAACGCGACGGTGAACAACTTGGTGCAACGTAGAAATCCGTACTTCGCAGCCCGCGAGCTGCAATCGCATCGATGTTCGGCGTTCGAATCTCACCGCCAAAGCAGCCAAGGTCTGAATAGCCCAGATCATCAGCGACAATCAGCAGCAGATTCGGCCCGCCGACGGGCGGATCCGCGGCCGTAATGGCGGATACTGCGAAGAAGAGACACATGAAAACAGCAGCAGACAGACCACTGGTATTCATTTTAAAAAGACTCCTGGAGTACAATATCCTGCCACTTCAGCCGTCGGTTTTACCCGCATGGAACAATCGGATGAACGCTGACGAAAATCATGAACACCAGGAATTCCATATGCAGGGCGGATTCCGTTGTTGATATTGCGGATTACGTTTTTTATCTGAGTGCACACGCAAACGACGTTCCATTCGGAACGCACATATTTTGTCCGCGTGCCGATTCCGGCGTTTGCATGTCCATGCCGCATTCAGGAAGTTCTTTCAATGACTTTTTTCCGCAGGTAATCCGTATGAGTGTGCAGTCAAGGGGGGCGGTGGTGTGTGCGAAAAGCACCAGGTGCACATTGAACTCCGCACTTCTACACTGCTCTCAGATTCCTGACAGCCGTTCAGCCGCAGCGTCCTGTGGATTAATCTTCCGAATGGTGCCGTGACCGATCTGTGCGGAGATCTGCATGGTCAGCGACTCACGCGGCCATGCCAAGCGCAGCATCGCGCGCACTGCAGCGATTCCCGGCTGACGATCGAAGATCAGGCAGCTGATTTGAATCGCGCTCTTAACGGCTCGCGACTCCGCCTGCGTGCGACCCTGCCGCTGTCTCCCGCAGCGGGCTGATGCTCCACTGACAAGCCGCCCCCCCTGCACTCCTTCGGTCGTTGCTGCCGGAGGGTGGAAGGATAGCCCGGACGATTACTCCAGGTGGCTCAGCACCAACCCCTCTTCCGGGCATTCGCGGCCTCGGCTGCTTTGCGCAGTCCGGCCTGGTTCGCCGCGTTCAGTGCGGAGTAATCCGGGTGGCGGGCAAAGTACGGACCGAGCCAGCCAGCCTCGTGCGTGAACGCCATCGTCCATGCCAGATTCGGCGGGAAGACGTAGTAGTCGATCAGCGGCGAGGAGACCGGCCGCAACTCGGTCAGGAACGCGATGTCCCGGTTGTTCGACAGCACGATGAACTCGGCACTGGTCTGCTGCCCGTAAGCCTCGACTGCCGCTTTGCCGTCAACGCTCGGGTAACGCCCGCCGCTGAATACGTGCCACAGGTAACTTTTGGTGTTCACGCCTTTGCGATTCCGGCCAAACACAGCCAGCCAGTCCGAGACCAGTTGCTGCGTCTCAGCATCGCTGAAGACACGGACCACTGTGCCGGGAGAGACGAGAGAGTACTCGATACTTGTCATGGCAGACTCACAAATTCTCTTGTCGCAGAAAGATCCGGAACAATCGCTCAAAATTCTACCCGCAACGCAGACTTTCAGAAGTTGCAATTCAGCCGGCTGCGTTGCAAAAAGTATCAGCATGCTGCTGTCCGGAGGACGGTAAACAGACGTTTTTTGAGTCCGATTCCTGGGCGTTATACCGAATGCATGAGCGGAAAAAATGCATCATTTGACCATACTCGGTTCGCATCTCCCCGGCTCAACCCCGCCTTGTTGACCAGTTGCAGCAGTTCATGCAAACTCGTCCCCTGCCCATTCGAATTGGCAGGGATCACCCGGGGCTCGGGGGCGGACATGACTTCGCGATTGGCGAAACAGGCCCCTGGCCAAAAGCGGGCGCTGCGAGTGACTGACTAAAAACTGTTTGCGTCCGCAGGTGAATTCAACGGCGCGCCGCACCGTTTGCCTGGACCGTCGAGGTGCTGGACCCTCCGGGGCAGACTCACGGAACTTCGAAACGGACGCTGTGCAGTCAGCATTTTCGTGCCGCTGCCAGACTTGTCCTTTTTCGTGTATTTCGTGTCTTTCGTGTCTTTCGTGGTTCAAACCGGACACCGTGGTGATCAACAACCACGAAACACACGAAAGGAATCGCAAAGGCAGCAGGACTTTACTGGACAGCCTCATGTCAGGTCAGCTGCTCCAGCTTCAAGCGACGCTGTGGCTGTGACTTTATCCGTCAAATCCGTGTCATCCGTGGTCAAAAACACGATCGCATTTTGACCACAGACAGCGTGGATCACACAGATGAATCGCAGAGGTGACAAGTAAGTTTGTTTCATACCGGAACGAATCCATGTTTTCGACGTGCTGCACCATCCAGGACAGACTCACGGTACTTCAAACCGGACGCATCGACTGTGCACTGCCGCACCACCGCTGCGAAGAGCAGGTGTTATCAGTCTCGTTCAGTCTGGTTTATTGACGGACGACGGAAATCTGCAAATGGCGAATTCCGCGATGGCGGAGGCACGCCAACCAGGGATGATGGCAGCAGTTTTCTGCCACACACCCCGGAACTTTCGGAGCGATCGATGACCGAGAAGCGGCTGCTGTTTCGCGAACAGGCACGTGAAAAAATTCTCCGCGGCACGCGGGCGCTGGCTGATGCCGTTCGTGTCACGCTTGGCCCCCGAGCCAGATGTGTGCTGCTGCAGAAGAAATACGGGCGACCACTCGCCTGCAACGATGGCGTCACCATCGCCCGTGAAGTTGAACTCGCAGATCCGGAAGAAAACCTTGGAGTTCAAATGCTCCGTGAAGCCGCCGAAAAAACCGGCGAAGCAGTCGGTGACGGCACGACAACCGCCACACTGCTCGCTCAGGAAATCTATGCTGACGCCGTCCGCAATCTCGCCGCCGGCGCCAGCGGCACCGGACTCCGTCAGGGACTCGACCGTGGTGTTCGCGCCGCCGTCAACGCCATTCGCGCGCTCTCCAAACCAGTCCAGTCCCGCCGTGAGAAAGCTCAGATCGCCGCCATCTCCGCACATAATGACTGTGCCCTCGGAGAACTTGTGGCAGACGCCATGGAGAAAGTCGGGCGGGATGGAGTTGTTTCCGTGGAAGAAGCCCGCGGAATCGAAACCACTCTGGAAATTGTCGAGGGCATGCAGTTCGACCGCGGATTCCTGTCCCCCTACTTTGTTACCGACGCCGAAAAAATGCAGGTGGTGCTCGAAGATGCCGTGATCCTGCTCGCAGAAAAAAAAATCGCCAGCATCAAAGATCTGCTTCCTGTGCTGGAAAAATTTGTTCAGAGCCAGCAGTCAGTGCTGATCATCGCCGAAGACGTCGAAGGTGAAGCCCTTGCAACACTTGTCGTGAATCGACTCCGCGGCATCCTCAAGTGTGCGGCAGTCAAGAGCCCGGGCTATGGCGACCGTCGCAAAGCGCTGATGCAGGATCTCGCAATCCTCACCGGTGGCAGATTCCTCGCCGAGGAACTCGGAGTGCGGCTGGAAAATCTGCAGCCGGAAGACTTTGGCCGAGCGAAGAGGATCGTTATCGACCGCGAAACCACGACGATCATCGGAGGTGCCGGTGACCGCCCTGCCATCGACGGTCGCTGCGATGAAATCCGGCGACAAATTGAAATCTCCACCTCCGACTATGACCGCGAAAAACTCGAAGAACGACTCGCCCGACTTGCCGGTGGCGTTGCTCTGCTCAAAGTCGGCGCCCTGTCAGAAGCGGAACTGAAAAATCGCAAAGAAGCTCTGGATGATGCTATCAGTGCCACCAGGGCAGCGATGGCCGAGGGCATTGTTCCCGGCGGCGGACTCACGCTCATTCGCGCAATCGCTGCGGTGGAGCAGGAAGAGCGCTGCTGTGAAGGAGATGAACTGACCGGACTAAGAATCCTCCGCAGAGCCCTCGAAACACCTGCTCGACAGATCGCCGAAAATTCAGCTCATGACCCCGGCGTCGTCGTCAATCGCATGCGGGAAACCACAGGAGCGTTCGGCTTTGACGCGGCCACCGGAAAGTGGGTGGATCTCGTCGAATACGGAATCATTGATCCCACAAAGGTTGTCAGACTGGCATTGGAAAACGCCGCCTCCGTGGCCGGGATCCTGCTGCTGACTGAAGCCACGCTGACAGAGATTGAAACCGCTCACAATGGAGCAGATCACAAGGCTGCCGGCCACAACGGCTTCGAAGCGTGAAGAGGGCGGAAATGATAAAGTGCGAGAGGGGGGAGTTGAACCCCCACGCCGTTTAAGGCACAGGATCCTAAATCCAGCGCGTCTGCCAATTTCGCCACTCTCGCCCGTACGATCACTCAGGAGTCACTCACCCTGCACACCCCGTTTCACCGATCGGCGGGTATAGTGATCTTCACCTGCAAATTTTGCAATCGTGCGGCAAAGAAAACCGGAGATCGCTTCCGCAGTTCGTCGGCACAATCACTCCTGTCCGTCTTCCGACCGATCCTCGCAGAGGTCGATATTGAAGAGTGCCGGGTCGAGCAGAGGCCGGAGCTTTTCCAGAGCCTTGAGTTGCAGTTGACGCACACGCTCTTTTGACACGCCCAGATCTGCAGCAATCTCACGCAGCGTCTGAGACTCCCCACTGCTGCCTTCCAGACCAAAACGCTGCAACAGAATCTGGTATTCGCGGCCGTCCAGCAGCGACTCTGCCTGCCTGAGCAATTCGCGGACCACCTGCTGCGGATCGGTGCAAATTGGCAGATCGCCAGTGGATTCAGGCACCTCTGCCAGCACTTCTGCGGAAGCACAGGGAAAACGATGACGACGTCGCTGCCGCACTTTCCACGCGCGGAAGAAATGACGCTGTATCGAGTGAGTTGCGTAGGTACTGAAGCGGAATTTTCGCGAATAGTCGAAGCGATCGATCGCCCCGAGAAGAATCATACTCCCTTCACTGCTGAATTCATCGACGTCGTGCTGCGAAACGGAAAACCTGCGGGCGATTGAGGAGACCAGCCGCAGGTTGGATCGCACCAGTTGCCCCCGGATCTGCTCAGCCAGAGTCAACATCGACTGAATTTCGCGGAGCATCTTCGCTGATGGTGCGTCCGGGGACAGCCTGCTGCGAAGACAGTTAGCTCGGTATCGCAGCAGGTTCAGACCGCGAAACAAAACCTGCTCCTGCTCGAACGTGAGCAGCGGATCACTGGCACTCCACGTCTGCAGACCGCCCTGATCAGCAGACTCCAGTGGAGTTTCCTGAGTGGCAGAGATCGTGACGTCGCGAAGGCTTCGCAACAGTTCACTGGCCGCGGCACCAGCACGATTGTCACCCTCGAGCTTCTCGAACTCCGCTGCGTAAACAAACCGAATTTCAGTAGCCAGCAGATTCTGGGTCTGCCGCACGAGTTCCTGTCGGGCTGCTGCGGTTCGCGGCGGCCGTGGAACGACTGCCTTTGGCTTTGGGACCGACTTGCTCTTCCGCTGAGTTACGAGACTGCTCATCAGACCACTCCAAATCGAACAAATCGTTCAAATCATTCAGCTGCATGTTCCCCAAACGGTCACTCCGAGTCAACCGAATAACGACTATTTGCTTAACAATTTTTCTTGTATTTCCTCGCATGTCGCAAAAATAAGCGACTTCTCGTAAGCCACCATAACGTTCATCTGTTTTCACAAACGTTCACTTCGCTTTTTCAAAAAACGTTCATGCCCCACCGGAGCCATGCATGCCACCCAAAGTTCCTGATCTCCGTATCCAGCGACTGAATCACAATGCCCCCAGCGGTACAGGGGAGTACGTGCTGTACTGGATGACGGCGTCCCGGCGTCTGCACTGGAACTTCGCTCTCGATCGAGCCCTCGAACACTGCCGCGAAACCAACCTGCCCCTGCTCATCTTTGAACCACTCCGCTCCGACTATCGCTGGGCCAGCCGGCGGCTGCATTCCTTTGTGATTCGCGGAATGGCTGACAATGCGGCCACTGCCGCCCGATACGGCCACGCCTATATTCCCTGGGTGGAGCCGGAATTCCGCGCGGGACAAGGCTTCATCGAGGCGGTCTCCGCGAAGGCTGCCGTCGTCGTCACCGATGACTATCCCTGCTTCTTTCTTCCGCAGATGGTCAGAGCAGTTGCGGGAAAGATCGGCGTACCACTGGAAGCTGTCGACTCCAACGGACTGCTCCCGATGCGTGCGACTGATCAGGTTTTCCCGACGGCCTACGCTTTCCGCCGTTACCTGCAGAAATCTCTCACACCCCACCTGTGCCAGTTTCCCTCAGATAATCCTCTGGCCGACCGCTCCATTCCACGACTCTCAACCACGCCCTCAGTCTTCTCCGGGCACTGGTCGCCCTCCCCCGCCGAACTCCTCGCCTGCCAACCGGCATTCCTCGATCAACTCCCCGTCGACCAGTCGGTGCGTGAAGGAGTCGCGAAAGGTGGTGCCGAGGCGGGAACGGCACGTCTACAGGAATTCCTGCAGCAAAAGCTCTCGCGTTACGGTGAGGACCGCAATCATCCCGACGCGGACGGCGGGAGCGGTCTGTCGCCGTGGCTGCATTTCGGACACATCTCCGTCCATCAGATTTTCGCTGCCCTCGCCGGTGCTGAAGGGTGGGCTCCGGGAAATCTGGGCAACCCGAAGGAAACTCGGGGCGGCCGCAGCGGCTGGTGGGGAATGTCTGAGGCGGCGGAGTCCTTTCTCGATGAACTCGTGACATGGCGGGAGCTGGGCTTCAACATGTGCTCCAAAGTCCGTCATTTCGACCGCTGGGATTCGCTTCCTGACTGGGCGCAGCGGACGCTCGATGAACACCTCCAGGACCCCCGCCCGCACAAGTACTCCCTTGAACAGCTGCAGCAGGCAGCGACCCACGATCCCGTCTGGAACGCCGCTCAGCGGCAGCTCCTTGAAGAAGGCCGCATGCACAACTACCTCAGAATGCTCTGGGGCAAAAAAGTACTCGAATGGTCCCCCACCCCGCAGGATGCCCTGCAGGTACTGATCGAACTCAACAACCGCTTCGCAGTCGACGGCCGTGACCCAAACTCCTATTCGGGCATCTTCTGGGTGTTCGGTCGCTACGATCGGGCGTGGGGCCCCGAAAGAAAGATCTACGGCAAGATCCGTTACATGACCTCAGACAACACTGTGAAGAAACTGGATATGGATGCATACCTGCGAAAATGGGGAGCAAACACGGGAAAACGCCGGTAGTCAGACCGCCGCATCCAGGTAGCCCAGCCCCGTCCTTGAAGAAATTTTCAGATTTCCAGCGATTCACTGCAGATCAGACTCCAAAAGGTCCGATTACAACAACAGGGGGTTTTGTGCCCGGAGCTTTCCGGTGCCGACCAGCAGCGGTTTTGATTGTGAGCAGACCGTTGAAAGATCTGACTGCCATTCTTCCTCAGGACACAGTCGCCTGTCTGCAGCTTGCGGACAATGGCCGCCGCGTTCCTTTTCGAGCCCTCACGCCGGGACTCTTTCTGATCGGTAGTGGTCCTTCCTGCGACCTGCGACTCGGAGAATCCGGTGTTCCCGCACTGCATTCCATGATTCGCGTGGACGAAACGGGTGCTCAGATTGCGCTGCTGTGCGCAGGCCCGCCTCTCATCGTCCGGGGTATTCAGGTATCCTGCGCAGACCTCGCAGACGGCGATGTGCTGGAAATTGGTGAATTTCGTGCCGTTTACCGAAGCATTCAGGCCACCATGGCTGCTCTCGACTCAGAATCCCCGGAAGAATCCTGTGAACAAAGGCTGCGACTGCCGGAGACGGTGGCTCCGGGCTGCCCGTCAGTCGAGTATTCCGGAGAAACGATTGAGCTGCTGTCCGGCCGACTTGCCGACCAGCTGCGGATATTAAACGAGATTCATGAGCACCAGCGAATCCTTGCGGAATCCATGCAGCAGCTCGCCGAGCAGCTGCAGCTGCTGCGGCTGAACTGCGACGTCCGGCCACAGCGAAGAGCAAGTGCCTGAATCTCTTGACCAACTCCCGGTCCGCACGCGCCCTTTTCCCGCACGCCCAAACCCCTCCCCCACGACGGACATCCAGTCCGTCCGAAAGAATCCGCTCAGGCAGAGTTTGCCGAAGTTTCTCCGGGTAGCCAAAGCAGGGACCGGGCACACGGTAAGACTCCGCGGTTGTTCAACTCAGGGTTCATCAGCCGGGCGTCGATTGACAGGGGACCGGAAAAATGCGCAGAATGTGCTTTGCCGGCGGGCGGGCTGGCGATCCAGGTTGCCCCGCGGCTTCTGCAGTTTGACTTTGCGTCTGTCTGCTCCAATAGTTCACGGCTTCGTGACGGCAGAAAACAGTTTTGAAGATCCCGGAGGTTTGAATGTCGACGTTGAAAAATGCAGTTCGTTTTGCTGTGGCCGGCGCTGTTGTGCTGGGCCTGTTCGCGGCAACCGGTTCCCAGGCCGTTGCCCGTCCGAAGTACTGCAATGTGATGACTGCCGAGTACGGTGACCTCGCTAAGAAGGTCGGTACCGACGGAAAACTCACATGCGCCGTGTGCCATCCCGACAAAGACAAGAAAATCCGCAACAACTACGGTGCGGAATTCGGCAAGGCACTCTCCAAGAAGAACGAGACCGACGAAGCAAAAATCAAGGAAGCCTTCGCCAAGGCCGCAATGGGCAAGAGCGCAACTGAAGGCAAGACCTTCGGCGACCTGATCAAGGCCCTGGAACTCCCAGGAACCGCTGAAGCTGCCAAGTAATTTCCGGCAGGAAAACGCAGATCACCCTTCAGGCTTCGGTCTCCACCGAAGCCTGATTGTTTTGGCCACCTCAGATAATCCCCGGTCTTTCCTTGCTTTTGACATTGAATCAGCCGCCCAAACCTGCTACCCTGCCACGCTCAAAATTTTCTTCCAAACGGTCGAATTTTGTTGAATTTCGCACATTCAGACTCAGCTTCGTCCTGTTTTTTCCCGAATCAGATTGATTCTCATCCCGCTGGTTCCGCTTTTCTTTTCCGTCAAAGCGTACACTCATGAGCACTCTGAAGAAGAACAAACGCATCAAACGCGCCGCTCTTGTTGAACTTTACGGCGACCTCAAACCTGGTCGCGGCAACAAAAAGACGGAACGCGGTAAAGCCAAATACCTCGGTGGCAACGGCCGTAAAACCACGGGCATCTCCAAGCGCGTCTATCGCCGCAACCTGAAAAAAGTTCAGATTGTCGAAAACGGTGCCGTCGTATCTCGTCGCATCCCCGTACGCCTTATCCGCTCCGGCGCCATCACAAAGCCCGTCGCGCAGGACCCGTTCGCTCTTCCCGAAAAGAACTGATCCTCTCGCCCAACAGGCGACCGTAACCCCAAAGATCAATCTCCGACCCGCGGCCCCAGGCCGCGGGTCGTGTCATTTCCGGAATTCAGCCGGGCTTTATCAAATTCCAATCCCAATGCAGCCCTCCTGTGGTTGATCCCGCTTAATTCTCTTCTAGGATCTTTCACAGCCGCCTGTCGCGCAGACCACTCTGCCGTCCTCCTCCAGAAGCCAGCTCCTATGCCCACCGCCGAACAACTGCAGATCCTCGTCTCAAACGTTGTCGAACCCTGTACCCAACGTCCACTGGGTGAGCTGCGAATGATTCGCGATACCTTTGTGAACGGGACAGATGCCCGCGTCCGCATCGAACTGCCGACCCCGGCCTACCCGGAGACCAAACAACTCGAGGCCGCCATTCGTCAGCGGATCCAGTTTGCTGCCCCCGAACTCCAGCCACGCATCGAAATCCACTCCACTGTCCGCGGCAAAGACACGGGCGGTCGCATCGGGCTCAATGTCCACAACATCATCGCAGTCGGCAGCGGCAAGGGTGGAGTCGGAAAAAGCACCGTGGCCGCCGGACTCGCCTGCGGTCTGCACTCCTTCGGCTGCCGCGTCGGCCTCATGGATGCCGACGTTTATGGCCCCAGTATTCCGCACCTGATGCACGCGGAAGGTCGCCCCGGCGCTGAAGAGCTCACCGATGCCGAGGGTAACCGAGTCATGCGGATCGAGCCGATCGATGCAGGTGGCGTCAAACTGATGTCCATGGGGTTCTTTATCGACCAGGGCCAGTCCGTTGTCTGGCGGGGCCCCATGCTCCATAAAGCCCTCACACAGTTCCTCAAGGACACCAACTGGGGCGAACTGGATTATCTGATCATTGACCTTCCTCCGGGCACCGGCGATGTCAGCCTGACTCTCGCTCAACAGGTCGGTCTCGCTGGTGCCGTCGTCGTCTGCACCCCCCAGCAGGTCGCGCTGCTGGATGCCATCAAAGCTGTCGACATGTACCAGAAAGTCAATGTTCCGATTCTCGGCTTCGTTGAAAACATGACTGGCGATATCTTCGGCCGTGGCGGAGTCCAGAAGGTCGCTCAGGAACTCAAACTACCCTTCCTTGGTGAAATCCCTCTCAACGCCTCCATTCGCGAATTCGGTGACCGTGGCCAGATGATGCAGCTGCTCACCGATGATAATCCCTCCCGTGAACCGCTGCGCAAAGTCTGCCAGAATGTGGCCATGCAGGTGTTCAAAGAAATCATTCGGTCCCCGGCTGGCCCCGTTCTGGAAATTCTCTGAACATGCCTGCAACTCTGGCGGAAATCTTCGAGGAATTTGCGGATCTCGACCGTGAGGATCAGTCTCAGTTTCTGCTGGAACTGGGTGACGAACTCCCGGGTTTTCCCGTCGACCAGCGCACCGAATCCAATCGCGTGCACGGCTGCCAAAGCCAGGTCTGGCTCATTGCCCATCCCTGCGGCAGTGGACCGGAGGCCCATCTGCAGATCCTCGCCGACAGCGATTCCACCATCGTTCGTGGATTGATTGCCATCCTGCAGGCCGCCTATCAGGGACTCACCGCCGCAGAGATTCTCCGCTACGACATTCAGGCGGTTTTCCGGCAACTCAACCTGCAGCAGCACATTTCGCCACAACGCCGCAATGGACTTCGCGGCATGGTGGAACGCATCCAGCTGCTCGCCGGTCGCCTCGCCGGTACTGTTGCCCCCGCCGTCCCGCTCTCTCTCCCCGGAGCTGTGCCGGTCCCTGAAGCCCATCAGCCACTCCTGCCACGAACCGTTCCCGGCGCAGCCTTCGATGTACTCAAAATCCGCAGCCAGTTTCCGGTCCTCAATCGACGGCTGCCCTCAGGCGGATTCCCCGTCTATCTCGACAGCGGTGCATCCGCCCAGAAACCCCGCGCCGTCATCGATGCCCAGAGAGACGTTGAAGAACAGTACTTCGCCAATGCACATCGGGGCACTTATCAGTTCGGAGTTCGCATCGATGAAGCCTTCGAAGGGGCTCGTGCCGACGTGGCACGCTTCATCAACGCCCCTTCTCCCGACTCCATCATCTTCACACCCGGTACGACCATCGGCCTGAATATGATCGCAGCAGGCTGGGCCGTCCCCAGACTCCAGCCCGGCGACGAAATCCTCACCACTGTCATGGAACACCATGCCAACTTTGTCCCGTGGCAGCAGGCTGCCATCCGGACTGGTGCCGTCCTGAAATTCCTCCCGCTCACAGCCGACGGACGACTTGATTCCGCACAGTTCGACTCCGCATTCACACCTCGTACCCGCGTCGTTGCCATTACAGCCATGTCGAACATGCTGGGCACGATCAACCCCATCCGCGAACTGGCCCGCCGCGCTCGAGCAGTGGGTGCCTGCATCGTCGTTGATGGTGCCCAGAGCGTTCCGCACCTGCCAACAAACGTCATTGCAGACAGCATCGACTTTCTGGTCTTCAGCGGACATAAGGTCTACGGCCCCACCGGCGTCGGAGTGCTCTACGGGCGCCCGGAGCGACTGGAGGAAATGCAGCCCATCCACTTCGGAGGCCACATGATCGCTCAGGTGGCACTCGACAAGTCCACCTGGTCCGCTCCGCCAGCACGATTCGAAGCCGGCACCATGCCCATCGTCCAGGTCATCGGCCTGGGCGCAGCTATTCGCTGGATGGAAACTGCAGGTGTTGACGACATCCACGCATGGGAGATGCACCTCACCGGTATGCTGTATGATCGACTGTCTCAGGTTGAAGGGCTCAGAATCTTCGGGCCAGCCCCTGAATTCCGCGGGGGCATTGTCAGCTTCCGCATTGATGGTGTGCACCCGGAAGACCTCGCTGCCGTGCTGGATCAGCACGATGTCTTCACGCGGCATGGGCATCACTGCACCATGCCGCTCCATACGGCACTGAATGTGTCTGCCAGCACCCGTGTCAGTTTTGGTGCCTACAACACCGTGGATGACGTAGAAGCCTTCATGCGAGCCCTGCAGAAGGCACTCTCCATGCTCCGCAGGTCAACACAGCATCCTCGCTGACAAGGAATCCTGCCGGATTTCTCCGGCATGTCGCCTGCTATCGTGCTTCCGGCACCTCGAAGCCGCCCCGATAAGACTTTGTCAGCAGCTTATCAGCAGCCGGCAGGTTGGTTCGAAACGCTGCGGCATCCCAGCTGATCGACTGGCCAGGCAGCCGTGCCGCTACATTCCCCAGCTGAACTGTTTCAGTGAGTGGTCCGGCGTAGTCGAAACCATCGGTCGTTTTATTTCCCGCCAGCACAGCGTCCACCCAGTCGTGCCAGTGGCTGGTCCCCTGCACTTTCGGCATGGCAAAGCTGGCAAACTTGTCGACGGGATAGAGCTGCGGCATGCCGACGTGCGGGAGCACCATCGTGCCGCCTTCACCGATAAACAGCGAACCGCCGCCAGGCAGGTCACGCCCCTCAGGGAGGCCGGCGAGTTCTCTGGGGGGCTTGAGACCACCGTCGCGCCAGGTCAGAGTGATCGTCCCGGCAGTGAACTCGGTTCCGGGAAACTCAAACACCACCGTCTCAGGCCCAGGCCAGACTTCGCTGGTCGTGCCGTCGTTGGTGGCCTGAATCCGCTGCGGGTGGCGAATGCCGAGGGCCGTGAAGACAGGATCGAGAATGTGACAGCCAAAGTCTCCCAGAGCACCCGAACCAAAGTCCTGCCAGTCACGCCACTTGAAGGGATGGTAGACGTCCGGAGCAAATGGCCGCTCAGGAGCTGCTCCCAGCCACAGATCCCAGTTTACGCCGGCAGGCACAGGAGCAGCCGCAGGACGGTCCGTCCGATTGCAGTACTGACGCCCCTGCACACCCACCCACGAATGAACCTCACGAACCTTTCCGATGACACCCTCGCGAATCAGCCGAACGCCAAGCCGGTATTCCGCTGCTGAATGGATCTGGTTACCCATCTGAGTTGTGACGCCGGACTTTTCGGCCTGCAGACGCAGTTGACGAGCTTCCCAGACGGTGTGCGTCAGCGGCTTCTGACAGTACACGTGCTTGCCAGCCCGCATGGCTGCCATGGCCACAGGAGCATGCATGTGGTCCGGAGTTGAAACGATGACCGCATCAAGACCCCCGCCAAGATCTGCCAGCAGCTCGCGGTAGTCCTGCCAGTGCCTCACGCCTGGATAAGCCGCATCTGCCTTGTCGAAACGGCTGGTGTCAATGTCACAAAAGCCCACAAACTTCACTGCCGCGTGACTGCCGATGTTTGACAAATCAGCCCAGCCCATGCCGTTGACACCGATGGCAGCCACATGCAGTTCTTTTCGCCGCACGGCTGCTGATACGAACGCCGGGGCAGCGGCAGCAGCCAGCAGGGAACCGGAGTGCTGCAGAAACTGACGCCGGCTGGAAACAAACGAGCGGGCCATGCGGGGGGCTCCTGGATTCGAAGGGAGGGCTGAAGACGATATGCTAAATCCGTCGTGCGGCAAATGTCAAATGGCTCGCAGAACGCGCCGGAAATTCAAATTGGGTGCCATGCACCTTGAAATTCATTTTCCCCTGTTTATACTCGTGCCGCCACCCTTATGAAAGCCATCCCATGCCCCGCATCAATCGCCGCGAAATCTTTTCAGAAATCGATGTTCAGGTGTTCCACACCATCAGCCGCTGTGTGCGCCGCAATCATCTCTGCGGGCAAGACCGCAGGTCAGGCCGCGATTACTCACATCGCCGCGACTGGATCCGCGATCGCCTTGAAGAGCTGGCTGGCATTTTCGCCATCGAAACGCTCAGCTACGCACTGATGTCCAACCATATGCATCTGGTCATCCGCACGCGCCCGGACATCTCCGCCACCTGGTCCGACGACGAAGTGGCACTCCGCTGGTGGACATTGTTTCCTCAGCGCCGCACGTCCACCGGGCTGCCCGAACAACCCACCCCTGAAGAGCTCAATCACATCAAAAACAACGCCTCGGGCGTTGCCGATAAGCGGCGTCGGCTCAGCAGTGTATCCTGGTTCATGAAGTGCATTTCTGAACCGATCGCCAAACGCGCCAATCGCGAGGACGATGTCACCGGCCACTTCTGGGAGGCTCGCTTCAAGGTCCAGCCGCTGCTCGACGAAACCGCGATTGCCACCTGCATGGCCTACGTCGATCTCAATCCGATCCGTGCCGCGGTCGCGGCGACCCCCGAAACCAGTGAATTCACAAGTATCCGCGACCGCATAGTCGATCGTCAGTCTGGCGTTTCCGCCCCTTCCGCAGCGGCAGGAGAGACGCAAACCGAGCACGGACCTGAAGCCGGCTGGCTGGCCCCCATTGCCCTCGAACCACCGCGAAAGGCTCCCGGCGATTGCCACACCGTTCGCCGGCTCACCAACCGCGGCTGCCTCTGCATGTCGCTCGACCAGTACCTCCAGCTCATCGACTGGATCGGCCGACAGCTGAAATCGGGCAAAGCCGGCCGAATCCCCGCACAGCTCGAACCAATCCTCGTACGTCTTGACTGCAGTCCGGAAACATGGTTCGACCTTGTCAAAAACTTCCGCCACCGATTCCGGACAGAGGCTGGTCGCCCCGAAACGCTCCAGACTGTCTCGCAGCTCAGGCGGCACTGTCGAAGTACACACCAGCAACCATAGGACAACAGTTGCTCATTTCTGCCGCATGCACTACTCCTGCAGCCTCACTGATGCAGCCTCACCGGCTCCACAGCAGTCACCTCGATAATGTCCCGGCGGTCTTTCTGCGACCAGCGGCTTCCCTGGACACCCACCTGCTGCCCCGCAAACTGCTCCAGCCGGAGTCGACCGCTGGTCTTCAAATCAGCAAGAATTTGTCCGGAGGGAGCCATCAGCACCCACGCTGGCACGGCCCCTGAGGATCGCTGAACAATCCCCGCACCAACAAATCGATTTTCCGGACTCCCTGGTCGGATCACCGTCAGACCTCCTGCAGATTGTGTCGCTGCGGTCGCTGCGACTCTCCCTGAACCTCCGGCGTCTGAGACATCGCTGTCAGCGGTCAGGCGCGTCAAGGCTTCGTCCGCCGCCGGCGGAAAGAAACTGTCAGCCTCCGGATTTCTCATCCCTTCACCGGCCGCCTGAACACCTGTCTCTTCAACTCCAACCGACTGGCCCTGCTGCTGCAGATAGTTCTCAAACGCCACCACAGTGGCATCAGGCTGCCTGCCGGACACGGGTTCAACAGAGCGGACAGCACCGGGCATCATCAGCCAGGCGCCGGAATGCCTTGCCACCAGGGCTGCATCCCGGGCTTCCGTCTGACCTTGCAGTTGTTTGACGTCCTTCAGCTGAGCCATTCGCTGCCGATACCGCTCAATAGCCGGATATCGCAAATCGACCGCTCCGGCTGTCTGACGATTCGACATCTGCTCCTGCAGGCTGCGGTAATCACGTTCAATCGAATCCAGATCCCAGAACGAAACGTCCCGCAGGACCATGTCGCGAAACCGCTGGTCGATTTCTGCCAGTCGCTGTCGCTGGGCCTTTTCCAGCTGCAGTCGCTGCAGCTGATCGCTGGGGTCGAGTTGCGGGAGGTCCGTTGTGAGCCCGGAGCCATTGTCAACAGGTGGTGCAGCAATCACGTCCGGACGCTGGCTGTTCAAAGGAAACTCGAACGGGTTCTTTTCCGCCTGTTCACGGCGAGCCGGATCCACAGCTGCAACAGCAGCGCCAGGAATCCAGCGACGCTCCCGTGCCGGTGGCAGGATCTTCAGCATCGCCTGCGGGCCGCTGGTGGTATCCAGTGTTTTGCTGCCGAGAATCGTGACTTTTTCACCACTCTTCATCCGCCGCTGAAACACCGAAGACTCGTCTGCCAGTTCACTGCCCACAAACGCGATCACATGATCTTCACGGACTTCGCCCTCGGTTTCAGTGAGCCGATTTACATATCGCTCCGGAATCCAGCTGAAACTCCCTTCCGGCGGTTCGATCACATACCAGCCACCCGGATCATGCCGCAGAACGCGAACGACAGCACCTGTCGTCAGTCGCTGTGTGGCGTAGAACTTTGTCCCGCCGCCGGCGCGGACCCATGTTTCAGCCGCCACCACCTTCGCATCGTAAGGAAATCCGGACTGCTGAGCTGCAGCAGTGGAAACAAGGCCAGCAAGAACGAGACAGGCTGCATATGCCGGAACGCGCATCTCACACCTCCAAAACATCAGAACACTTTCCCCCCCCCAAAACTGCCGGCAGGGACCGCGACTTCCGGCGTCGGGACTCGTTCGAGACGCCGGACCGGAGGTCGCACCGTCATTCTTCCCCGGCCCGCCCCTGCCTGTCTGCAGGAAAACTCCGGAATTCCCGGCACTCATCGGCAACTCCTTCGGCACCCCCGCCCGGCTGCGGCAGAAAACCACATGTCAGCAAAACCTGCTGCAGATTCTGCCGAAACGCAAACACCGGCAATTTCTGCCGAACATCCCCTGCGATATTGCCCGAGCGTTGTTTGAGGTTACAGTTATTGATATTGATATTGATATTGGTATCGCCCCTGCAGCCTCCCAGTCGCCCCGCCCTCCGTTCTCTCTCAGGCCCCCCCATGCCCGGATTGCTCATCTTCGCACTCTCTCTGCTCGGCCCCGTCACTGCAGCTGCGATATGCCAAACCCCTGCCTTAGCGACTGATGACCCTGCTCCCATTCAGCTGGGCGGATCCTGCCCCGACTTCAGGGAACTTCCGGGAACAGATGGCCGGAAATGGTCACTGGCTGATTTCCAGGACAAGGCGGTACTCGTGCTCTGCTTCACCTGCAACTCCTGCCCCTACTCCATCGACTACGAAGACCGCCTGCTGGCCTTCGCGAAAAAATACGCCAGCCACCCGGACGGGGTCGCGCTGGTGGCCATCAACGCCAACCGCAAACCCTCAGAAACACTCGAAAAAATAAAAGAACGGGCGAAACAAAAGGGCTTTACCTTCCCCTGCATCGCCGACGAATCACAGCAACTGGCGGCAGCCTGCGGTGCTGTCTACACCCCGGAATTCTTCGTCTTCAACCATGAACGCAAACTGATTTACCGCGGGGCCATGGACGACAAAACGAATGCCTCCGAGGTGACTGTGCGACACGTTGAAAACGCCGTAGAGGCAGCGCTCCGAAAACAACTCCCGGAAATCCGCGAAGTTCCCGCCCGCGGTTGTGCCATCCCTTATCGCCGCACTCGCAGATGACTCGCGGCGGTGTCGCCACACCTTTCGTCTTGCCACCCTCCACCGCTCCGAATTAAACTTCCCCCCTTCACGGGCTCCCGGAACTGCCCGGACGCCCCGTATCCATTCAGCCGTCCTGCTGTCTCCCGCCGGTTTTTCCATGCAGATTGGTACCACGGATGATACCCGGTCAGCTGCCAACTCCGCGCCCGCTCCGCTGCCTGAACGCCGTACTGTTTTTCCTCGTGCTGGTCACCTGTGGCCTGCTGCTGACAACCAGCGGCTGCAGGGCAACACCGAAATCCACCTTCACCACTGAGCGTCCCGATCAGCACTCCTTCGCCACCGAACACTTCGTTGTGTTCAGTGACCAGGAAATCAGTGCCGATGATCCGCTGATCCATGAACTCCAGACACTCCGCACCAGCGTCCTTGAAACGCTGCAACTCCCGGAGCAGCGCGACAGCGTCAAGGTGTACCTCTTCAGCGACGAAACTTCATACCGCTGGTACATGCAGGCCACCTGGCGCGATCTGCCTCCCCGCCGCGCCTACTTCGTCGGCAGCACCCGCGACCTCTGCGTTTACTCCTTCCGCAGCCCCCACGTCGAAGAAGACCTGCGGCATGAATTCACCCACGGACTGCTCCATGCCTGCCTTCAGACAGTTCCCCTCTGGCTTGATGAAGGGCTCGCAGAATACTTCGAAGTATCGCCGTATTCCCCGGGAATGGTCAGTCCTGCCAACCTCGGCGAATTGACCCGCGCCCAGGCAGAAAACTGGAGCCCCGGCCTGTTTCGGCTCGAACTGATCAGCGACTTCCGCGACCTTTCGCAACGCGACTATGCGGAGTGCTGGGCCTGGACACACTTCCTGCTCAACAGCACCCCCGAAGCTCGCACTGTGCTGCTCACCTACATCCAGTCTCTGCGGTCAAACAAAGTCCCCGGCAGACTGCTTGAACCCCTCGAGGCCGCTGTACCCTCGTACGCAGGAGACCTCGCGGCACACATCCGTCAGTTGCAGTTTGCCGACACCGGAAGGCTGTGAACGGGTATCACAGCAGCATCACAAGCCCGTCCAGACCGGAGAGACGGGCGTAAACGGCGAGCACCTGCTGTGAGGAGTTGCAGAGGGGTTCGAGGGTCACGGCAACGTGACGGCCTTGCGCGGTGCTGCGAAGCGAAAATGGCGGATCAGTCTGCAGCTGCAGTTCATCGCGCACGCCGGCGACGACACGAGCGGTGAAGTTGGAATCTGCAAAACCAATCACCTTAAACGTGAATGCACAGGGGAACTGATGGCGTGTTTCCAGCAGTTCAGCGGACGGCAGCTGGAGCATGGCTGCGGCTTCCTTCAGGGCGACCGCCGTGCTTTGAGGATGGCGGTCTTCTCGTGGATAAAGGGGATATGGTGAGCAATGTGGCGGGCGGAACGTTCGAGAATGGTTTCGAGCGTGAGCGGGCCTGCTTCGGAATGCACGCCCGTCCTCTGGAATGCTTCGATATCCGTATTGCGAAGAATCCGCGACATTTGACGCCGAATGAGCACGATCAGCTGCAGCTCCTGTTCGACATCCCGCCTGTCATAGTGCAGGCCCGCTGCAAATGCATCCGGGTCGCCGCCAAACAGCGTTGGATTATCCTCCACCAGCACTCGCTTCATGCGATCAGCAAAGATGGGTTCAAAGTCCGCCAGATGGCAGACCACCTGCTGAATCGACCATTTGCCGGGCACCGGATGACTGCTCCAGTTTTCCGGACCCGTCTGACAGACGGCGTTAACCAGATCCTGAGCGCCCTGTTCGTACTGCAGAAGAAGTTCTTCGATGGACATGCTGGACTCGAATGGAGTGATGGAAGGCTGTGAGATCAGGAACGCAGCCGATACTCGGTCGTGTGCACTGTTTCAAACAGGAGGACCAGCTGCGGGGGACAGCGGAACAAACACGGGTTACCGGAAGAGTCCTGCCAGGAACTGCAGCGCGATGCACACGCAGACGCCGATGAACATCCAGAGGAGGGAGGCCGAGCAGAGGACTTTGTGGTTGCGCCACCTGAGCAGACGGGTGAGGAGTGAGGGTTGATAGACGGAGACGGGGGTTCCGCAGAGCCAGGCGCGGAGGTCGTTTTCGAAGTCGGACATCCGCTGGTAGCGGTCGGCCGGGTTCGTTTGCAGAGCCTTGACGCAGATGGCGTCGAGTTCAGGAGGAATGTTCTTTCGGGGCGCGGTACTGCGGGGCGAACGCACCGGGTCTTCCTGCAGGCGTCGGCGGATTTCCCTGAAATTGCGACCGCTGATGTAGGTTTCACTGGTGAGCACTTCAAAGAGGATGACACCCATGTTGAAGATGTCAGAGCGTTCATCGACGTCGCCGGTTTCCACAGCCTGTTCGGGCGACATGTAAAACGGCGTGCCCTGCACATCACCACGATTGGTCAGTCGACCGGGAATGCTCTGCTGGCCGCTGCGGAGCAGCTGATCGACTTCATCGTTGTCCTGCATGGAAGAGACTTTGGCCAGGCCCCAATCCATCACCATGATCTCGCCATAGTCGCCGATCATGATGTTGGCCGGCTTCATGTCACGGTGCACAACACCCTGATTGTGGGCGAAAGCCAGACACTGTGCGCAGTGCAGCAGCACGTTTATGATCGACTGCAGCGGATAGCGATTGATGAATTCAGGATCTCCTTCGGCGATTCGGTCGAGAATTTCGCTGAGATCGCGGCCGCGGAGTCGCTTCATGGTGAAGTAGGCGTTGCCTTCCGCGTCGCGGCTGAGCTCGTAAACGGGGATGGTGCAGGGGTGCGGGATCTGGGCGGTCACGCGGGCTTCGCGAAGAAATCGTTTCTGGTAGGTTTCAAGGTTCTGATACTGAGGGAGCAGTGTTTTCATGACGACGGTGCGGCCGAGATTTTCATCGAGGCAGGTGCGCAGGAGGGCTTCACCACCCTGAGTGAGAGGCTGGAAGTCCCTGTAACGCATAAAACCATTCCGCACGTGCTTTGGGAGGTCACGGTCGGTATCGGCCATGTGGATATTGTCAGTCACAGCAGCACCCTTCTGCGGAAGTCCCGGAGTGGCCCGAAGCAGTTATGCACACCGACAAAAACCTGAGACGGACGCATAGAACTGTAGCGAAATCTGAGCAAAAACCACAGCGGAAAGCGGGATTTCGATGGCAATCGACTGGCCCGTCCGCAGGGATGCACACAGACGACCGCTGATATGCGTCCCACCCCGCGCCCCGAATCTTCGCCAGTCACCGCGCCGATTTTCTCGCAGTTTGTTGCTAGTTTCCCATCTTCTGCGTATTCTATCAGCCACCAATTCGTGCACCGCAGCCTGAAAACTCAGCTTAAACGAATTCTCTGCTCCGTTTCTTAATATTTTCTTTCCATCCCCGGTATCCCACTCGGCCGCCCTGCAGCGGCCCGGTTCTTCCTGTCCCTCCGCAGCGATACGAGGATCGACCATGAACGCGACCATCGGGAAACTGTCTCCGCTCCCGCTGCAAACCACAACGCAGCAGCGCTGCCCGGCAGCCCTGATCCTGTGCTGCAGTCTGTTCGCGTGCACCTTCCTGTCCTCCCCAGCTGCAGCCCAGGATTCCCCGCTCCCGTTCGTCGACGGTCTGCGCGAACGAGGTTACTTCGACACCGCCCTCGAATATCTCGACAAACAGGCCACCAACCCCGGACTCACCCCCGAAATCCGCGAAGTGCTTGACTTCGAACGCGGACAGACACTCCAGCAGGCCGGCGCGGCCTCCCGAGTCCCCGACGACCGGACCAAATTCTTCGCGGATGCCGAAGTCGCTCTGCAGAAATTCATCAGCGAACATCCGCAGCACCCGCTCGCAGCCCGCGCCAACAGCCTGCTCGGCGAACTCCTCTTTGACCGCTCAGAATCACTCATCTGGGCCGCCGCCGAAAAAACGGCTGCCGAAGAACGTGCCCCGCTGCAGAACGAAGCCAGAGTACTCGTGGATCGCGCCAAAGCCATCTTCCAGACAGCTCACGATCAATTCAAATCTGCGTACGACGCCTTCCCCAAATTCGTTGACGAAAACAAGGACGAAGAAACCTTCCTCAAACGCCGCGACGCCGAAAACAAATACCTCCGCGCCTGGCTCAACCTCGTCCGCTGCACCTATCAGCGCGGTCAAACCTTTGATCGCGGCAGCGAAGAACGCAAACAGACACTCATCCAGGCCTCCGAACTCTACGAAGCCATCCACACAGCCCGCCGCACAAATACCAACGGACTCTACGCCCGTCTCATGCAGGGCAAGTGTTTCCAGGAACAGGACGACGTCGGTCGAGCACTCGGCATCTACAACGAAATCCTCGGACATCCTTCCGACGCCGACTACATGAAGACGCTCAAAGCCACCGCTCAGCACTTCCGCCTGATCTGCCTCAACGATCCCCAGCGAAACGACTATCGACTCGTCATCCAGGAAGCCAGCACCTGGCTCCAGGCCAACCGCGCCCAGTCCACAACGGCCTCAGGACTCGGCATCCTCTGGGAACAGGCGATCGCCGAAGAAAAACTGTCCGCCGCTCGTGAACTCCCGGAAAAAGAACAGAAAGATCTCCAGCAATTCGCCCTGAATCACGCCGAACAGGTCGCCAAATATCCCGGTGCGTTTCGCGAACCAGCACTCAGCATGGCCCGTCGACTCAAAGCCGCTCTCGGCGAGAAAGACCGTGAACCCCGCGACTTCGCCACCGCTTTCGAACGCGCTCTCGGCATGATCGCTCAAATCCAGCAGCTCACCGACGAAATCAATCGCGCCTCCGACGACACCGAACGGGCCGCAAAAAAATCAGCCCTCGATAATCATCTCGCAGAAGTCGGTCGCCTCCTCAAACTGGCACTCGCCCTCCGCGAAGGTGACAGCGATCCCAAAGCCGTCGCTCAAACCCGCTACCTGCTCAGCTTTGTACTCCTCCGCCAGGGCTACCCGCTCGACTCCATCGTGCTCGCCAGACACGCTATGGTCCACGACCAGAAATCCGACCCCGACTCAGCGCTGAACGCCACCGAAATTGCCATGGCAGCCGCCGTCACCGCATGGAACCAGGCTCCCGGCTCCGACCGTGACTTCGAAACACGATTGCTACGCGACGTCTGCCAGCAAATCCTCACTCTCTACCCCCAGTCCGCCAAAGGGGGAGAAGCCCGGATGCGGCTCGGCAGCGTCTATCGCACCATGCAGCAGCCACTCGAAGCCGCCCGCTGGTTTCTTGAAGTCCCCGAATCCGACCCCCAATACATCTCCGCCCGACTCAGCGCCGGCCAGTCCTACTGGGCCGAATGGACCCGCCGCTCAGCACTCGCCGAAGCAGACCCCTCCGGTAATCCCGTCTCCGCTGAAGACCTCCAGACCTGGAAAACGGAAGCCCGCAAACTGCTCACCGATGGCATCCAGCTCGCCCGCACCAAAACCGGCGATATGGTGCTCCCGTCCGACGATGTCGTCGCTGCCGAAGTCTCACTCGCCAGCATCCTCAATCTCGATGGTGAATTTGCCGCCACCATTGAACGACTCACCAAAGGCGCTGAATACTCCGTCGTCACTGCCGTCGGTGTTCCCGAAGGCGGCCAGAGACCTGAGGAAGGTGTCCGCAGCCCCTCCTTCGCCGGACTCACCTTCCGACTCCTGCTCCGCGCCTACGTCGGCACACAGCAGATCGATCAGGCCATCGCCACCATGGGCGAACTTGAAAAAGTCGGCGGGGAAGACATTCTCTCGGCCTACACACAGCTCGGCATGGAACTCCAGGAAGAACTCAAACGGCTCACCGCAGCCAATCAGACCGATCGCCTCACTCAGGTCCGCACCTCTTTCGAACAGTTCCTCCAGAAGGTCTACGAATCCCGCAACAAAACCGACTACAACTCGCTCCTGTGGATCGGCGAAACCTATTACGGACTCGGCCAGGGCGTCACTGGCGACCTGACTGGTGCCGAAGGCTACTTCGAAAAGGCCGGCAACTCCTATCAGGAAATCCTGGATCAAAGCCTCGCATCTCCTGAAAGCCGCAACGCCATCCTGCTCCGACTGGCGCGCTGCCGACGCCGTCAGGGCAAGTTCGCCGACGCCCTCAAACTCTCCGAAGAAATCCTCACTCAGAACGCCATGAACCTCGATGCACAATTCGAAGCCGCATCGATCCTTGCTGACTGGGGCGAAAAATCCGAACCACAACGGCTTACAGAATCCATCCAGGGTATCCGTGGTGCCGATGGCAAACCCGGCACCGTCTGGGGCTGGTCAGCACTCGCCAAACGCCTCCAGCAAATCATTCAGAAGGACCCGGCCAGCGAATTCCGACCGCGTTTCTTCGATGCCCGCTACGAACTCGGTCAGTCCCGGCTCCGAATTGCAAAGACCACCCAGGACAAGAAAGCCGGTGCAGCACAACTGGGCGCAGGCATGGCCGAAATCAACAGCCTCGTCCAGGTCTTTCGCGATCTTGACGATGTCACCTTCGCCCGCTTCGATCGACTCTTCCAGGACATGCAGGCTGAAGCAGGCCAGGCCGCAACACCACTATCCCGCAATTCCACCGCCTCCCCCGCCGATGAAACAACTCCCGCCGACACGTCACCAGACGCACCCTCCGCTGTCGCTGCCACCCCGGCTGCCCCACAGGCAGCCCCGACAACACCCCCCGAACAGTCCTCCTCAATGCTCGGCATTATCCTCGTCGTGATCGTCGGCGCCGGCATCGGTGTGGTGACCTTTATCATGATCCGCAAACCAAAAACTCGCGTGCGGATCCCCGGCGAAGCCAAACCGCCCAAAATCAACCTCGAAGTCCCCGCAGCCACAGGGTTCTCGTTCCCCGCAGACGTCCCGGTTGCTGTTCCTGCAGCCGCAGACTTCTCTGCCTTTGCCGGCATCGAAGCACCCGCAAAAAGACCAGCCGGACCGCGCCCCACTGCTCGACCCGCACCCTCAGGAAGCTCGGCATCCTCCGAATCCACCACAGCCCCACCAACCGCTCCGCCAAAGCCCCGTCCGCGTCCCGCCGAGACCCCATCAGCTCAAGGCGCTGCCGCTCCCCGCCCCGCAACCCCCGGAACCGCTCCGCCACGCCCTCGTCCACCCCAAAGCTCCCCTGCGGACGCAGCAACCGGCGGACCTCGACCAGCCCAGCGCCCGCCCGGCCCCCCACCCGTGAAAAAGACGCCACCACCTGAACCACCCGGCTGATAACGCAAAACGCCTCAGTGAATTTGATGGACTTTCGATTTCGTTCAGCCCTGTGAGAGTGATCATGAAGCACATCGTCCCGACAGCACTCCTGTCCTGCCTCACCATCTTCTCTGCTGCACTCCCTGCCGCTGATCAGGTTGTCCGCCGCAGCGACCGTGCTGTGCTCCGCGGAGAATTCACCGCGATGACCGTCGCATCGCTGACCATTAAGCTCCAGAACGGCCAGACTCAGGAAGTCCCTGTTTCAGACGTGGCCACGGTGCGGTTCGACATGGAACCCCCGACGCTCTCCCAGGCTCAGGCCGCCGAACGCGGCGGATCGCTCGACCTGGCACTCAAGTCCTACAAACAAATCCAGCTCGAATACGCCGGTGACGACAAACGACTCGTCACCGACCTGAAATTCCTCATCGCTCGAACTCAGGTCCGCCTGGCCATGGCAAACCCGGCCGAAGTCGCCGCGGCAACCAAAGCGATCAGCACCTTCCGCACAGAAAATCCCAATAACTTTCGCTACCTCGAAGCGTCACTCCTCGAAGCAGATCTGCTCGCCCAGGATCCGGCTCAGACTGAAGCTGCCCGCAGCATCCTCACCAAAGTCCTTGAAAGCCCCGTGAAAGGTTTCGCTCTGCAGGCAGGAGTCCAGCTGGGCATGCTCCTGCTGAAAAGCAAGGACACCCCCGGAGCACTCGCCGCATTCGACAAGGTGATTGCAGACAGCCAGAACGATCCCAACGCGGTTTCCGCCCTCTACGACGGACAACTCGGCAAAGCACTCTGCCTGAAAGCCGACGGCAAGGCAGACGAGGCCATTGCTGTGCTGGATGAGGTCATCGCAAAGGCATCAGACACCGCAACCCGCACACTCGCTCGCGCCTGGCTGCTCAAGGGCGACAGCTTCCGCGAGAAAAACCAGGCAAAGGATGCGCTCATGGCCTATCTGCATGTGGACATTCTGTACGGATCAGAACCGTCTGAGCACGCTGAGGCGCTGTATCACCTGGCAGCTCTGTGGGGCCCGGCCGGCCATCAAAATCGCGCCGACGATGCACGGGCAGTGCTGCAGAGCAAATATCCCAACAGCCAGTGGGCCAAACGCTGACCCCGCAGATCCTCCAGAATCCCCAGCGACTTCCCACGTTTCTCCGTGAACTTCCTGTCTTATCCGTTAAGATTCCCGTCTATTTCAGTTTAATACATCCCTCCGGAATTTCCGGACGGACTTCCCGGGAGAAATCCACAGATGACCTCAGTTTCCGATCCACTTTCACAGCCGTCCACTGCACGTCTCATTTTCAGCGGGCTCTGCGCTGCTCTTTCTGCCCTGCTCATCACCGGTCTCCTGCAAACCCCTCTGCAGGCTCAGGACGAAATGGCCGCCCCGGCAGCAGACGCCCCGGCAGCCGCCCCCGCAGACGGGGCGACTGCCCCAGCCGCCGGTGGTCAGCCAGCCGCCGATGCTCCACAGCCCTCCCGCAGCTTCCTCGCCTACGTCGCCCGCGCCTGCGGCCTGTTCTGGGGCCCTGCGTTCCTGCTCCTGTCCTTCATTCTGGTCGCCCTGATCATGATGAACGTCCTGCAGTCCCGTCGCGAAACGCTCCTGCCCGCCGGCTTTGTCGAAGAATTCGAAGCCAAGCTCAACGCCAAGGACTTCCAGGGCGCATATGAGTTTGCCAAGAGTGACGATTCCTTCGTGGCGCGCGTCCTCGCATCCGGCATGTCCCGCCTGAACCGCGGCTACGAAGAAGCCGTCGCCGGTATGCAGGAAACCGGCGAAGACGAAAACATGGCTCTCGAACACCGACTCAGCTACGTCGCTCTGATCGGTTCCATCGCTCCCATGATGGGGCTCATGGGGACCGTCCAGGGGATGATCAGCAGCTTCGACGTCATTGCCACTTCCGCCACCTCCCCCAAGCCTTCTCAGCTGGCCGACGGCATTTCCACCGCTCTCGTCACCACCTTCATCGGACTGATCCTCGCGATCCCCGCCATGGTCTTCCACGGAATCCTCAAAAATCGCATCCAGCGGCTGGTGCTCGAAATCGGCATGATCAGCGAAGGACTCATGGGACGGTTTGCCACCTTCGGCAAGAAGTCGGGCTGATCCTGTTCTTCACCAAGTCACACCCTCCTCGGCCTCCGTTTCCCTGCCGGAAGTGCTCCCATGAAGTTCAAGCCAGCCAACGTCAGTTCGGCCGAACTCGACATGACCCCCATGATCGATATCGTCTTCCAGCTGATTACCTTTTTCATGGTGATCAACAAGTTCGACCAGGACGAATCCGACGAACGCGTCGGTCTGCCCCGCGATACGCTCGCACGGCCCCCCGCCGTGCAGCGTAAAAACGCGTTTGTACTCAACTACGGTTTTATGAAAAATCAACAGGGCGAACGACTCAGCAACGACCCGTTCCTCTTCATCGGTGACGAACAGCTCACTCTGGAACAGGTCCGCCCGCGGCTTCGTCAGGAATCACAGTTCTACCGTACCATCGGCACCAGCCTCGAAGACGTGACCGTCGAAATCCGCGCCGACGCCTCCGTCAAAGCAGGGCTCGTCCAGGAACTCATCCAGATGTGCCAGGAAACCGGAATCGAATTCCAGCGCTTCGCGCTCAAGGCCACTCAGGCCGCTGTCCAGTAACCGTACTCCACGGCTCACCCCAACGGCATCAGGCCACAGACCATGAAGCTCCAAAGTCGCACCGCCAGTAAAATCCAGGTGGACATGACGCCCATGATCGACGTCGTGTTCCAGCTCATGATTTTCTTCATGTGCACCCTCAAAGTGCTCGAACCCGAAGGCGACTTCGACATCAGCATGCCTCTCGGTGCCCCCAGCGCCTCCAGCGTCACCGACGCCGAACTCCCACCCTTCAAGGTTCGCATGCAGGCCGACGCCTCCGGCGTCCTGCAAACACTCTCCTTCAACGGCCAAAGCCTCGGCGCCGGCGATCAGGCCTTCGCCCGACTCAATTCCGAAGTCTTCCGCGCCATCACCGCACTCCAGGCGATCGGTAAGGAACAACAGGAAAAGCAGGAAGTTGAGATCGATCCGGACTACAATCTCGATTACCGTTACGTCATTAACGCCATCGGCGCCTGCTCCGGACGGCTCGGTCCAAACGGCATTCCCGTTCGGTATATCAGCCGCATCAAGTTCGCTCCCAGGCGCGACCCCCGCTAAGTTGCTGTCGAACGGAATCTCTGCGTGACCTCCGGCCCAGTCTCGGCTCCCCCTGCATCCCTCTCCAGCTCCGATATCCCCGCCGTCCTCCTCAAACGGTCGCAGAATCGTCACGGCTTTGAAACGGAATACCCCTTCACATCCCGGTGGTTTCGCACGGCTCACGGTATCCAGCACTACCTCGACGAAGGCGCCGGACAGCCACTCCTGATGGTCCACGGCAATCCCACATGGAGCTTTGCCTGGCGACGACTTGTCACAGCACTCAGCGGCCGCTTCCGCGTCATCGCACTTGATCATCTCGGCTGTGGCTTCTCGGAAAAACCACAGAATCGTGCCTGTTATACCCTGCAGGGCCACATCGACCGTCTCAGCCAGCTCGTCCGAATGCTGGACCTGCAGCACATCACACTCTTCGGCCACGACTGGGGCGGGGCCATCGGCATGGGCTGCGCCGCTGCCCTGCCCACTCGCTTTGACCGCTTCGTCCTGATGAACACCGGGGCATTCCGCAGTCAGGCGATTCCACTGCGAATTGCTGCCTGTCGCATCCCACTCGCCGGCCAACTCGGCGTCCGTGGACTCAACCTGTTCTCCCGCGCTGCCCTGTCCATGGCCGTCGTCAAGCCACTCACACAAACCGCCCGCGCAGGCTACCTCGCCCCCTACGACTCCTGGGCCAATCGGATCGCGGTCTACGAATTTGTGAAGGATATCCCGCTGTCGCCCCGGCACCACAGCCATGCGGCTTTGTGTGGTGTCGAGCACGGACTGGAACAGTTCGTGAATCACCCGCTGCAACTCATCTGGGGCCTGCAGGACTGGTGCTTCACTCCCTCGGAATTCCTTGAAGGCTTCCGCACCCGCTTTCCCCGTGCTGAAGTGCTCAGACTGCCTCAGGCCGGTCACTACATCTTCGAGGACGCTCCGGACGAACTCCTCGCGCAGGTTGAGCGATTCCTGAACAGAGCCGCAAACGCATCCGCGGTCTGCCAATGACCAATGACCAATTCTCACTCCTCAACGGACTGAGCAATCCGGAAGCCATACAGGTCGCTGCGTTCATCGGCGTCGACAAAGCGGTTGTCTCGAGCCAGCAGATCTCCGGGGCCGGTCAGATAGCTGCCCCCACGAATGGCTCGCTGCGTTTCGTCCGCGGGGTTGCTGTCCTGACACCATTCGGCGATGTTGCCCAGCAGATCATGGAAACCATTCGGGGCCGGCAACAGAGCTCCGCAGGTGCCGGGCTCAGTGCTGGAGAATCGCACATACCGGTCCAGCAGATGCGGCGGCAACTGCGGAATGTCTTCATCGCTCTGCCCGCAGCGAACAGCCCATTCCCACTCCGCTTCATCCGGAAGACGATAGCCGTTTGCTGCAGGATTGGATTTCCAGGAGGTTGAGTCTGCGAGAACGTAGCAAGGCTGCAGCTGCTCGCGGCGGCTGAGCCAGTTGCAGTAGAGCACGGCATCAGTCCACGAAACCTTCTGCACCGGATTGCCGGTCTCATCCGGTGCCAGCTGGTCCTCACGACTCCAGCCTGCCGGTTTCTGGTCGTCCGGAATTTCCGGATCACTGATGAATTCAAGGAACTGGCCGAGCGTAACTTCTCTTGCAGCGAGTCGAAAAGGCCGACGAACGACTACATCTTCGCCCAATCCGGAATCACTCTCACGAATTCCCCGGCGAAAGCGGCCGGCCGGCACCTGCAGCAGCAGATGACCGGAGGATGTCATTCTCCACTCACGGTTGCTGTCGCCGATCCCGCCGGCAGTGATCTTTCCGGGCGTCCAGTGGTACAGTAACCGATCAGCGGCGACGTGGAGCGTGGCGTCAGTCTGATGCAACCATTCCCGGGCCTGGTCCAGCCAGATTTTCACGGCCGCTTCGGGCAGTTGAGTTGCTGCGGTGCTTCCCAGTGCCAGGCAAATGGCGGAAGAGAGTTGCGGGCTGTCAGCGGTGGCAATCACAGCCGCATCTTCCCCTCGGAAGCCACCCCAGCGAGCAGCCTGTTCGATGAATTCCGCGCGACTGGCGATGTCTGCGACATCGGTTGTCTGTGTGAGTTGTGTGGCGGGTTCCGGGAATCCCAGCTGCAGAGCCAGCAGAGCAAGTCGGCACCTGCGAACCAGCAGTTCGGGGGCTGTGCAGTGGGCGAGTTCAGCCTGAATCGCTGTAACGGCACCAGAGCTGGTGGTGGCAAGCACTTCGGCGAGTTCTTTTGAGGACGGCAGGACGGGGTTTTCGACCTGCTGCACGAGCCACGTCGTGCGAACGTCTCCGAAGCGTGCGAGAGCCGCTGCGATGGCAAGCCTCCGCTCATCGCTCGTTTCCCGTTCAAACTGCAGCCCGAGCTTTCGCTGCATCACGGCCGCTGGATAACCACGGCGGGCGAGCTGATCAACGGCGAGCGGGATGGCGGTGCCGCGAACATCTGCGAGCCCCGCCGCCTCGCGGTTCATCTCCAGATCCAGCTGTCGACTGCGGGCGAACTGGAGCCAGCCGGCAGCGATGAGCAGCAGGGCGAGCACGCAGCCGATGCGGGTGAGGTGCCGGCGACTGGCAGCGCGGAGCAGTCGGCGTTCCACCGGGGACCAGCGGCGCGGGCGGGTGAAGAGCAACAGGCGGATCCAGTCTGTGAGCGGCGGCAGATGTCGGGATTCGCAGCGATGACTCCAGAGTGTTGCCGTCTCTGACAGCAGCAGTTCAGCGCGGCCGCGGCGGGTTTCCCGCTGCTTGCGGGCCAGCCATTCGCGAAGGGCATCGACGAGGTAATCGTGTGCCAGCTGCCATGCCTGCTGAGGCGCTGTGTCGGCGGGTGCGGGTACGGCGGAGGCAGCGTCGCCGGGCGATTCCACGGGTGTGATCAGTCTGAGTTCCGCATCGAGGATCCGCAGCACAGCCTGAAAGTCGGCCGGCCGCTGTTCATAACCGGCGACGGCTATGAGTTCTTCGCGGGAGCGGCTGCGGCCTTTGATTCCCAGTCCGGGCGGCGGGAGCAGCAGTTTGAGAATTTCGCGGGCTGCGGGAGCATGCAGACGATGAGCCGGACTGGCCTGGGACGAGTGGAAGGCGTCTTCCAGAAACGCCACTCCCAGCCCTTCAAGGCCTCCGACTTCCGCAAGCGTCTGCGGGATCCAGTCGCGGCTGCGGAGCATTTCGGCGAACAGTGTCAGCCGGACTGCGATGATGCGGCCATCAACGGCAAGACCTGCAACAGCCTGCTGCAGAAACGCCTGCTGCTCGTCGCTCCATTCCGCAGCTGCAGCCGAAAGTCGACCCCATGCCTGGCCGAAGCGTGCGAGCACTCGTCGGGCGTGATCGACGTCGAACAGATCCACCAGCGCCGTGTTGACGCCTTCCAGCATTGGCACTTCGATGGCATTCATAAGCCTGGCAGTGGCGACGGAAAAGTCATCACGAACCAGCAGAAGTGCCTGCAGATGCCCACCATCACACTGCCGCAGCACTCGAACCAGCACAGATTCAGGAGCCGGCGGATTGCGGCTGAGCCATTGCTCCAGCTGGTCGAATACGAGCACCACTTTGCCGCGGCCGCGCTGGCGAATCAGGCTGCAGGCCTCAGCGGCATCCGCGTCCGGGGCGAGTCCTGAAACGAGCGGCCGCAGGGCAGTGAGCAGCCTGGTTTCAGTATCCTCGGCGGATGCTTCGAGAAAAATCGTGTGGACACCCCCTGCCAGCGAAGGCAACAGACCCGCTCGAACCAGCGATGACTTCCCGCAGCCGCTGGGACCATACAGCACGCCCGCGGAAAACGTCCGCTGCGGATCCCGCTCCTCCAGCTTCTGCTTCCAGAAAGCAATGCTTTCCGGCAAACCTGTTCGGGTGCGGGGACCCGGCAGCAGCTGCAGGAAGAACGCGGCATCCTCTTCAACAAACGACCGCAATCCACGGGGAGTAATCGGCAGGCCGTCTGCATCAGCCGGCCCGACCACAGGACGTCGGCCGCGAAGAGATTCTTCAAGCCAGTCTTCGAGGTCGGCAGCGAATAATTCAGCTGTCTGGTAGCGGTCTGCGGTTCTGCGGGCGAGTGCCTTGAGGCAGATGCGTTCAAGTTCACCGGGAATGCGACTGCTGAAATCCCTCGGCGGCCGGGGCGAAGCTGAGATGACCTGGCTGAGTGTTTCGCGGACTGAGCCACCGCGAAACGGGCGGGTGTCAGTGAGCATTTCATAGAGAATGACTCCCAGCGAGAAGATATCGCTGCGGCCGTCGAGCCGATGCGCTTCGCCAAGAGCCTGCTCGGGACTCATGTAGGCAGGCGTTCCGGCCACAGTTCCCTTCTGCAGCTGCTGATCCGCACGAATGGCAAGGCCGAAGTCCGCGACATAGGGGGCTCCGCTGACAGCATCAATCAGAATATTGGCCGGCTTGATGTCACGGTGGACGATCTGCCGCTGGTGAGCCGCGTGCAGAGCGCGAGCCACCTTCGACAGCAGCCCTGCAGTTTCCTGCTCCGACACTCGGCCGGCGCGAATCAGTCCTTCAAGCGTTGTGCCGTTAATGAATTGGGAAACCACATAAACGGCGCCGTCAGGAGCTGTGCCGACGTCATAGACGGCGACGATCCCGGGGTGTGAGAGCGCAGCTGCCATGCGGGCTTCGGTCAGGAAGATATCCACTTCGGCGGCCGAACGAAAACGAGAACGGTTCGGCAGTTTTACAGCCACCTGACGCTGGAGCTGTACGTCCCACGCCAGCCAGACACGACCAAAGGCCCCTTCTCCCAGAAGCCGATCCAGTCGATAGCGTTCCCGGAGGTACTGCGGTTCCGCCACCAGCACGTCCAGCGGTGCTTCACCCCGAAACTGCTGCAGCTGTGTCGCCAGAGCATCCTCGGAATCGCCACCGGGCTGTTCGGAGTGTTGCACAGCCTGTGTGGCGTCGGCGGGGGCCTCGGTGATGGCCCGCGGGTCCGCCGCTGCGTCGGAAGCCGGTCCCGGCAGCGTCTGGCAGATGGTGGCGGCGGCAGCGGAGTCAGTCTCTGAAACTTGTTGCTGTGACAGCTGAACGATCAGCGTCGCTTCGCTGACGGAGGCTGCCTCACCGGACGGGGCTTCTGCGAGACTGCCCACCACAGTTTGGTCGACATCCGGATCCCGGGGCCGCACCTGTTGCCGGGCAGACAGGCGGGCTGCGAAAGCCGGGAAGGCCGCCAGATAGTCCTGCAGCCGATCAGGCAGACGGGCCGCCGTGCGCAGCTGCTGATCGGCGAGCAGGATTTCAAGAATTTCGGGAGGCTCAAGCTGCGGATGCCGGGCGATGAACTGGAGGGCATCCGGGGGTGAGCCGGAGCTGTTCCAGAGCTGCTGGAAGGCACGGAGGACTTCCATTGGCGGTTTCCGCAGCGGTCAGACCGGGCCAGGGCCCGAGGGGATCAGAAGAGTTCGAGGAAGTTGGTGAGACTTCCGGAGAGCTTGACAATAAAGCGGGCAGCGTCCGCACCGTTGATGGCACGGTGGTCGTAGGACAGGGAAAGCGGAAGCATCATGCGTTCGCCGATCTGACCATTTTCCATGACGAGCTGATTCAGAGTGCGGGACATACCGAGAATGGCGACTTCGGGGTAGTTGACGATCGGAGTAAAGGCCGTTCCACCGATTCCCCCGAGGTTGGTGATGGTGAAAGTGCCACCCTGCATGTCTTCGGACTTGAGTTTTTTGTCGCGGGCTTTGGCAGCCAGTTCAGAGAGTTCTGAGGCGACCTGGAGAATGTTTTTCTGGTCGCAGTTGCGGATGACCGGGACGACGAGCCCGTTGGGGGTATCGACCGCGACACCAATATGATAGTACTGCTTGACGACGAGTTCACCCGACTGCAGATCCACGCTGGAATTGAAGTTGGGGAACGCCTTGAGGGCACCGACGACAGCCTTGATGATGATGGCGGTCATGGTGATTTTGGGCGAATTGGGGTTGGCTTTGACGTATTTTCGGCGAGCGGCTTCCAGTTCGGTGATGTCGGCCAGATCGTGCTGCGTGACATGGGGAATGGTAACCCAGGCGGCGTGCAGGTTGGCTGCGGCGGTGCGGAAGATCTTGTTCATGGCCTGACGTTCGACCGGCCCGAAGCGGGTGAAGTCGGGGAGCGGTGCAGCCTGAACAAGACCGAAGCCAGGGGCAGAGGGAGCGGCTGCGGGGACCGGTTGGGCCATGCGGTCGCGGACGTAGGCTTCGACGTCTTCGATGGTGATGCGTCCACCAGCGGCGGAGCCTTTGACGAGTTTGAGGTTCACGCCGAGTTTGCGGGCGAGTCGGCGAGTGGCGGGGCCGGCGGGAGCCGGGGGGCCATCCGGGCGAGCAGCCGCGGGGGGATTCGGTGAAGGGGTTGCTGTGGGGGCTGAGGGAATGGTTTTGGCGGGGAGCTGTGCCGGCGCGGCGGCAGCGGCCGCCACCGCAGCGGGTGGGGAGGCTTTCGGCGGTGCGGCGGAGGATTGCGGGGCGGGAGCGGCAGCCTGAGTGCTGATGGTCAGGAGAGGCGCACCAACTGCGACGGTCTGTCCGGCCTGCACATGGACGGCTGTAACAGTCCCTGCGTGGGGGCAGCGGATATCGGCAGCGGCTTTGTCTGTTTCCACTTCGCAGACAACGGAGTCAGCGGCGATGACGTCACCGACTTTGACACTGACGAGTGCAACATCGACTTTGGAGACGCCTTCGGAAACTTCCGGGAGCCGGAATTCGACAGTGGACGCAGCAGCAGGTGCCGCTGGGGGTGCAGTAGGAGTCGCTACAGGAGGGGAAGCGGCTGTTGCGGTGACAGGTGCCGGCGCGGGGCTGGCGGAGGCAGGGCTGGCGGGAGCGGGGGCGTCGGCTTCGAGGAGCAGAATCGGGGCGCCCACGGCGACGGTCTGACCGGGCTGCATGAGCACTTTAGTGACACGCCCGGCGTGGGGGCAGGGGATATCCGTAGCGGCTTTGTCTGTTTCAACTTCACAGACGACTGCACCTGCCTGAATGACATCGCCCTCCTTGACATGGACCTGGGCCACATCAACGGATGTGACACCTTCGGAAACTTCGGGCAGCTTGAATTCGATAGGCATAGTCGGGAAAGCTTGCTGAAGAGGGGAAGCGTTTCGCGGCGTGCCGCCGGGGAAACCGGCGGCGGGCAGCGGGCGTTGTCAGGCGTTGAGGGGGTTGATCTTTTCGGGGTCGATACCGAGCGATTTGAGGGCTTCGGGGAGTTTGGCGGGATCGAAGGCACCGACTCGGGCAAGTCCGCGGAGGGTGGCGAAGGCGGTGCATTCGCCGTCAATCTGGAAGTGTCTGCGGAGTTCCGGACGGGTTTCGCTGCGACCGAAGCCGTCCGTTCCCAGCACAATATACTCGCCGGGAATCCATTCGCGAATCTGATCGGCGACGAGCCGCACATTGTCACTGGTGGAGATGAACGGCCCGGTGATGCCGCTCAGAGTGTTTTCCAGCCAGGAGCGTCGAGCAGGCTGGTCGGGGTGCAGGTCATTCCAGTGCTGGCATTCCATGGCGTCCCGACGCAGTTCGCTGTAGCTGGTCACACTCCAGACGTCGCAGCCGATGCCGAACTGTTCCCTGAGGATCGACTGGGCACGCAGAGCCTCGCGGAGGATGGTACCGCTGCCGAAGAGTTGCGGGCGGTGGGTCTGGCCGGGAGCACTTTCGGTGGACTGGAAGCGGTACATGCCTTTGAGGATGCCTTCTGTGAGGCCCTCCTGCTGAGGCATGGGCGGGTGAACGTAAGCTTCGTTGTAGACGGACAGGTAATAGAAAATTTCTTCACCTTCCGCATACATGCGGCGGAGCCCTTCCTGGACGATAACCGCAAGCTCATAGCCCCACGTGGGATCGTAGGAACGAATGGTGGGGACGGTGGTGGCCATCAGCTGGCTGTGACCGTCTTCGTGCTGGAGACCCTCGCCATTGAGCGTTGTGCGCCCGGAGGTTCCGCCGCAGAGGAAGCCCTTGACACGGGTATCGGCTGCGCACCAGATAAGGTCACCGACGCGCTGAAAACCGAACATGGAGTAGTAGATGTAGAAGGGGACCATGTTGATGCCAAGGTTGGCATGCGCGGAGCCGGCAGCGATGAAGGAACCCATGGCTCCGGCTTCGTTGATGCCTTCTTCGAGCAGCTGGCCGTTTCGGGCTTCCTTGTAGAACATGGCGCTGCTGGAGTCGACGGGTTCGTAGAGCTGCCCCTTGCTGCTGTAGATGCCGACCTGCGCGAACAGGCCCTCCATACCAAACGTACGGGCTTCATCGGGGATGATGGGAACCACACGCGGGCCGAACGACTTGATGGCGACCAGTCCGCGGATGATGGCGCCCAGAGCAAACGTGGTGGAACCTTCTGCGCCATCGCTGCCCGGGAGCAGCGGCTTTGCGCGGAAAACTTTGTCCTGCAGGGAAGGTACATCGAGCCGTTCAGGGCAGATGTGTCGGTGAGGAATGTAGCCACCCAGAGCCGCACGACGCTGCTGCAGATACTTCGCTTCCGCACTGTCGGGATCCGGCTTGTAGAACTGCAGGCTTTCAACTTCGCTGTCGCTGATCGGGAGACCAAAGCGGGTGCGGAAGTCCTTGAGCCCTGCGAGGGGCACTTTTTTCTGGTTGTGAGCAACGTTGCGGCCTTCGCCGGCTTCCCCCAGTCCATAACCTTTGACGGTTTTGGCGAGGATGACCGTGGGCGCTCCTTTGTGGTTCACGGCAGAATGATAGGCTGCATATACCTTGCCGGGATCGTGGCCCCCACGACGAATGGTTTCCAGAGTTTCGTCGCTGAGGTGTTCGACCAGCTGCAGCAGTTCCGGGTCAACACCGAAGAAGTGGCGGCGGATGTATTCTCCGTCTGAAACCGTGTACTTCTGGTACTGGCCGTCGACGACTTCCCCCATGCGCTTGACCAGCTTGCCATTTTCGTCTCGGTCGAGCAGTGCGTCCCAGTCGCCGCCCCAGATGACCTTGATGACATTCCAGCCGGCACCCCGGAACGCCGCCTCCAGCTCCTGGATGATCTTGCCATTCCCACGCACAGGGCCGTCGAGCCGCTGCAGGTTGCAGTTGATCACCCACGTGAGGTTATCGAGGTTTTCGCGTGAGGCAAGTGTGAGTGCGCCAAGCGATTCAGGCTCGTCGCATTCGCCGTCCCCAAGAAACGCCCAAACCCGCGAACGGGACGTATCCAGCAGACCACGATGCTCCATGTAACGCAGAAACCGGGCATGATAGATCGAACAGATCGGCCCCAGTCCCATGGACACCGTTGGAAACTGCCAGAAATCCGGCATGAGCCACGGATGCGGATAGCTGGATAATCCACCACCGGCAGGCAGTTCGCGACGGAAATTGTCGAGATGAGATTCGGTCAGACGACCTTCGAGGAAGGCGCGGGAATACATGCCGGGTGACGCATGCCCCTGAAAGTAGACCATGTCGCCCGTGTGATTGGAGGCTCGGGCATGGAAAAAGTGATTCTGAGCCACCTCGTAGAGGGTGGCAGACGACGCGAACGTGGAAATGTGTCCGCCCACGCCGTCGTAGAACGTGTTTCCCCGAACCACCATCATCATCGCATTCCACCGGACCATGCTCCTGATGCGCCGTTCCAGCTCGCGATCGCCAGGGTAACGGACCTGTTCAGAATGATGGATCGTGTTGATGTACGGCGTGTTGGCGGTAAACGGCAGCATCACGCCGCGAGCGTAGGCACGCTCCTGCAGTTGAACCAGCAATTCGCGAAGTTTTTCAGGGCCGTGACGATGCAGAATGTCTTCCAGTGACTCAAACCATTCATCAAGTTCTTCCGGAGAAATACCGGAGGATGACCCCGCTACAGACTGATCCTGCATTCGAATCCCCATGCGATATGGTTAGAACGTGTTGCCGAACTGGCGGATTGTAGGGTTCAGGTGGTTTGCATTCAATGCGACGACGGTGGACAGGAGGATCAGGCCGCGAGACGGAAAACAGAGAGCTTGGGAAATCCGGGAAATCCGCCTGCCGCAAATTGAGTCTCCAGAACGGGATTTCCCCCACTGACAGCTCGATTTTTGCCTTCATTTGACCCGCCCGGTGACGTGACTGCGAGCTGTTCTCTGCGGGTGCTGAAGAAAACACAGAGACTTGCTGAGAAAATGAATTCCGCGCTGCCCGGGAATGAGAGAGACCGCCAGGCCGCGGAAACGCAGGATTTGCCGCTCGGATCAGATCAAAATCAAATTCAGCCGGTCTGCGTGCCGTGATTTTTCCCGGAATCAGTGATGACAGCAGCTCCAGCGTGGTGCTGTTCCGAAAGTCGGACACTGAACGGTGCGGACATCGCAGAACTGGATCGGAGGGACACATCCTCGAAACGCTCGACTTGTGCCACCGCCACCGGACGAAATTCCAGACTGCCTGAGCGCACTGGAGCGAATGTGTCATGGAGTCGGCAGACGACGGCGTCACGACGGCTCAGCGGCTGTTTCAGGTTGTCGGCGAGGATCGTTCGAAAGCCATTCAGCACAAATCGGCAACAGTCAATTCCCTTCGCCTGTTTGAGCTTCTTCCGCAGCATCCGGTCGTGACTCTGACACGAGCCGGTGAGCTGCTGACCGCGACAAAACCGACCACTCAAAAGGCGATCGATTCCTTCGCGCATCCAAAGTGCTTCACGAAGTCACGGGCAGAAGACGGGACCGAGTCTACGCCTGGCAGTCGTACATCGATGTGCCCGATACTGAAACGATGCCGATTCCTGGATGATGCGCTGGCATAAAGTCCGGAAATGATCATCAGAAACGGCGATGAAAACGGTGCCGTCAATGGTGCCGATGTGCTGCGTATGGTGCCGTTGAGTTTGCACGGATTTGCACGACAGAATCAGCCTCACAGGCTGGCCCGTGAACCCTGGCTTCAGACGGACAAGTCAACGGGCGGCGAGCCCCCAGCCCCCGACGGGCTTGCCCCGTCGGAGCTGAAGGTTCCCGGCTACACCCCGCCACCAACGCCCCCACAGCCCCCGACAAGCTCGCCCCGTCGGAGCTCAAGGTTCGCAGCTAACCCGCGCCCGCAACGCCACCGCAGCCCCCGACGGGCTTGTCCCGTCGGAGCTGAAGGTTCGCAGCTAAACCCACGCCGCCAACGCCCCCGCAGCCCCCGACGGGCTCGCCCCGTCTGGTGAATCAGGTTCACTTGCTAGCCAGCGAACCTTGCCTTCTGACGGGGCGAGCCCGTCTGGGAGCCCGGCAGCCGTCGTGCCAATTCAGAACTTTTCGTCCTCGCGTCTTTGCCGGACGGGCACCCAGCCGCCACCCATGCCACGATTTCATCCGGTCGCGACAGGCACGACTTCGGCATGGAATGGTTCATGGTACCTGAACCGGTGGAAGATGCGGCAAACTGGTATGAATCGCATGGATTCATACTCCGATCGAACTGCATGGTGACAGGAAATCCCGTGCGTGCCCACCGAACGGAGTCATCGTCCGCGAAGAAATGTTCGCGGCAGAAGAAGACGGACAATTCTGCTGGCCTCGCTGACCTCTGCCGGGGACGTTCCTGCAGGAGTTCATGCTTGCACTCTGGCCGAATGGGCTGCTGTGTTTGGCTGGGCGAGTCGTGACCGTCAGATCCTCTTTAAGCGTGTTCTGGCTTCGGCGGCCTGCGGCGTTTGGCGGCGAACAGGCTGCAA
>CAZLOQ010000028.1:11540-45705 GCA_964561125.1 uncultured Chitinophaga sp. | reverse complement strand
GCCGGGGCACAGACTGGCAGCCGGAAGTGCCGACCAGAGTCGTTGCGGCAGCAAGGAAGACAGCTTTGAATCCCCGGTGACGGGAAGGCAGGAAGCAAGTGCAGAGCCTTGACATTGAAAACTCCATCCCCTGAAAGACCCGTTGCAGACAGCCCGCAGACTACTCCTCAAACCTCGTGTCGATACCCAGGCGCCAGCAGAGCTGATCGAACCGCTGCTGCAGATCTTCACTTGAAATATGAACGTGTTCGGCCTCATTAATGAACTGCAGGTCCTCCACCAGCGGCACACTGGCAGTCCGCAGAATCTGTTCGCTTAAAGTGTTCTTTCTGCCATAAACAAACAGGAGTTTGTGTTCATCGAACTGCACCTCCATGGCTTTACCGGCATTGATCACTGCGATGCCGCAGCAGCCATCGTTCAGCAGCACATCTTCAAACTCGTACAGCACACTCTGCAGCACCGGCATGTCGATCTGTTCCCGATACAGATCCGTATGCCCGCCGTCCACCTTGCGATGGCTTGTCTCAAGCACCACATCCACGAGGTCACCAAGAGGTTCAAGGAGCGCGATGAACAGATCGAAAAGTCGTTCCCGAGTGACAGATGCCATGAGCACCGGCAGCCGGGCGCCGCTCTCCTGATCGACAAACCATTCGTGCCGGTAGCCTGTACGGGGAATGACATCAAGTCCCCAGGCCGGACGAACAGCGTCGGTCAGCTGAAACTCACCGTAACGACTGACACCCACATGATGATCCAGCTGCTCATCTGTCAGGCTGCGAAACGATCCGACAGCGGGAGATGTACCACCATCGCCGCTTCCCGGACGCAGAAAATTCTTCAGAAAACCCATAGTTATTGCCCCAGTCCACACGGCACGGCAGCAGCAATCCGCCCTTCTGATGGAACCTAGCACCCCACCGCAACCATGGCGGACGGATTGAGCCGAATCCACGATTTTCAGGGGTGAGCTGTGGAAAGCGGGACGGAATTGCCGGCAGAACCGGCTGTTCCGGTCAAACCGGTAATCGCTAAACTCACCGTATCCGGCACAACCGCCGCACTGCTCCCCATCCTTTCCGAAACTCATTCCCCTATGGCCTGTCGCTGCCTCCGCATCCTGCCCCTGATGATCGCCCTGGTCTTCTCGGACACTGCTCCAGTCGTGGCTGCTGAGGAGCGTCCGGGCGAAGGAGAATCGTGGTACTCCATTGAGTTTGAAGGACAGCGGGTTGGATACGAATGGGTCCGCACAACGCTTCAGCCGGGAAAACGCTCGGAGGCCGGACCCGCGGGCACGCCGAAAATGCTCCTGCGGGAACGCAGAACGCTGCTGCAGCTGCAGCGGTCAGGAGCAAAGGTGTCGCTCGCAGCGGTCCTGGTCACCAGCGAAGCTCCGAACGGGCTGCTCCAGTCCTGGGAACTGACTCGAACAGCAGCCGATGGAAGCCGAATTCATCGCCGCGGCACATGGGACGACAGTCGCAGAGCGATGAAAATTGAAGACCTCTCCGGTACCGCTCCGACCCAGGTCTTTGTCGATGCCCCGTCGCAGCCTTTTTCACCGATCTTTACTGAATGGCTGGGGCAGGCAGCAGCGGCTGAGGACTTTCCGCGAACGCTTCCTGTTTTGTTTCCGGAATCCGCGGTCGCTGCTGAAGTCGAAATTCAGAGCTCCGGAAAGACCGCTATCGAACTGACAGGCGGTTCCCGCACACCGGCCCGGCGATTGCTCTGGCTGCCAATTGCTGCACCCGGGCTGAAGACTCGCGTCTTCCTTGCTGCTGACAGCAGCCGGTGTCTGCTTGTGGAACAGCCACTGCTGGGCGGTACGCTGCGTTTAATCAGAAGCAGTCCGGAAGCAGCACTGGGACTCGATTCTCAGCAGACGCTGGACCTGCAGCTGCAGTCGCTGCTTCCTGTCACTGGCCAAATCCCGATGCCGATTCCCGAAACCGGTCTCCGTCTGAGGCTCACCAGCAGCTCCCCTTCCCCTTATTCAATCGCCAGCACAGATTTTCAGACCGTCGAGTTTCAGGACAGCGACGGCATAATGCTGATTTGTCGACCGCCAAAATGGGAGAAGCCCGGTCTGTTACTTCCCGGCGAGAGCAGGATTCAAGTTGCCGCGCAGGCAGAATACCTTGTCTCAGGCCGGTGGATTGACCATGCAGATCCGGCCGTACAAAGGTTGTCGAACGCTGCTGGCGCGCGGTCCGGATCGACCGCGGAAAGATGCCGAAAGTTGTCTGCATTCGTCCATCGCCGGCTGCAGTTTTCGGCCTTTACGACCCAACTGCAGCCGGCATCCCGTGTGGCGGCAAAGCTTCAGGGTGACTGCACTGAACACACCGTACTTCTTTGTGCGCTGCTGCGTGACCGCGGCATTCCGGCTCGAGCAGCTTCCGGGTTTGCCTATGTGCCCCAACTCACAGCATTCGCACCTCATCTGTGGACAGAGGCTCTGGTGGACGGCGTCTGGATGCCGCTTGACTCCACCATCCCCCAGGAAGCACCAATGCCGCTGCTGCTTAAGGCCGCTGATTCATCGCTGAATGATGATCTCTCCGGGAGTGTTTCGCTGTTCGCGCCGCTTCTGCCGCTTTGTGGCCACGTGTCGATTACCGTACTCAACGCAGACTGATCTGAACGTTCAGCGCGGGTTGATTTGAAACAGCACAGCACCTGTGCGGGAACTTCGCCAGATTGGTTCAAGCCCGCTGTCCGGGATATCGCTGAGTCTTTCAGCGGTTCCTGATTCTGCTGCGAACACCAGAGCAATGCGTTGCTGCCGCAGCTGTCGGGACAGTGCTGCCGACCACGGGCGCCGCAGCCGTGTCTGCAGGTCGTAGTGAGCAGCGGGAAAGAAACCGGAGTAGCCGTTGGCCAGCGGGATTCCGGAGACTGTGCAGCGGATCATCCAGCGCACTGTGTCCTCGAACGCTGCAGCACCGGATGCGGGCGCTATTGGCAGAATCAGCAGGCCGTGTTCCGGAGGCAGTGAGCGGCGAACCTGTGTAACCCAATCGATCGTCCGTGACGGGTCCGGGACACCGGCAAGCTGCAATTTTCCCGGGAACACTTCACTGCTGATCAGCAGGGCCAGAAGTCCGGCAAGCACTCTGCCGAGCAGTCGTCGAGACTGAAAGATCTGCGCCCGGCAGCACATGGCCCCGCCTGTCCCCGCCAGCAGGAGCACTGCTGCCTGAAAAAAATATCCAAAACGAAACGGACTGCGCACCTGAGCGAATCCGGGAATCGCATTAGTCAGAAAGGACCAGAGCTTCCACGAGCCGAGCTGCAGGCGCGTCCCCAGAGACAGCAAGGCGGCTGCGAGGGCAAAGGCGACAAGAAATCGCACCGCGGCCCGCTGGTGTGCAGACAGTGAACCTGCCCTCCACCCACAACAGGCAGCACAGGCGATCGCTGCCGTCACCAGACGCATCCAGCCGGGGTTCAGTGGAAAAAAACTGCGGCCGCGGAGCGAAGGCAGATTCAGCGGGGCATTCGCTGAGGTGCAGGCAAGGTCGAACAGTCCTGCGGACAACTGCGAAATCAGTGATTCTTCGCGGACGAAATCGGGACGATTGAGCGTCTGGCGAATGACCAGCAGGGAGGGAACCAGTGCGAGGCAGACCGTCGCAGCCAGCAATGCACTCGGAACCCATCGCCGCAGGTGGGCAAAAGGGATCAGCAGCCAGCCGGTGAGCAGCAGCAGCACCGCAAGAAACAACGCATGGTGCAGAGCGCACGCGGCGGTGAAGCAAAATGCAAGCCCGGTCTCAAGTCCGCGGACCAGCGCTCTGCCCACACCCGCATCCGCAGCACTGGCGGCCTGTCGGAGCTGCAGCAGGGCGGTGATTGTCCACAGCGAGGGCCAGAGCGGGGCGAGTTGAGCTGAATCAAGCTGATGGTGGACCAGAGGATGCAGCACCATCGCCGTTCCGCTGGCAGCCCTGAACAGCAACGGAACCCCAAGAGACTTCAGCAGCCTTGCCGCAAACAGGCCGTTGAGAGTGAGTGAGGCGACCAGCCAGAGGTTGTAAGCAAGCGCCGGGGAATAGCAGTGCGGACGCAGCGGCGCCAAAAGCAAAGTGGCAGGTTGAGGCTCGCTGAATGCAAAAGCGTGCGGTTCCGGGAAGAACACGGGCGCCTCCCAGTACCGCACAAATCGTTCTTCGAACTGCAGCGAATTCCAGACGATGGTCCACACGTTGAAGAGTGGCACCGTACGCACGCCACCGGCCGGAACTGGAACGCTGGTGCGGAATTCATTGAGCAGTGGAGCGACAGAAAACAAGGCCGCTGTGAGGAACACCAGCGGCAGAGCAATCAGTTTCAGCGGATAAAATGAAAACCTTCTCCGGAACAAGGTCGAGTTCACCTGGATGAAGAAGGTTTTCCGCATGTCAGCTCAGGCGACGTTCCCGAATCCAGTCGGTGTGAAATTTTTCACCGCGAGGCTTGTCCAGACGTTCATAAGTATGGGCTCCGAAATAGTCTCGCTGGGCCTGCAGCAGGTTTGCCGGGAGCCGTCCGCGACGATAACCATCGAAGTAGGTCAGAGCGGCCGTGAATCCCGGGACGGGGAGTCCCAGCTGGATGGCCGTGGAGACGACTCGACGCCATGCAGGCTGAGCTTTGTCGATGGCGGCACGGAAGAAATCATCGAGCAGCAGATTTTCGAGGGCCGGGTTCTTGTCGAAGGCTTTTTTGATGTCTTCGAGGAATCGGGAGCGGATGATACAGCCTCCGCGCCAGAGGAGTGCGATCGGGCCGTTCTGAAGTTTCCAGCCAAACTCCCGAGCAGCCGCATCCAGCTGAACATAGCCCTGGGCGTAGCTGCAAAGCTTGGATGCGTACAGTGCCTGACGCACGTCATCAATGAACTGCTGGCGATCCCCGGTGAACCGGGAATCGGGACCGGACAGCACCTCTTCGGCTCGGACACGCGCGTCTTTCTGGGCCGAGAGACAGCGGGCAAAGACGGCTTCCGTGATCAGAGTCGTGGGGACTCCGAGATCAAGGGCGTGCTGACTCATCCATTTCCCTGTGCCCTTCTGTCCGGCCGTATCAAGGATCAGATCGACGAGGTCCGCGCCAGTTTCGTGGTCTTTGACGGTGAAGATGTCGCGGGTGATTTCGATGAGATAGCTTTCCAGTTCGCCTTCGTTCCACTGACGAAAGACCTGATAGAGTTCCTGATTGGTCAGACCAACGCCGTACTTCAGGATGTAATAGGCTTCGCAGATGAGCTGCATATCACCGTATTCGATGCCGTTGTGAACCATCTTGACGTAATGTCCGGCTCCTGCTTCTCCGACCCACTCACAACAGGGGATGTCATGATTCGGACCGACCTTGGCGCTGATCTTCTGGAAGACGTCTTTTACGTAAGGCCAGGCTTCAGGGTGACCGCCGGGCATAATGCTGGGGCCTTTGAGTGCACCTTCTTCGCCGCCGGACACACCGGTGCCGATGAAGCGAAAGCCCTCTTCCGCCAGTTGTTTGTGGCGACGGTTGGTGTCGACGTAGTCAGCATTACCGCCATCAATGATGATATCGCCTTTTGAGAGCAGCGGTTTCAGCTGGTCAATGACGGCGTCGACCGGGGCGCCGGCCTTGACCATGATCATGATCCTGCGGGGAGCGGCCAGGCTGTCTACGAAATCCTGAAGTGTATCATACCCGCGGATGCGGTCCGGTGTACCCGGTTCGACAACTCCCGGCGGACGGCTGGAGAGTCCGTTGAGGAATTCGTGGGTGGTCTCGGTGGTGCGGTTGTAGACGCCGACTGAGAAACCCTTGTTGGCCATGTTCATGACCAGATTCTGGCCCATAACTGCAAGGCCAATCAGACCGATATCGTGCTTTGACATGAAATGCAATCCGCAGTGACAGACAGGAGAGTGAACGGGAAGAAGGAATGAGCAGTCCGGGGGGGGGCGTTGATCAGCGCTGGACGCGGGCTGAGCCGCCTGAAGCGACAGCTTCGACTTCCCTGATAGTTGCCATGGTGGTATCACCGGGGTAGGTGGTGAGCAGGGCGCCATGAGCCCAGCCCAGATTGAGTGCTGTCTGGGGGTCTGCACCTTTGAGCAGCCCGTAGAACAACCCGGATGCAAAGCCGTCGCCTCCGCCAATGCGGTCGATGACATCCAGTTCGATGGTCTTAGCCTGATAAGTATTGCCTTCCATCCACAGCACAGCGCTCCATGAGTGGCGGTTGGTGGAATGCACCTCGCGAAGGGTTGTGGCGACCGCCTTGACATTCGGCAGTTTGCTGGCCACTTCTTCCATCATGCCGAAGAACGCAGAGGGGTCAAGTTTGGAGTGGGATTCGACATCCTGACCCTTGAGTCCGAGTCCCTTCTGGAGGTCTTCTTCGTTGCCCACGAGCACGTCTACGTGTTCGACGATGCGATTGAGCGTCTGCTGTGCCTTGTCGAGACCTCCGCTGATCTGCCAGAGCTTGGCGCGGTAGTTGAGGTCAAACGATGTCACGGCACCAGCGGCCTTGGCGGCCTGCAGGCCTTCGATGATGACTTCTGGTGTGGTTGGCGACAGCGCGGCAAAGATCCCGCCACTGTGGAACCAGCGGACGCCGCTCGCGAAGATTTCCTTCCAGTTGAAGTCGCCGGGTTTGAGTAATCCGGCGGCTTCGTTGCTGCGATTGTAAAATACGATCGGGGCTCGTACGCCGTGTCCCTGGTCGCTGTACACCGTCGCCATGTTGGGACCGCGAACCCCGTCGTGAGCAAATCGCTTGTAAAACGGACGCACTCCCATGGCACGCACGCGCTCGTTGATCAGGTCACCAATCGGGTAGTCCACCATGGCCGAGGCGATGCCGGTTTTCAGCTGAAAGCAGTCGGCAAGATTTGCTGCACAGTTAAACTCACCACCACTCACGTGGATCGCGCACTGACTGGCCTTGCGAAATGGAATGATGCCCGGATCCAGCCGGTGAATCAGGGCACCGAGAGACAGGAAATCGAGCGAACCAGAGGGAAGAATGTTGAGCATGAACGGTTTTCCTGGGTTCGGAGCGGAACAGTACGGAAGAATGGACGCGGGTATCGGCAGCGATGCTGCAGCGAAGAAGGCTGAGTGATTTCTGTGCGGATTCTGTTCCAAATTCCTGGATAAGCGTAGTGGAAACGGCGGAAATCCGGATTTTTCCCGCTGCGAACAGGCGGAAGAGGTCAGCGTCGGAGCTTTTCAGGGGGAGCAGCTCGAAATATGCGGAGGGCAATCAGCAGGCATCCATAGATCAGAAAACAACCGCCGACCAGGCCAGCGATTGTGGGGCCGTGACTGAAGATGATCCGTAATTGCTGCGTTTCCCAGAGCTGTCGCCAGAGAAAAAGAACCGCAGCCGCAGCGAAGCACAAATATGGCCCGAATGCAACGAAAGAACGCCCCGTGAGAATAAATGCCGGCAACCCCCCAAGAATTCCGGCTAGCGGCGCCAGTGCGAGCACACACAGCACAGGCTGCCAGCCCATAAACGCACCAATCATCGCCATCAATGTGACATCCCCGGAGCCCAGAGCAGGGAAACCGAGGATAGACTGAGCAAGAAAACGGGCCAGCTGCGTCAGGCCGGCGCCCGCAGACAAACCCGCAAGACTCCATGCCAGCCCGTGCAGGTGCTGGTGATCCTTCATCCACTGCGGCAGCCACGGTCCATAAAGCGAGACCAGCGGATCGCTCCAGTCCACCCAGATGTGCATCATCTGCAAATCACCGCTGACGAACGCCAGAAACACGGCTGCTGTCGTGCCGGTGCGAGTGATTGCATCGGGGATGACATAGTCAAGAAAATCTGTGATGACTGCCGTGAGCAGGAGAAACAGAAACAGCAGGTGGAACGGGAGCCGGTGCGACCACAGCGGACCTGCGGGACGCACTTCGGTGACTGTCTGGCATTGGGCTTCAGTGAGCATCCACGTGAAGGCAGCAAAAATGAGCGCTGTGAACAGGCAGACCGGGATTGGCCAGCGGGCACGGAACTGACCACACTGCCCACATCGAACCGCTCGCACGCGCAGGCACCAGAATTCCCTCGGGTGCTGGCACCGACCGCAGCGGACTGGAGATTGCGGAAACGCAGCCTCGGGGTCCGTGACCAACCGCATCGCCCACCAGCTGGCCAGAGCACCTACGGGAAGACCTGCAAGAAAAACGATCAAACTGAGCATAGACAGGGCTGCTTGTTTTTTGTGCTGTTTGCTTTATTGTTGTGCATTTCTTTGGCGGTGCAGGCGGAACTTGAGTCGTATTTTGGGGTGTTGGGATTACTTGGTGAGTCTTGAGTTGGAGGAATGCTGAGTTTTTCAGGCAATAGCACTGGAATTGAGCAGCTTTGGTCGAGGTGCAGTGTTTTCCGGCATGAAAGTTGCAGCGGAGAGCGTTTGTAGAGAAAGCGACAAATCGGCATCGAGGATGCGGTGTTGCTGTCTTTGTGGACGACAAGGAAAGCCGACTCTGGACGAGGGCTGGCCTTTTCGGAGTGGTTGAATTACAAGTGTCCAGGGTTTGCAGTCGTTTTGGAAGCGGCGCGAGGCCGGATTTTACAGTCTGGGTTAGGGCATAGAACATGAAAAAGCTCGAAGCAGTCATTCGTCACTACAAGCTGGAAGACGTCAAAACAAAACTCACCAGCATTGGAGTGCAGGGCATGACAGTGTCGGAAGTGCGTGGCTTTGGCCGCCAGCGTGGCCACAAAGAGACATACCGCGGTGCCGAGTACACTGTGGATTTCATGCCCAAGGTGAAGATGGAAGTCGTGGTGAACGACAACGAAGTGGAAACAGCGGTAGCGGCCATCTGTGACGCTGCGCGAACAGGACAGATCGGAGATGGCAAAATCTTCGTTTCAAGCCTCGAAGGGGTCGTGCGAATCCGTACTGGTGAAACAGGAGTCGACGCCATTTGAACATGGCCGACCAGTCAGTCACTCCGGATCAGTCAAAGAGCCTTCCTGAATCAGGAAGGCTCTTTGCGTTTCCACCCTTCCCTGCCCTGCCCCGAAACTCATTCGGGGGCTGGTCAGCTGCCGCACAGAACGGTATTCTTCCGGATTCCGTGCTCCGGATACGTCGGTGTAACAGCTACGTCGGTGTATTGGCTTTTGCAAAGTTCTTCCTATGACAATCCTGACTCGCACTCGATGTCTGATCGTGACAATCGGCCTGCTGACAGTGCCTCCCACGTACGCTCAAACGCCGACCCTGGGTGAACAACTCAAGTCTGCCAGTCGTGTGGCCGGGCAAAGCGTTGTCAGATTGCGGGTGATTGGCGGCCAGCAGCAGATTGACGGCGAATCGGTGAATTCCCTGGTCACAACAGGAGTTGTCATTTCAGAAAGCGGCGAAATTCTGACAAGCTCATTCGCTCTGCAGGGGAACCCGGATGCGATTTTCGTGGAGCGTGCGGATGGCAACCGCACTGCCGTAAATGTGATTGGCACGGACCACGTCCGCCGACTGGTGCTCCTGCGGGCAGACGGCGCCGGCCCGTGGCGTGCCATCCCGGCGGCATCGAAATCCGGCGTTCAGGTGGGGCAATACGCAGTTGCTCTGGGACAATTCTACTCCGTTACGTCCCCCAATGTCTCCGTGGGTATTGTGAGTGCTCTGAATCGTATTCATGGTCGAGCTCTGCAGACTGATGCAAAGATTTCACCGGTGAACTACGGTGGCCCGCTGATCAACCTCTCCGGGGAAGCTCTGGGCGTCCTTGTGCCGCTGTCGCCCAGGGGACGCGGCACCCCGGGCTCGGGACTCGAATGGTACGATTCCGGCATCGGCTTTGCCATTCCCATGCAGGACGCTCTTGAGTCTGCCGGGAAGCTCCGATCCGGAACTGACCTGCGCCCTGGTCTGCTGGGCCTGCGGCTTGAACAAACGGGTGCTTTCAGTTCACAAGTGATCGTTGCCGAAGTCCTGCGGGGAGGCCCGGCCGATGCCGCAGGTCTGAAAAGCGGAGACCGGATTCTGAAAATGGGCGAACGAGCGATCGAACGGCCGGGAATGGTGGAGGAGTATCTGCTGTCGCGGTATGCAGCGGATGAGGTCTCAGTGCTCGTTCAGCGAGGTGCTGAGCAGATGCTGCTCACTGCGAAGCTGGTGGCGGAACTGCCAGTTCCCATCCCTGGCTACCTCGGGCTTCTGCCTGTCCCGCAGCCGCCGGCCGCTGCCGGGGATGGCGATCTCATCCAAAGAATGCTCAAAGGTATTCCAGGTGCCAGGGGACAGCGGGGACAAAACGTGCCGGCGGATGCGGCGGCAACCGCAGCAAAGGCTTCACCCGTGCGAGTGCTCATCATCCCAGGCTCTCCGGCGGCAGCCTCCGGATTGCCGGAAAGCATTGACGTCATGGCCGTGGATGAAAAACCGGTTGAATCAGAAAGTCAGCTCCGCGTGCGACTCAGAACCCCCGCTGCCGACACCCCCGTGAAGCTCAGGTGGCGAAGTCCTGGCAGCGATCAGGATCAGGAAATCGAGATCCGTGCAGTGGGGCGAAGCGAGCGGGTCGAGCAGGTCGCCCCTGCCCTGCTCACGCTCCTGGAAACTACGGCTGCTGAGCTGGCCGCGAAGTCTGAAGCAAAAGACATTGCAGGCGCTGAAGAAGGCGCCCCCGCGACGGCTCCGGAAGGCGCCGGCTTAAATGCAGCGGCGACGGGGCTGCAGCGGCAGGAGATCGAGATTCCGGAGAAGGGGCGAGTCATTCTGTTGCGGTCAGGGACGTCCGCGGCACTGCCCGTTGCCCCTGTGGTGCTGCTTTCGGCACACGGTCAGTCAGAGGAACGCATTCTGGATGCATGGCGAGTGGCCATTGACCGTTATCGAATTGTGCTGGTCATCCCCGTAAACCCGGAGAAGTCTGCCCTGACCGACGCTGATCAGTCGCTGGTGATGGCGGGACTGCAGGCTGCGGCAGGCAGGCTGAACTGCGACCTGAGACGGGCTGCAGCGGTTGCCGGGAAAGAGCAGTCAGCGCTGGCCTTTCAGCTGGTTGCGGATCCGGCCTCACCACTCCGCGGCGTGTCGCTCACCGAAGGATGGATTGACGATTCCCTGATTGAGGATGGAGATTCACGTGGGCGATCAGTGTTGTTTGCAACTCCTTCCGGAAATACGACTCCACAGGATCGAGCACTCAGAAGTCGCTCGATTGAGCAACTGAGGACGACGGGTTTCTGGGTGCCGGATGTTGACCCGGCTGCGACATTTCCGGATACGACCGCAGCCTGGACCGTCTGGCTGCGGTGCCTGTAGGCCGACGGATCCCGGCGTTCACGGTTTTGGCAGGAACGGAAACAACTGACGAATCTCAGTTTCCGTGGGCTGTCGGCCGTATTCGCAGATTTCAAAGACTTCGGCGTACCTGACCGCATTGCCACGTTCCTCGCCGTACCAGCGGATAAGAGACTGGCGGTGGTCACGAGCTTCTGCGGATTGCCGACGATCCCAGCGTTCCCGGAGCCATGCTTTGCGGAGTTCCGGCTGAGATGCGGGCGGGGCTGCGGCGGTGGCTTCTTCAGATCCGAGTGCACCGCCCTCAAACGTTTGTGATTCCAGAGCCAGGAGTGCCTGCACCTTTTTGTCGAAAACGTCGTCAACCGCCACCGCGATATCTGCCCGGAATGGGTAGGGCTTCTGAAATCGATCGCTGCTGTAGAGGAAGACGGGATTCTTTTTGAGCGGTGGTGTATCGGGACAGAAGAAGGGAACCGACACCATATAGGCGGCATCCTGCACGAGCACGCCGACATAACGGTGGTCGGGATGATAATCCCAGGGACGATGAGCGATCACGATATCAGCATTCCAGCGGCGAATCAGGCGCGTAATCAGGCGACGGTTTTCGAGCGTCGGCTCGAGTTCGCCGTCGTGAATGTCGAGGACTTCATATTCGATGCCAAGACGGCGAGCCACTTCGGTGGATTCGGCTGTGCGTCGCATGGCAAGCGGACCTCCAGCCATGTTCCAGTGGCCAATGTCGCCGTTTGTCACAGAAACCATTTTGACGTGGTGTCCGCCGGCAGCCCAGAGCGCTGCCGTACCGCCGCTTTTGTATTCAGCATCATCCGGATGGGCACCGAAACAGATGATGCGCAGACCCGGGGTTGCCCTGGCAACTTCGGCAGCCGGGGGCCCCTGAAAGGCAGTTGCAGCAGTCGGCGAAATGAGACACAGCAGGGTAACGCTGCAGATCGGAATGAACAAGAGCCGGTAATGCATCAACGGATCCTTTAAGTGAAAGGCGGGATAAGTGGAAGGTGGGAGATCTTCAGGGACGGGAAGTACGCTGTCGAGAATGCCGGCGCAGAGACTGCCTCGACTCGACGCAGGTGCCGGCCAGTCCGGTCCACCAGTTGGAGGTATTCATCGAGCGACATCAGCAGGCAGCCGCGGTTGGTGAGCCGACGACGCTTTCCAGCAAGTCCGGCCGAGCTGTTTTTGATCCGATCCTGTTCTTCCGGTGCGGGGCAATCTGCAGGACCGGCCGCCAGCCGGCGTTGAGGGAACAGCATCCAACACCGAACTGCAGTTTCGTCGTCACGCCAGGCCAGAGCAACGTCAGGGCGGGTGCGAATGACGAAGTGCATATGGTTGGCCATGCCGACGCAGCCGAGCGTTTCGATGGCGAAGATTCCGGCCAGATGTTTGAAAAGGAGCATAATGCTCAGGAGCAAACGTGCAAGGTACATGGCACCTTAAAGCCTCTGAATAAGAATTTCGTCTGATTTTGACGCATCTCTTCGCTGTTCCCGATACACTCTTTCAGCCCATGCCGCTGCCCTGCCTATGGACAACCGATCATGAAAATCTCCCCGCGCTCGCTCGGACTCTGGCTGGGCACCCCTCTCGCACTGCTGCTGCTCTTCGCTCTCGCCTTCTGGTGGTACTGGTTCCGCGCTCCGTTCCAGCGACTGGCACCGATCGAATATGGAAGCCGCGACGGCAAGCCGCTGGTGCTGGAGGTCTTCCAGCCTCCGGTCCGGAACGGAGCCGGGGTGCTCCTGATGGTCAGCGGTGGCTGGAAGTCCGGTGCCGGCTCGATTCGCCCCGAATTATTCGCGCCTTTTCTCCGCCGCGGGTACACGGTATTTGCCGTTCAGCACATCTCACAGCCTGAATGCACCATCAGCGGAATTGTGGGGGACGTGATGCGGGCAGTGCGGTACGTGCGGCATCATGCATCTAAGTACGGCGTGGACGCGGCTCGCCTGGGTGTTATCGGCGGCAGCTCAGGCGGTCATTTGTCCCTCATGCTGGGGACAACCGGGGATGCTGGTGATCCCTCTGCGGAGGATCCTGTTGAGCGTGAGTCTTCGCGGGTGCAGTGTGTCGCCTGTTTCTATCCCCCCACAGATCTGCTCAATCTTGGCGACTCCACTGAAAACCCGGGAGATGGGGGCCCCCCGAGAAGTTTTGTTGCCGGTTTTGGACCGCGCGCGAAGTCGATGGCGTCCTGGCGAGTGCTCGGCCGGGAACTCTCCCCGATATACCACGTAAGTTCTTCCCTGCCGCCCACTTTCATCGTCCATGGCGACTCTGATACGCTGGTTCCTCTGGACCAGTCTCAGCGTTTTGCAGCCGCGGCCCAAAAGGCTGGGGCCAGGGTGCGGCTCGAGGTCCGAGAAGGCCAGGGGCACGGCTGGCCTGCGATGATTTTCGACATTATTCGGTTTGCTGACTGGTTTGATCAGCATCTGGCTGTCCGACGGGAAGCAGGCCAATGACTCTGAATTCAGCAGCAGGAGGCAGCTGTGCAGCTTCGTGACGATGCGCTTTCCATCTGGCGTGCCGGACTGTCTGCGGTGGATTCCGCGGCGGCTGTCCGTCGCAGTATTCGAATTTGCGGCAACACTCTGATGATTGCCGGCCAGTCGCTGCCGGCAGACGAAACAAGTCGCATTGAAGTGCTGGGCGCGGGCAAAGCGGGGGCCGGGATGGCTGCAGGCTTCGAGGCTGCACTGGCTGACACACCGTGGTTCGAGCGACTGTCTGGCTGGGTGAATGTCCCGGCAGACTGTCTGCTGCCGCTCCAGCGGATCCACCTGCATCCGGCCCGACCACCCGGCCGCAATGAACCAACTCCTGCGGTGGTTTCAGGCACCGACGAGATTCTGCGACGAGCCCGCGATCTGCGAGAGAACGACATCTGCATTGTGCTTTTGTCGGGCGGCGCCAGTGCCCTGCTCTGCAGTCCGATTCCGGGCGTCACGCTGCAGGACAAACTGGAGGTGACGCGACTGCTCTCAGCTTCAGGCGCCCCCATTCAGGAGCTCAATCTTGTTCGCACGCAGTTGTCACGGATCAAGGGGGGCGGGCTGGCCAACGCTGTTACCGGAAGTCGGCTGATCGTCCTGGTGATTTCCGACGTGATCGGTGATCCGCTGGAGGTCATCGGCTCAGGCCCCACCATCGTCATGGCACCTCGGAAGACAGAGGCGATCGAGATTCTGCGTCGGCGGGAGCTCTGGAACCGCATCCCTGACTCTGTCCGCAACTGGCTGCTGCATCCCTCAGGACCACTCCATTCTGAAGATCCGTCGGCGTCCGGTGCGTGTGGCACACGAGTGCACCATGAGATCGTCGCCAGCAACACAATTGCACTTGAGGCGGCCGCAGTCCGTGCGAGTGAACTTGGTTATCGGCTGCTCCCTGTCCAGAGTTGTATCCGCGGCGAAGCCGCTGTGGCGGGCCGAGTTTTCGCTGAGCGGCTCTTCGAGGCCTCGAGGTGCAGCGGCCGCTGGTGTCTGCTTGGAGGCGGTGAAACCACCGTGAATCTGCATTCTCACGTTGAGTTATCTGCGGAAATCGCCGGGTTGGGGGGGCGGAATCAGGAGTTTGTGCTGGCTGCTGCGGCCGCATCACCAGCGGCTGTCGACTGGGAGCAGACTGTGCTGCTCTGCGGGGGCACGGATGGCGAAGACGGTCCGACCGTGGCTGCTGGTGCGTTCTGCGACGCTGAAGTCCTTGCCTGTGCTCAATCTCTGGGGCTGAACCTCCCTGATTTTCTCAGGCGACACGATTCCTTCAACCTGTTCCGGCAGATCGGCGGGCTGCTCATCACCGGCCCCACTCAGACCAACGTCATGGACATCGCCGTCGGTTTGACGGTCGGCGGCGATGGGTGATCACTTTACAGGGGGGCGGTACGCTGAACAGATTTCCGGTGCCGTGTGAATTTCAGGCCCGCCGATCAGCTGGATACACCAGGGAATTGCGGGCATGACAGCCTGCAGGCATTCTCGGATGGCTCGAGGCTGTCCGGGGAGATTCACGATCAGCGACCGACCACGAATTCCGGCAGTTTGGCGGCTGAGGATCGCCGTGGGGACTTTTTCGAGCGAGATCTTTCGCATGAGTTCGCCGAATCCCGGGAGCATTTTGCTGCACACGGCAGTTGTGGCTTCGGGGGTGACATCCCGAAGTGCTGGTCCGGTGCCGCCGGTCGTCACCACAAGGGCACACTGGTGCTGATCGCACATCAGTTTGAGGGCATCTTCAATGGCGGACTGGTCATCCGGCACAATCTGCGGGCAGGAATTCCAGGGGCTTACGAGGACCTCGCGGAGATAATCCACAATCGCGGGGCCGCCAAGGTCGGCATACTCACCGCGACTGGCGCGATCCGAGACCGTCAGAATTCCAATTTGGGTGATGCTGCTCATGATTTCGTGTGTTTTCTCTGGCTTTGGCTGCATTCGGCAGCCACTCTTTCCGGTTTTTTTGCCTGGGGGTGGCCTGATCACCGTCTGCAATTTGGAATCCACTGCAAAGCACGACTGATACAGCCCGCAGACTTCTCATTCCCCTCGCGGAAACTATGATCAGGCATCCGCACGAAACTGTCGAGGAATTCACTTCGGTTTTTTCTCAAATGTTTGCTAAGATCTGACTGCAAACATTTTTCGTTGACGTCCTTCCGCGGGCTTCGAACCGCTCCAGCTGTCAAAATCCTGCCTGATCATTGATCAACCCACGGCAATTCCTACCATGTCCCATTCAGCGTCGCTTCCATCGTCTGCTCCGTCTTTTCTTCAGTCTCCGGGCTCCCCTGCAGGTGATCCTGTACGCACACCCCGCGACCCTGCCGGTCTCGGCGTCACCAATCTCGAATTTGCCGAAGCGCAGCTGGAAAGCTATCTCCGTGATCGCAACTCTGTTTCTCCGGACTGGCGCGATTACTTTGATGATATGCGCGTTGCCGATTCCGGATTGACGCCTGAAAGTCTGACGGCGCCGTTTCAGGCTGAAAGCATTTTCCGCCGTTCCGGCGGAACTCATTCGGGTTCTGCTTCTGATGAAGCGGTGCTTCAGGAACGCCTCGAACAGCTCATTCGCAGCTACCGCGTGCGCGGCCACATCGTCGCAAAGATTGATCCGCTGAATGCCGAACGTCCCCAGCCACCGGAACTTGACCCGGCGTTTTACGGCTTTACCGAAGAGCACATGGATCGACGGTTTTCCACGCAGTGGTCCGGCGGGCCGGACGTCCGCACCCTCCGCGAAATGCTCCGCTGGCTCCAGACGACCTACTGTCGCTCAATTGGCGTGCAGTACATGCATATCGACAGTCTCCAGGTGCGTCAATGGCTGGAGGACCGCATGGAGCGGACGGCAAATCGCCTGAAGCTCTCACGTTCCGAACAACTCCGCATCCTTGAACGGCTCAGCGAAGCCGTAGTCTTCGAAGAATTCGTGCAGAAGAAGTACGTCGGCGCCAAAAGCTTTTCACTGGAAGGTGCCGAAAGTCTGATACCGCTGCTTGACCTGGCGATCGAGCATGCCGGCAGTCAGGGGATCGACCTGATGGTGCTGGGAATGGCTCACCGCGGTCGCCTGAACGTGCTCGCGAATATCATGGGCAAAAGTCCTGCAAAAATCTTCCGTGAATTTGATGATGTCGATCCACAGCTCAAAATGGGGCGAGGTGACGTCAAATATCACCTGGGTTACAGTTCCGACCGGACCACATCCTCCGGCCAGAAAGTTCATCTGACCCTGTGTTTCAACCCCAGTCACCTCGAATTTGTCAACCCTGTGGCACTCGGGCGTCTGCGCGCCAAGCAGGACCGCACGGGCGATCTGGAACGCCGCCGCAGCTGCTGCGTGCTGATTCATGGTGACGCGGCATTTGCCGGAGAAGGCGTTGTCCAGGAATCGCTCAATCTCAGCGAACTCCCGGGCTATCAAACCGGCGGAACTCTGCACATTATCGTGAATAATCAGATCGGCTTCACCACTTCGGCCTCAGAGGCGCGCAGCTGCACCTACGCCACAGATGTCGCCCGCATGCTGCAGATCCCCATCTTCCATGTCAACGGCGAAGACCCCGAAGCGGTCGCTCAGACCGTGAGTCTGGCCATGGACTTCCGGCTGAAATTTCAGCGGGATGTGATCATTGACATGTACTGCTTCCGTCGTCGCGGCCACAACGAAAGTGACGAACCCGCGTTCACTCAGCCAACCATGTACAGCGTGATCCGTGCCCGTCAGACCGTCTTTTCCAGCTTTCTCGAATCGCTCGTCTCGCTCCGCGAAGTCACTCGGGAAGAGGGCCTTGAAATCGTCGATCGTTGCGGAAAGACACTGGAAGCCGAACTCCAGGAAGCTCGAAAAGCCGGGTTCCAGTATCTTGAGGATACCGGGGGAGGTATGTGGAAGGGCTATTTCGGCGGCAGCATCAAGAACGCTGACAGACCTGCCACGGCTGCCACCCAGCAGCTCATCGAATCCGTCATGACCTCACTGACTAGTCCGCCTGCCGACTTTGTTCCGCATCCCAAAGTCGAAGCAGTGCTCAGGGCCCGTCGTGACATGGGTCAGGGGAAGACGCCGTTTGACTGGGGCGGTGCCGAGCTTGCTGCCCTGGCCGAGGGTACGCCGGTGCGCTTCACCGGTGAGGATGTCGAACGCGGCACGTTCAGTCATCGCCATGCGGGGCTGTTTGATAACCGCACCGGCCAGGTCTGGATCGGCCTTCAGGAACTCGCTCCCCGCCCTGACCTTGTAGAAATTCACAATAGCCCCCTGTCGGAAGTCGGAGTGCTTGGCTTCGAGTATGGATACAGCCTCGACTGCCCCGATGGACTTGTCATCTGGGAAGCTCAGTTCGGCGACTTCGTCAACGTGGCTCAGGTCATCATCGACCAGTTCATCGCCAGTGCCGAAGACAAATGGAAACGGCTCAGCGGCCTGGTGTTGCTCCTGCCGCACGGCATGGAAGGTGCTGGCCCGGAACATTCCAGCGCGCGGCTCGAACGCTTCCTCGCCATGGGGGCCGATGACAACATTCAGGTTGCCTATCCCACCACGGCGGCAAATTATTTTCATCTGCTTCGCCGTCAGGCGCTCCGCTGGTGGAAAAAGCCACTCGTGGTCATGTCACCCAAAAGTCTGCTCCGATCCAAAGACGCTTCCTCGCCCCTCAGCGAACTCACCTCCGGCCACTTCCAGGAAGTCATCCCGGACACCTCAGTCGATCCTGCTCAGGTGACTCGCGTGCTGCTGTGCAGCGGAAAACTCTACTACGAGCTGGCCGCCCACCGTGAATCTCTCAACCGACGCGACGTTGCTATTGTACGCATAGAACAACTTTATCCCTTCCCAACCGCGGCCCTCAATGCGGCGCTCGAAGTCTACCCGGCTTCAGTCAACCACTTCTGGGTCCAGGAAGAACCTCGAAATCAGGGAGCTTGGGGCTTCCTGCGGATGCGGTTCGGCGAGCGGCTGCTGGACCGTTATGCATTTCGCGGCATATCTCGTCCAGAAGCTGCCAGCCCGGCCACCGGCTCCGCTCACAGTCACCGGATCGAACAGCAGACCATTTTGACACAGGCATTTGAACTCGAATGAGCACTCCGGAAATTGAAATCAAAGTCCCGCGTCCGGGAGAATCCATCACTGAGGTCATGATCGGGGAATGGTATGTCCGCGAGGGACAGTACGTTGCCGCCGACAAAAACCTTGTGGCACTCGAATCGGACAAGGCCACCTTCGACGTCCCGGCCCCTCGTGGCGGCGTCCTCACACGAATCCTCAAAAAGGCCGGCGAAATCGCTCAGGTAGAAGAAGTCATTGGCTTCCTTCAGCCAGCCGAAGCTCCCGTCGCCGCGCCCTCAGCACCAGCACCAGCACCGTCATCGGCACCAGCGTCCGCTCCCGCACCAGCGTCCGCGCAGGCTTCCCCTGCCCCCGTCGCACCTCCAGCAAGCGGCGGTCACGTCATGCCCGCCGCCGAACGACTCATGGCCGAAAACCGTCTGCCGGCAGGTTCCGTCGCCGGCACCGGTCCCGGTGGACGAGTGCTCAAGGAAGACGTGATTCGCACCGTCGCTGCGGGTCCCGTGCAGGTGGGCGGATCACGCGAAACCCGCTCCGTACCGCTCAGCCCCATCCGCCAGACCATCGCCAAACGCCTCGTCGATGCGCAACACACTGCGGCGCTCCTGACCACCTTCAACGAAGTGGACATGTCCGCCGTTAAAAAGCTCAGAGATGCCTACAAGGACAGCTTCGAGAAGAAGTACAAAGTCAAACTGGGGTTCATGTCGTTCTTCGTTCGGGCCGTCGTGGCGGGGCTCCAGCAGTTCCCGCAGCTGAACGCGCAGATGACCGGCAAGTCGCTCACCTACTACAACTACTGTGATATCGGCATCGCCATCGGTGGAGGCAAGGGCCTTGTGGTCCCCGTTCTCCGCAACGCTGAAAATCTCAGCTTTGCCGACATCGAACTGGCGATTGTCAACTTCGCCAACCGTGCGAAAAACAATCAGATCGGACTCGATGAACTCGAAGGTGGCACCTTCACCATCACCAACGGTGGCGTCTACGGATCGCTGTTGTCGACACCCATCGTCAATCCGCCGCAGAGCGGAGTTCTGGGCATGCACGGAATTTTCGATCGTCCTGTCGCCGTCAACGGCGAGGTCGTGATCCGTCCGATGATGTACATCGCCCTGACCTACGATCACCGCGTCGTCGATGGTCGAGAGGCGGTCTCCTTCCTGAAACTGGTCAAGGACATGATCGAAGATCCCACGCGACTGGTTCTTGAAGTCTGAACGCGTGTCCGCCCGCGACTCTCACCGAACCACTCGGGACAGTTCCCGAGTGGTTCCTTCTGAAGTTGTTCTGTAACAAGGTGTCGCCGATCGCCATGTCCGACGCATTTGATCTGATCGTAATTGGTGCTGGTCCTGGTGGCTACGTGGCTGCGATCCGCGCCTCCCAGCTGGGGCTCAAAACCGCCGTCATCGAACGCGAATCACGTCTGGGGGGCACCTGTCTGCGAGTGGGTTGCATCCCCAGCAAGGCGCTCCTGGAGACGAGCGAACTCTACGAGCAGTCGCAGAAGCATTTCGCCGAACGCGGTCTGGATGTCCACGGCGTATCGCTCAATATTCCACAGATGATGAAGCACAAGGACGGCGTCATCGCCACACTGGACGGTGGCATTCAGGGTTTGCTGAAGAAGAATCGGATCGAGCGATTGACGGGGCATGCAACGCTCAGGGGCGGTGGTGTTGTCGAGATCACTGCAGGTGCTGGTGCAGCCCCTGTGAAAATCACCGGCCGCCGAATTCTGATCGCCACCGGCAGCGTTCCTTCGGTGCTCCCGGGTATTCAGCTGGACGGGGACCGTGTGGGCACCAGTACCGAAGCCTTGTGCTGGCCTCAGGTTCCGCAGCATCTGGTGGTGATCGGAGCCGGCGTGATCGGGCTGGAGATGGGCACGGTCTGGAGGCGTCTGGGCGCCAAAGTAACCGTCCTTGAATTCCTCCCGCGAATTCTTCCTGGAATCGACGAACAGGTCGCCGCAGAAGCTCGCAGGATCTTCGAAAAACAGGGGCTCGAGTTTCGCCTGGGAACCAAAGTGACATCGGCGTCCGCCAGCGGGGAGACCTGTACGGTGACGATCGACGGCGCAGACCCGATTGTCTGCGATCGAGTGCTCGTGGCGGTCGGTCGCAGACCCTGCACAGACAATCTTGGACTTGAGCAGGCTGGTGTGCAGACGGATAAGCGCGGCTTTGTGCTTGTCAATTCCGCCTACCAGACAACTGCCGACGGCATCTACGCGGTTGGCGACGTCATCGGGGGCGCGATGCTGGCTCATAAAGCGGAAGAAGAAGGTATCGCCTGTGTGGAAAAAATGGTTACAGGCCATGGCCACATCGACTACAACATCATTCCGGCTGTCGTCTACACGGCTCCTGAAATTGCATCTGCCGGTTACACAGAAGATGCACTCAAAGCTGCGGGCATCAAGTATCGGTCCGGTCGCTTTTCCTTTGCTGCCAACGGCCGTGCGCGGGCCGGCGGTCACACAGACGGATTCGTCAAGATCCTTGCAGCGGAAGACACCGATCGCGTGCTTGGAGTGCACATCATCGGAACCCACGCAGGGGAGCTCATTCATGAAGCTGCCGTTGCTATGCAGTTCGGCGCCAGCGCTGAAGACATTGCCCGCTGCTGCCACGCTCACCCGACGCTCTCAGAAGCCGTCAAGGAAGCGGCCATGGCAGTGGACAAACGCGCGATTCATTCCTGATTTCCATGTTCTTCGGTCCTCTGTTCCTGCTGTTCATCCTGCGGCGGATGCTGTTCATTCCAGCGGAGCCATGCATAGCTCCATTCCATCCACATCCGCATGAGTGACCAGAGGAGTCGCATGCGTTCCAGCTGGTCCGGCGGGAGTTTTGTCTGGAGTGTCTGAGCTTCGCGGGCCGCGAGGTCCAGTCCGGAGCGTCTGGCGAGAATGCGACACAGGGAGTCTGCGGAAAGCTCCAGATCGGGGTCGTCTTCGTCAGCATCGTCGAAGGCTGCGGAACTGGATTCGTCCGGGATGAGCTGGTTCCGCCAGGCCTGTACGAAGGTGGCGAAGAGCCGGGATCGCCAGGGTTCGATTTCGAGTGGGCGAGTAGCTGCCTGAGCCTCGGCGATTACGGTTTCGAGTTCACCGAGGATGGAGCGAATGACGCGCTGACGCTGCTGGCGGGTTTCGGGGTCGAGAAATTCGGCGGGCATGGAGTGGGCTTTGAGAAGTTGTTTCGCAGGGGCGAAACGTGATGGTGATCACGAGAGATTTTTGTAGCGGACGGGGTCGGTGCAGCCGGCTTCGAGGAATCCCCGGAGCCGGATCTGGCAGGAATCACACGCACCGCACGCGGCACCATCCGGCGTCGGATCATAGCAGCTGTGGGTCAGAGAATAATCGACCCCGAGCTTCATTCCTTCGCGGATGATCTCAGCTTTGGTCATGCGGATGAGTGGTGCGTGGATGCGGAAGTGATCACCTTCGACGCCCGCTTTGGTTGCCAGATTGGCCATCTGCTGGAAGGCTGCAATGTATTCGGGGCGACAATCGGGATAGCCGCTGTAGTCCACGGCATTGACGCCCACGTAGAGGTCGCGGGCGCCGACGGATTCGGCGAGTCCCAGTGCGATGGACAGAAAGATCGTGTTGCGGGCCGGGACGTAGGTGACCGGAATGCCATGCGACAGCTGGGCTTCGGAGCGATGATGGGGAACCGGAATGTCGTTGGTCAGTGCGGAGCCCTTGAAGATGGCCGTGTTCACGCTGAAGATCACGTGTTCCAGGACGTTCGCTGCACGGCAGATCCGTTTGGCAGCGTTGATTTCGAGGGAGTGTCTCTGGCCGTAATCGAAAGAGATGGCGTGAATCTGCAGACCCTGGGATGCGGCAATGGCGAGTGTCGTGGCGGAATCAAGTCCACCGCTGACAAGGACGACTGCTTTGGAGTTCATTGTGATTGTTTCTGACGGAACCAGCGGAAGAGCAGGAGAAAGGCGGGAGAAAAGTCCTGAGGGCTATGAGAAATCCAGGCAGCGATCTCGTCAGGGAAGAGCCACTGGATCGCAGTGATTTCGACAGGATCGGGCTTTGGGGTTTGAGTGGAAACGGTGGAATAGAGCCAGGTGAATTCCCATGACGTATCAGCTGTTGCGGGGAATTTATGAAGCGGCGTGAGAGCGACGTTTTCGATGCCCAGTTCTTCCTTGAGTTCGCGGGGGGCTGTCTGGTCGTAGGAGTCGCCTGCGGACACGTGCCCGGAGCAGGAGGACGTCCAGACGGACGGGAATTCTTCTTTTGCATCTGAGCGTTTGTGGATCAGCAATCGACCGTCGGGGTGGAACAGAAACACGTGCACTGCGCGGTGCAGGAGTTTCTGCTGGTGGACTTCTGAGCGAGGTCGACAGGTGAGAACACAGTCAGCCCCATCGACGACGTCGAAGAATTCTTCCGCGGCCGCGGTGTGGGACCCAGGGGCATTCATCAGAGTTTCGGGACGCGTTTGGCGGCTTCGCTGCGTTTACCGGAGGGATCCCAGAGTCGGTCAGCGACTCGGAAGCCGAAGCCCTGTCGGAGTTCTGTTTCCGCGCGGCGAGCCCAGGGAGTCCCGGGGTGGTCTGTGACCACAGCCTGCATTCGTTCCACAGCGGCTTTTTCTTCGGTCTTGACCATTGTGAGGTATTCATCGCGGGACATTTTCATCTGGAAGGCTTTAGCGAGCCGGCTGAATTGAGCTTCATCGGGCACGCTTGGGGGGCCGCCCCACCAGAAGTTCCATTCGTTGGATTTTGGAGTTTTGGGGGCTGGCATGTTGTTGGCGTGCACGTCCATGGCGAGGAGGTACTGGTAGAGCCGCAGTCGGAAGATGTAGAGTTGTGCAAGGGCGAGGTCATAGCTGGCGCGCCAGCGGAGGGAGGCTTCCTGGGCTCGGAGGGGTTTAACGCTTTCGAGCAGGGCAATGGCTTCGTGTGTGAGATTCATGGAGCGGGCGGCTTTGGCAACCTGAGCGAGAGCGGCCTGCTGGAATTCCTGCTGCCTGAGCGGGAAGTGTTCGTTCTGCAGATTGAGTTGCGGGTCGTGAGCAGTCTGGAAGAGGAGTTCGTCTTTGTTGGGATTGAGTCGAGCGACGACCTGCCAGACGGCTTCGCGAAACCTGTTGGTGCTGCGTTCCTGGACGTAGACAGGGCGAGAAGTGAGGTTGGGCTGGTACTCTCGCATGGACAGAAAATCGTATTTGCGGCGTTCGTTGGCATCGGCCCCGACGAGAGTGGATTCTTCGCCCGGGAGCACGAAGAAAATGCCACCGGATTCGCGTGCGACACGAACCTGTTCATAGGGGCCGAAACCGGAATTCTGGACATCCCAGCGGGTATGGAGGCCATTCCACTGGAGGCATTCGGGGAACGGGGTTTCGGGACCGCGGCGAATGCGAATCCAGAATTCTTCTTTGGTTGGTTCGTCGATCCAGCGTTGCTGGGCGTAGGGGAAGCCGAAGGTGCTTTCGCGCCCGAGGAAGTAGACGGGGGATTTGGCGGCTTTGGCTTCGGCGACGGCTTGTTCGACGAACTGGCCGTCATCTCCGCTTTCGTCAGAGACGACGATGATTGCAAGTTTGCGTTTGCCCTGGATGGCCTGACGTTTGTATTTGGAGATGGCCAGCGAGATCGACTGGCACATGTTTTCCTGGCCGGACTGGTCGACAGGAATTTTGTCGATTGCGGCTTTCACCTGCTCAATGTCGGAGGTCGGTCTGGCGGTCCATTCATGGATTTCGGCGCCGTAGCTGCAGACCACTGTGAGGAGTTGGTCGTTGCCACCGCGTTTGAGATCCTTATCGTCCTTTGCGGCGATGCCAAGTTCTTCGTAGACGCGGTGGTAATTTTCGCGGATCTCGCGACGGTCGTCCTCCAGGCTTCCGGATTCGTCGAACAGCCAGATGACGGTGACCTTGTCCTTCCGCATCATCCGCACGATTTCCTGAGTGATGATGCCCATTGCGGCGCCGTAGCCTTCAACCATGGCTCCAACTTCACCGGTGATTTCACCTTCGCCAAGTTCTTCACCGAGGATGGCATCGGAGGGAATGGCGAGATCGGAGACAACGGGGCGGACGTTCATCTCTTTCATGACCGCCGCTTTTTGAACGTTGACTGCGGTGGCGACGGGTTGGGCTGTGGCGCCAACAGCGGTCGAGGGAGTGCCACCGGCGATGACGTTGAGGGTTTCGGCGGGCGCGGTATCGAGTTCAAGGTCGCGCGTAATTTCTTCCTGGGGGATGTCTTCGGTGAAGACGGATTCCAGCACCAGATCGAGCGACTGGGAGGCGACGACGCGCTGGATGAACAGCAGGAGCATCAAAGCCCCGCCGTTGATCAGCATTGAGAAGGCGAATGACGGCAGCGTTTTCTTGAGGGAATTGCGCACTGCACTCTCCTGTGGATCAGAGTCGCCCTGGAGGAATTGTGACAGACAAGCCCGGTGATGCAGGAAACTTTGGAGAATTCCACACCATCCGGACCTGTCATTCTGCGTGAAGTCCTGCGTATTTTCAAGTGCCTGAGCAGTGAAATCGGCCGTTCGGTCGTCAATGGACCGTTTTTTCACCCTCTTCAAAGTCGCCTGAAGTCGACCTTTGAAGCCCGGCCTGCTATGCTTCGGATCCGGCCTGTGTTCCGCCCGTTCTGCCCTTCCGTCCCGAAAACACGCTTATGCCCCTGTTCGAGATTGAAACTGAAGCGCACATTATGATCGGCTGGGCCTCCAGTCTGGAGCAGGCTGAGCACATGGCGCAGAAGAATTATCCGGACGAGAAAGTCCTGCGGATTACCCGGCGTCCCCGTGACATCTGGGTGATCTCCAAACGACTGCTCGGCCTGGACAACAAGGTCCGCCCCTGTGATGTGGCTCGCGATTGCCTCGCGCGGTCCTCCGGTGACAAATTGCACGCCATTCGGCTTTACATGCTGGACACCGGCTGCGACCTGAACACGGCCCGGAAGGTGATCGAGGCCAACATGTCGATCGGTTGGTAGGATTCTGCGGGTTCGGCGGATTTTGTGAACTCTGCGAAGTTTACGCAGAACGCACCAGCAAATCGGGATGTAGTCGGGGGGCAACAACAAAAGCATCTTAAATTCGACAATAGATTCAAGTTTTGCCCTGATCGCTCGCTAAGTTGTGTTTTCAGGGAAGATTTCCGCGGTCAGTTCGCGGAATTCAGGCAGGACGCCGCGACCGTTTCGCAGCCTCGTGTTGCGAAACAGATTCAACGTTTCGCAGGTGGATACTGCCGTGATGCGTGCTCTTCCAGTCGTTCTCTTCTTTCTCCTCATCCCTGCCTGCGGATTTTCGCCTGCCTCAGGCGAAGAGCCTCAAACAGCGACTGCGACTGCGGCTGCCGGCTGGCCGGACGCTCAGGCTGCCCTGCGTGCCGGCGAGGTGCTCGAAACCAGCCGTCAGTGGGCTGACGCAATCGAGATCTACACCACGGCACTGAAAACGTGGACCACCGACGAGCCGCTCAAGTATGCTCTTCGCCGGGCCCGGATTCATCTCAGCATCGACCGCCGCTACTCCGATACCAGCTTCGAGCAGATGCTCCGCAGCCGCGGCGAAGGCGAACTGCTCAACCTCTGGGAAGACATCTTCCGTCAGGTGCAGCGGGAATACATCGACCAGATCTCACCCACACGGTTCACTTCGCACGGAACCGAAAGCCTCTACATGGCACTCCGCAACGAGCGGTTTCTGGAACAGAATCTGCTCGCATCCGGAGACGGAGCGATCCGCAGCGTCCGCGAAACGCTCGTCCGCGAATACTGGAACCGCCCTGTTTCCAGCATCGCGGACGCTCGATCCGTGATTCGTTCCACCGTCGCACTTTGCCAGCAGCAGCTGGGCCTGTCACCCACCTCAGTGCTGCTCGAATATATCTTCGGCGGCTGCAACGCCCTCGACGAATACAGCAATCTGCTCACCCCCGACCGCTACAACGACCTCTACGGCAGCATCCAGGGAGAGCTCGTCGGCATCGGTATCGAAATGAAGGCCAACCACAGCAAGGGGATGCACCTGGTTAACGTGCTGATTGGCAGTCCTGCTGAAGAAGGCGGGCTCCGCGCCGGCGATCACATCGTGGCCATTGACGGCACAGACTGCCGCGAATTCACAACCGACGAAGCCGCACGACTGCTCCGCGGCACCGCCGGCACTCGCGTCCGACTCACATGGCAGAACCCGTCCGCCGAAGAATTCACCGGCGACTTCGTTCGTCGTCGCGTGCAGATCCGCAGCATCACTCGCAAAGTCATGCTCGATCCCGTTCAGGGAATCGGCTACATCCGGATGGAAGGTTTCCAGGACAGCACCGCTCAGGAACTCGACGAAGCCCTGCGGTCGCTCGAACGCCAGGGCATGCGGGCACTCATCTGGGACCTGCGGGGCAACCCGGGCGGGCTGCTGGACACAGCCGCCGCAGTATCTGAACGCTTTATCGACCGTGGAGTGCTCGTTTCCACCCGCGGCCGTGCCGATGGGCAGAATCAGGAGTACCGCGCTCAAAGCCAGTATGCCCGCAAATATCCTCTGGCCCTGGTGGTCGACGAAAACAGTGCCAGTGCCAGTGAGATCGTTGCCGGGGCTATCCGCGATCACCAGCGCGGCGTGATTGTGGGCCGCAAAACTTACGGAAAATGGTCCGTACAAACCATCGTCCGCCTCCCCGGGGACTCCGGCATGGCACTCCGACTCACCACCGCCAAGTTCTATTCCCCCAACAAACGCAATTATTCCGGCGAAGGCATCGCTCCTGACCTGCTGGTGGCTGCCGATGCAGACCAGCAGGCGACCTTCTTCCGCGGGCGTACCCAGGAAGAAATCTCTGCCGACCCCGACGTCGCCCGCGCCCTTGAAGCGCTCGAAACCCGCCTGTCACGAAACTGAAGGACACGGCAGATTTGACATGGCGTCTCACCTGCTCCAGAAGTGTGTCGGTGCTCGGCCGGACGAAGTCTTCGAGGATTTTTTTCCTGACGGCATCGCTGCCCTGCGACTGTCCCTTGAAACCCGCCGCATCTGGGTCGCCACCGCCAACGGTCGCCTGTGCCTGCTCACACCCACCGGTGAACGACTCCGCGAAGCTTTCGCCTGCCAGGGACTTCGACTGCTCGCCGTCGCTCATGGCAGTGATCTTGCGGCCGGGGTTCGAAACGATGCCAGCCTGATGGCCATCGGACCGGATTTGAAGCCGGAATGGGAATCGCGGGTGACCGGTCGAATCACCAGTCTGGCAATTTCACCGGCCGGGGGGCATATCGCCTTTGCTACAGATTCCAGCCGCATTCATCTGATGACAGCCGAACGCCGTGAGATTGCCCGGATTGAAACGCGGAGGCCGGTTGAGCATCTGCAGTTTCTGATGGAGACACCGCAGTTGCTGGCAGCGACTGAAGTCGGCCAGATCACGCGATACGACCTTGCGGGGCGAGTGCTCCATGATGAGCAGCTGATGAGTCAGGTGGGCGACATGGCCATTTCCGAGTCCGGTCGGCGAATTTTTCTGGCAGCGTTCAACCACGGCGTGCAGGTCTGTGATCTGGACGGCGGTCAGCTGGGGATCTTTGCCGTGGACGGCATTCCGGCCAAAGTCGCCTGCTCGGTCACCCGTGAACGCGTCGCTGTCTGGACGATGGAACAGCGGCTCTTCCGGATGACCTTTGACGGGAACGTTCTGTGGGCCGGCGACTTTGCCGCCGACCCCCTTGTTTCCTTCGCCATGCAGGCCACGGGGGACGGTCTGCTTCTGGCTTCCCAATCCGGGTGTCTGCTGCACTGCCGCTGGGACTGACAGAGAATCCCCGGGTTGACGTGAGTTCACGGTCGTTCCGGAATCACATCTGCTGGCCGGTGAGTCTGGCGACTTCATTGACGTCTTTGTCGCCGCGTCCGGAGAGGCAGACGACGACGGGAAGGATGCCGTCGGTGCGAGCCATTGTGCTGAAGGCGGCGAGGGCATCATCGTCAAGAACGTTGACGTAATTGACGCGTCCGAGGTCTTTCCAGTAGCTGTGTTCGGGGCCGACGCCGGGGTAATCGAGTCCGGCGGAGATGGAGTGCACATCGGAAGTTTGGCCGTCGTCGTCCTGAAGGACGTAGCTGTAGCTGCCGTGAAGGATGCCGGGTTTACCATGACTGAGTGTGCTGGCGTGGTCACCTGGAGCGGCACCGCGGCCACCGGCTTCGACACCGGTGAGCTGCACAGTGGGATCGTCGACGAAGGGGTAAAACATGCCGGCGGAATTGGACCCGCCGCCGACGCAGGCGATGACTTCGTCGGGGAGCCGGCCTGTCTGGGCGAGGCACTGCTGGCGTGCTTCGCGGCCGATGATGGACTGGAAGTCGCGGACCATCATGGGGAACGGATGGGGGCCGACGACGCTGCCGATGATGTAATGAGTATCGCGGACGGAGGCCATCCAGTCGCGCATGGCTTCGTTGATGGCATCGCGGAGTGTGCGGGAGCCGGTGGTGACGGGGCGGACTTCGGCACCCATGGTGCGCATGATGAAGACATTCAGCTTCTGACGGCGGACGTCTTCTTCGCCCATGTAGACCACGCAGGGGAAGCCGAACCGGGCACAGGCGGTGGCGGTGGCAACGCCGTGCTGACCGGCGCCGGTTTCGGCGATCACGCGAGTTTTTCCCATGCGGCGGGTGAGCAGTACCTGGCCGATGGTGTTGTTGATTTTGTGGGCACCGGTGAGATTGAGATCTTCGCGTTTGAAATAGATGCGGGCGCCACCGCATTTTTCGGTGAGCCGTTCTGCGAAGTAGAGCGGATTGGGACGGCCGACGAAGTGGGTGAGCAGGTCATTGAGTTCCCGATGAAATTCGGGGTCGGCCTTGGCCTGTTCCCAGGCTTCGGTGAGTTGTTCGAGGGCGTACATCAGAGTTTCGGGGACATAGCGGCGACCATACTCGCCGAAACGTCCACGAACATCCGGGACAGCACTGATGGGGGAATCAACAGGAGCAGCAGGAGCGGCGGTTGGGGACATGGGCAGCAGCAACCTTTGGGCAGCGGCGACGGCACTGGAAGAGAATACGAGGTCTCGACATTTTAGCGGTGACGGGAAAAAAATCCCACGCGAGCCGGGAGAAAGCGGGGAATGGGGATGGCAAAGCGGCGTTTTCGGCCTGCGAAACGGTCACCTCGAGCCGAATGTCCGAAATGGGACGACCGCAGCAGCAAGCGGCAACCGAGGGTTGTTTTACAGTTTTTTTCCGGAATCTTTCCGGAATCTCTCGCCGTCGTTCGTGAGTCTTTCGCTGGCTGCCGGGCAGATTCAGGACCTCAGCGACGAAAGCTCGCGACTCAAGTCGGCAATTTCCCATGGCGAAACCAGTGGGGCATCGGGAACAGCAGTCACTGCTCCGGCAGTGTTCGGACAGGAACGCCGCGGTTGGACGGCGTTGGCAGTGCGGGGGACAGCGAAAAGTTCCTGACGCAAGTCCTTGCCACTGTGAGAACTGAGAGTGCGTTGGCTTTGGGTACTGATGGCCGTAAATCTCCCGGGCGGGAACCTGCAGGGTTGCCTTCAACCGCAACTCCACAGTGAACTGCGCAACAATCGATTCCTGAGACAACCGTTCCTTCACTCGCAATACTGCATCAACACGAGGCCGACCCAACAGGGGCGTCGCCTTACATCCGGACCGAGGCCGGGCAGAAGTCGGGTGCCGGATTGCGATCGAATCAGGTCGACTCAGGGAAAGGCGACTCGGAGAAAAAAAACTGAACAAATGATCACTTTTTTCGGGATATGGAAACCACGAACATTCTTATTGAAGCTCTGGCAATTGATGTAGATCTGTCAGTTGGCGACTGTGGAAAATCACAAGATGATGAGATTGACATACATCAATCGATGGCGCACACTCGGGGCGGATCGTCAATGATGGCTCCACTGGCAAGCCGTGAGATTCTGGAGGCATTTCGAGAAGCCCTGCGGCAGTGGAGCTACGACGGGTATGTCGTCTGGTTACGACGTCCCGGCGAATGGCTTCGTAAGAATTTTGACCACGAAGATATGCGAACTGTGTCGAGGATGATGCATGAGCATGTTGAGGCCGGGCGTGAAATCGATCAGGTTGTCGAGCGACGGGAACTGTGGCGAGATCAGCATGAATTCCACTACGACTTTCGAATCTCGATTGCTGGTCGCAGGGTCTATATTGAAACCGTGCTGCAGGTTACCAGCACGGGTCCAACAGTCATCGTTGTGAATATGCATGATGAATAAGCAATCCAGTACCGTGCAGGCCGAAGGAAAACCTTATCCGCGACAGTGCGCTGTCTGCGGCGGGATATCGGTCTCAAAGTGCCATATTCCCTACAACGCTGAGGTGCGTCACGATGGAAAGTTGCATACATTCTCGATAGCCAGCCTGGGAATCGACCAGTGCAGGCATTGTGGGGAACAATACTTTACAGCCGCGACAGACGATGAGATCAGTCTTGCTCTGCGCAGCCATCTCGGTCTGCTGACGCCTCGTCAGATACGGTCTGGAATCGATCTGTGCGATGTAAATCAAAAAGTATTTGCCGAGCATTTGGGCATCGCAGCAGAGACGGTTTCGCGCTGGCTGACCGGAGCATCAGTCCAGACTCGATCGCTGGATAAGTTGATGCGGCTCTATTTCACCATGCCGGATGTCCGAATGGCACTTGCGGGCTGCGAGTCGGTCCAGGCGGAGCAGAATACCGGCAGGTAGCTCTGGAAAAGTTGAAGTTCGACGTCGTATGTCGCTCTTCCCGCTGACAGTTCCGGCCCAATCCGATTCGGTCGCACGTTTACTCAAACGACGACAGCAGGATGGCCAGATCGGTGCGGACTCCTTCGATCAGGTCAGTGGCAATCGGATACCCGGCGGCGCGGTATTCGCGGTACTTCATCCGCTTCTGACCATAGACTCTGCTGCGCCTGCATCAGCCAAAGCAGGATTTGGTTTGGCTTTCGCCTGAGCTCAATGTCATGGGCTGCCCATGACATGGCTGTCGCGTTCCCGCGTGTCGACTGACGCCCCCCCTGGCTAAACAGCTTCTCGAACGTTCCATTGCTCAAGGAAACGCCTGCTTTCGTCTGACCAGCATAGAGTGTACGAGGAGCAGCGGCGAGCGGCGTTCCGGAGTCGTCTGCAGAGCGGCACCAAAGGGTGGAACTCAATCGCGGAACACAAATGTTACTGTTGCGGCAGACACAGACGCTGAATTCAGCCGACCCGAAGATCGAGAAATCGCGCGGGTGATCCGGAATTGGCTTCTGTTATGGAGTCCAGCCTTGTCAGGTGTCAGGGCCGCCGGCACCGGTACAAATGGCTCTGCTGCATCAGCGAGCTGATGCAGAACCTGTGCCTTGATCAAGTTCATTCGCGATGTGTTACTGCCGGAGTGTTTTCTGCTCTGTTCCTGCGGTTTGTTGAATCCATTAAGCATTGCAGGAAGGACATTTTCTGACACGATCAGATTTGGCCAGCGGCAGGTTCTGCCGCACGGAAGTGCGGTCACACTCTTTGCCGGTACAGTCCGGGAGCCGGCAGAACTGTCTGCCGAAGTCGATCGACTGCTTTCGGAACAGGACCGCGACGAGACCACCAGCTCGGCTCAGCCGGGAAAAGACCTCACCGACCTTGAACAGCGGTAGCGTCAGGAAACGGACACCACCCTGCCCGCACGCCACAACGTAAGCCGGGAAAGCGACTCAGCTGCCCGCACGATGGGTGCGTGCCGACGTCCCCCGCCGCCCACGTCCCAAAAATCCCGTTCTCCTCCGTCAAATTTCACCCCGACTTCCGTGCGTGGGAATTCCATTCTCGCTATCATGTTTGTTCCCCATTTTTCCAGTTTGCCCCTGCTTTTCCGTGTCGTCAAAGGTCAACCCTCTGACTCCCGACCTCAGGCAAATCGCTGCTCTGCGAATCGTCCTCGCGTAACAAATCCTCACAGAAGAAATCACGCGCCATGTCCACGTTTGACTCGACAAAGACACGTCTCGCGGATCTGCTGCACGGAATCGAGTCTGGAAAGATTCAGTTGCCGGATTTTCAGCGAGGCTGGGTCTGGGACGACGAACACATTCGCTCGCTGCTGGTCAGTATTGCTCGAGCGTTTCCGGTCGGTGCCATCATGCTGCTTGAAGCAGGCGGGGAAGCCAAATTCAAGGTGCGTCCGGTAGAGGGACTGGATCCGGCCAGCAGTCCGCCATCCAAAGCCGAACGTCTGATCCTTGACGGCCAGCAGCGCCTTACATCACTCACCCAGGTGCTGCTTCTCGATCAGCCGGTCCGGACCCGGGACGAGAAGAAGCGACCGATCGACCGGTACTATGACATCGATATCGAGCGGGCTCTGGAGGGGCCCGGGCAGATCGACAGTGCCATAGTAGGTGTCGATCCGGATCGCACACTCAAGACCAATTTCGGCCGCGACATCACGCTCGATCTTCGATCGAGGGAATTGGAATACCAGAATTTCTATTTCCCCTGCAGTCAGATCCTCAACTCAGATTCGTGGGAATACGGACTCAATGCTTATGCCCCGGAAAAATTCGCCAGATACATGCAGTTTCGTATGACGGTGCTGAATGAGTTTCGCAACTACGACATTCCCGTCATTGAATTGAAAAAAGCCAACAAGAAAGAAGCGGTGTGCCTCGTTTTTGAAAAGGTCAATACCGGTGGCGTGCCGCTTTCGGTGTTTGAGCTGCTGACAGCTTCGTACGCCGCCGACGGCGTGAATCTGCGTGATCAGTGGTATGGCAACAAGAAGGACAAAACTGAAGGTATCCATGAGCGTCTGTGCAGGCAGACGATGCTCGCCGACATCCAGCCCACCGATTTTTTCCAGGGACTCTCGCTGCTGTACACGTACCAGCGACGAAAAGCTGATGTCGCCGGCGGTAAAACCGGAAAACAGGTCACCGGTGTCAGCGCCAAGCGCGAAGCTGTGCTTGAACTTCCGCTTTCGGCCTACAACGAACTGAAGGATCAGCTTGCTGAGGGTTTCTGGAAGGTTGCGAAATTCCTCCGCAAGGAATCCTTCTTCTCGCAGCGCGACCTGCCCTACCGCACACAGCTGGTCCCGCTTGCATCCATCCTGGCCGTTCTCGGCGATCGATGGCTGGAGCAAAAAGTCTACGATTGTGTTTGCCGCTGGTTCTGGTGTGGCGTGCTCGGCGAACTCTACGGCGGCGCTGTCGAAACACGGATGGCCAATGACCTCCAGGAGGTGCTGGAATGGGTCGAGGGGGGGCCGCATGAACCC
>CAZLOQ010000028.1:10925-11530 GCA_964561125.1 uncultured Chitinophaga sp. | reverse complement strand
TAGTGCCGCCTACAAGGGCATTAACGTCCTGATCCAGCGTAACGGCGCTCAGGACTTTTTCTGGAAGAGCACCATCCGCGACCTCGACGAAACGGACTGGGAAGAGTGCAAGCTCGACATTCATCACATCTTCCCACAGGACTGGTGCGAAAAAAACGGCATATCACCGAAGCTGTACAATTCCGTTCTGAATAAGACACCTGTTTCATACAAGTCGAACCGGATGATCGGCGGCAAGGCCCCCGCTGATTACCTCCGGCAGCTGCAGGAACACAAAAGCGTCGTCCTTGACGCCGCCGGTATGGACGCAATTCTCAGGAGCCATTTCATAGAACCCGCATTCCTCCGTACCAACGACTATGCAGGCTTCATCGAATCCCGCCGCACTCTGCTGCTTGCCGAAATCTCAAGAGCCATGGGAAAGCCGGCGGTGGAAACCGCGGATTTGCCAGGTGAGGAAGAGGACGTGGAGATGTGATGTACGGACTGGATGCCATCTGTTGCATGTTCAGGCCGAAGTTCCGACGCACGCACGGCCTGAATCGAGTCCGTGGACATTGCGTGACCACCCATGAGCGCTCATGGGTGGTGACGCAATGTCCACG
>CAZLOQ010000028.1:9712-10915 GCA_964561125.1 uncultured Chitinophaga sp. | reverse complement strand
GGAACACCCGAACGAGGGCGTCCACGCTGTTATTGAGTCGGCCCAGCAGGTCAATGTCGCGTATCGGACGGGAGGATGGCGCGCCCCACAGGTTGAACAGGAGCGCTCCTTTAAGGATGAACCGCTCGGCGTGGGCTGACTGCGACAGACGATAGAGAAAACGCTCTATCGCGAAGTATTGCAGCACTTCCTGAAACGGACGCCCCTCGGGGAATGGAGATGCAGCTTTCGTGGGGAATCTGAGTGGTGAGTTCGTGCCACGCGAGCGCCGAGATCAGGCAGAGTACTCGGTTGGGAATCCTGAGAGGGTCCGGGTTACCGAGAGACGGCGCATCCGCCAGTCGGTACAGCCCGCGGCTGAGAAGTTCGATCCGACCGGAATCACGCAGTGCGTACAGAGTCCGGGGATGGATGCCGGCCTCCAGAGCCTCGCGAGTGCGGAGCATCCCACCGTGGGCGCCGAAATGATCCAGCGCCGCTGTCATCGGTCGGGGTTCTTCAGGAGTGTGCGTGATGCTCATGTGGATAAAGATACCAGCAAGAGTCGACCCCCTGCCAGTTTTTTATCCAAATGCAGCTTATCGCCAAAACTCGATGAACCCTCTGCCCTGCCACCAGCCGCCCCGGGAGCCGCCTGCAACTACCGGGAGCATCCGGACCGCCTGTGCCCTTCCACTTCGCCTGCGGGCCGCTGTTCGCTCGATGCTGCTGGCTTCAGCCAGCCTGGCCCTCAGGCGTTGCGGCCCTGATGTTCGCGAGTGTCAGTTCCAGTCAGACCTGAGGCAGTTTTCCGGCAGCAGGGATGCAGTTTTGGAATTTGTCGATTCCAGTGGTGCTGCCGCGACGTCCGCCGCCTGATCTCCCTCTCTCGAGTGCACAACCTTCTGTCATTTGAACCAGTGCAATGCCGCGGAGATCACCTCCGCGGCGTCTGCATACTCTGCGCCCGCCTGCCCGCCGCGCGGCAATCCCGAAGCCGAAGGAGCTTCGCTGCCAATCACTGTCGTGACGTCTGGTACTGCTTCGCCTGCCGCCACGAAGGAGACCAGTTGAAACTCTGGTCGACCTCTACCCAGCAACCCCTCTACGCCGAAACAAAACTGCTGGACCACTCCGGCAACCTCACCATCTCCTGGCTGCGCTCCGCCCGGCACCGTCCAGCCCGGACGTCCCGGGATAACTCCCGGAAAATCTTGATCCGCA
>CAZLOQ010000028.1:0-9702 GCA_964561125.1 uncultured Chitinophaga sp. | reverse complement strand
CCTCCAGCTGGAAAAGTAAGCTCCCTGCACACTGGAAACGACACTATCACCCGATCGCACGTCTGCCGGACGGCGTTCAGCGCCACAGACCTCGAGTTTCAGTCAAATACTGGCTGTACTCTCTTGCCTTCATTGACTGAAGCGAGTAGAACTTCCAGGCAATGGTAGTCTTCCGATTTCGTGCGAGAAAACAGCGCCTTCGATCTAGGTCATTTTTCTGAGACAAAACTTCCGATGAAAAGTCTTGGCCAGCAAATCGCCAGCGATATCTCGGCCTCACAGGCCAGCATCAGAGTGAAGCTCGTTGCATTGAGGAAGACCCACGAAATTCTCAGGCTTGCGGCAGGCAGAATCGCCAAAAGACCTTGGCCATTCAGGGATACTCGGAAGCTGATGAAAGATCTTGCGTCGCATTTGACGGAAGGTGCGAAAGACGACATAGAGCAACTGCAAGGGCTGCTGCAGAAGCAGTTGGATGACGCCGCGAAATCATTTGAACAGATGTTTGTGGATTCCCTGTTCACAGAAGCAAACAGCCACAAGCTGTCCGCAGGCAAAGCGCCCGGTGGGTTCTTCGTTGGTCCGTTTCATCTGTCGCTTGACTTTGCTCAAGAAACAGGAGTTTTGGCTTACGCAAATCACCCTGTCTGTCCACCGATTCTTCTAGATGCGACAAAGCTAATTGCTGCGGCTTCTGCAGCTGCTGAGTTCTTGCTTGCCGCTCCGACGGACATTGCAAAGTTGGCGAATGATTTCGAAGAAGCTATCAGAGTCGCACTGACTCGTAGTCGCAGGCTAAACGAAGCCCGCGAACTCCGGTGTCCGCTGCCAGAGTTGCATCGCGAAATGACTTTGCTGCGTCAAGACCGTAGTCGCACCTTAACGACCGACACTTTTCGGGATTACCCGCTTGCTCGCTTTATCGTCGAGCTTAAATCGCTGGTTCAGTCCGAGCAAAACGTAAAGGCACCCCGAAGGTTTCGTTTGGAACCAGCTGTCATTGAAAATACGAAGAACTCAAAGAAATCAGTGTTCATCCCGACTGACTTACAGCGAGGATTTGGCGAAGGGACCTATTTCCAGGCACTCGTCTTGGTTAATGAGTCCTAATCTGTCAGCTAAAGTTCAATGGAGACGAAGTGTCTAGTTCACGTGCGATTCAAATGACCGCAAAAAAGGCGATCGAGAGCCTTCGCAACTCTGGGCAGCCACCGAAACTTGGTGCGTCGGCCTTGAATGTTGGGACAGACCATTTGCTCGCCGAGATTCGTCGGAAATACCTGGATGATCACTGTGCCAGCATTGAAGGGGAGGATGGTGGCGGAGCCTGTAAATGGATAGAAGCAGACTATGGGAATGGAAAGACGCAATTCCTGCGTTGCGTGCAGGAAATCGCATGGGACCGCAACTTCGTCGTCGGTTACGTCGAGTTATCTCAGGATGAATCCCCGCTGGATCGCCCTGATCGTGTTTTCTCGGCTGTGGCGAGATCACTTCAGGCTCAGCCGGATGGCCCGACCGATTTGGACCGCACGCGAGGACTCAATCGTGTGCTTGAGCAACTCATTGATCGGAAGTTTGACCGAGTATTGAGTGGTTTGCCGGACGATGGATTGAAAGCGAACGCACTTCAGTGGGTGCAACAGTGTTTTCGAAACACACCTGTTGAAAGTTCAGCCCTGATGACGGCTGCTGCAGTGTTTCTAACGGCCAAACTTAAAGGTGAATCTGAACGTGAAGAAATTGCAAAATTGTATCTCCGTGGCGAAGCCATACCGCAGACAGAGCTCAAGAAGATAGGGGTGTTTGAGAAGCTGGACAGATCGAGTGCATTTCGGTTGCTGCGGTCAGTGACTCAAATACTGCAAAGATGCGGATTGGCGACCGGGACCGTTCTACTTTTTGACGAGGCTCGTCGCACATTGAGTTTGATGTCGACAAAAGCTCAAAAACAAGCCTGCGAGAATCTGTTAAGTGTTATAAATCACTGCAACAACGGCGATTTCCCAGGAACGATGTTTCTGTACGCGGTGATGCCTGAGTTCTTCACGGATTTTGTGACTGCATACCCGGCGCTCCAGCAACGTTGTGGCCCGGCAACGCGAGTGAATCTTAACTCGCTTCAGGGGATGAAAGAGTTGGATCTGCTGCAGGAAATAGCATGCAAAGTACTGAGTATATATTGTGCAGCCTACGATTGGGTCCCGAACAACGGTGTCCCAATTGACCCGCAGTTGCACCGGATTGCGGTTGCATCTCTTCGACAGTCAACGGGAACAGGAGCGCGACGACTTCTAGTGAAGACCACTGTCAAGGCGCTTGACGAATTTCGCAATCGTGGTGCCTTTGAATTGTCCGAGTCGGATGCAGCATCTATCGCTAACGGGGCGGTGGAAGAACTCAGGGCCATGGAAACGGCCACTGTTGAATCTATGGGCGAGTAGTTTCGCGGGATCGGACTATGGGGACGAAGTTCCTACATGATCGGTTTGGTGAGTGTGAACTCATCAGAATTGAAGGTGTGGATTGGATTCTTAGGTGTTCCAATTATGTCGGACTTTATCGGGTGCCGCCCAGCATGCGGCACGATTTCACTGCAATCGCATCCAGTCAGTCCACTTCGCCGAGATCAACCCCAGGGAATTTAGCGGCGCCCGAGGTTTCACAACTACGGAACGATTCAGACGGTGTTGGCAAACTGCTGTCTGCGATTCGAAGCCGTAACCGCCCCGTCGAATTACGGGAATCAAAAACGCTGCCTCGAGGCGATTCATTCTCAAATCTGTCAAAACCGGTAACCCCGCCGATCCTGAAATTTGTTCCTGCTGTCACTGAAGCAACGTTGGGCGATGGACGTGAAAGTCCAGGTATCGATAGTTTGTGTGCCGCAGACAGACGCCGATTGTGTAGAGTGTTTGAGTCGCTCAGGAATGGTCTTACCCCAGTCCACGTTGACTCGCGGCCATTCGCAGTGGGTATCGAAGCTATTCAAGGGAAAGTCAACGGCCTGCTTGCGGCTGTTGAATTAAAGGGTGGTTGTTCCGTCGTGATCCGGGGAGCGTATGGCCAGGGGAAGACGTTTAGCCTTGAATTGCTGAAACAATTGTCGTTAGAAGCAGGTTACGTGATTGCTTCAACAGAGATTGATGCGTTCGAGAATCAACTTAAGAAGCCTCACTTTATCTATCGCAGCCTGATGCAAAATCTTCGCTTCCCAGATGCAGGCGTTTGCGGGGCACGGGGTCTCGTTTTCAGAACGCAGGAGAAACTTCGGTCGGCCCTCGGCACAAACGTCGGGCCGCGACTTCGGGCGATTGAAGCCAGGCGGATACTCGAAGAAGTGTCCCAATGTCGGCCGCTGGCGTGGCTTTTGTCTGATGTTACGCAATTGGACAACCCAGAACTCGTTGGCCTTCTTGCGTGTCAACCCGGCGTCACGCCTGCGTCTGCTCGACGCGTCCATATTCTCGGTGGCGAGGCTCGCGACTGGCCCGCCTTCAACGCCGGAACGCAGGGAGACTTCGGTAGTTATGTTCTGTCTGGAATCAGTCGACTCTCGCGGTTCTTGGGCTATCGCGGATTGATCGTGGTGCTTGACGAAATGGAGAAATGGCAGGATTTGGACTGGAAAGCGCAAAGTCACGCTGGCAATTTGCTTGGCGGGTTAATTTGGGCAGCCGGTGCGGAACGTGGTAAGCGTAGCTGTAAAAAGACGTTTCTTGGCTGCGATCATTCCCGATTACTTTCTCACAGTGTTCGATGCGGGGGTTACCCATTTTCCACAATCGACCCCTGCCACCTTGGTTTGGCGATCGCCATGACTCCGCGAGGTGATGACGGTCCGGAGTCATTCTGGAGCAGATATGGCTCGTTAGAGATCGTCGATCTGCCGGGCTTCACGCCAGAACTCCTCGGCGAATACATTCAACGAGTATTTCCCGTTTACTGTCAGGCCTACGACATTAAGTGTACGATGCCCATGGAACTGCCTGGTGCAGCAATTCGATCGTGGCGTCTTCGTGGTGATGGATCGACGCGTTTAGCTGTGCAATCCGTGTTGAAGGTCCTCGACGATTGGCGACAGACGCTGGTTTCATACGAGGTGTGATCCGTGACGGATTATGAAGCCCTTGCCGCAGATCTCGCCCTTCACGTGGAGTTGCGTCAACTTCTCGCCACTTCATGGAATGCGTTCTTTGCCCGTTTTGGATGTCTGCGCCCGGTTCAGCTTGCGGCGATCGCACCGATCGCTGCTGGAAACAGCGTACTCGTTACTGCACCTACGGCGGGAGGCAAGACCGAGGCCGTGGTGGCACCGATTTGTGAGCGACTTCGAGGTGGTCGTTGGGAGGGGTTGAGCATTTTGCTGATTACTCCAACGCGGGCCCTGGTCAACGACCTTTTCGAACGCCTGGCCGGGCCGCTGCGCGAAATGGGAATTTCACTCGGCCGCAAAACCGCTGACTATGCAATCGCTCGTGACGAAGGCCCGGAACAGTTTGTCATCACGACTCCTGAGTCATTCGAGTCTATGTTGACGTTTCGGAAGCATAGGCTTGCTCATCTACGCGTAATTATCATCGACGAAATCCATCTTCTGGATGGTTCCCCAAGAGGTGATCAACTTCGCTCACTTCTCCAGCGATTGCGACTATTCCTGAATCATGCGTCAAGCGGCACGCGGACACTCCAGATCGTCGCGCTTTCTGCGACTTTGCCCGATGCGCGTCGAACAGCGATTAGCTACCTTGGGGAGCCCGCCGAAGTCGTCAGCGTATCAGGGCAGCGGGAAATCGAGGCCCATGTCATCACTGCCGTCGGTGATGAGCGTGGGTGTGCCGAAGCGGCGATCACTGCGTCTGACGTTTTTCCCGATGTGCGAAAAGTACTGGTGTTCGTGAATAGTCGAAGGCAGGTCGATGCGTCAACCCGGCACTTTCGATATGGTCGTTTTGCTTCTGCATCGATCTACGGGCACCACGGAAACCTGGCGAAGGCTGAACGTGAAAATACGGAGGCTCGATTCAAGAGTGACCGGTTTTCAGTTTGTGTTTCCACAATGACTCTCGAGATTGGCATCGACATCGGTAGCGTCGATTTGGTGATCTGTATCGACCCGCCGTTTTCCCTTGCGAGTTTTTTGCAACGCATCGGCCGTGGCTGCCGACGACTTCAAGGTAAGACGCGTGTGCTTTGTGTTGCATCGAGTCTGGCTCGTCAACTCATCTTTGAAGGTATGATTGAGCAGGCGAAAATTGGAATTCCTCAAGGTCCCGTCGTGCCATTTCGTCGGTCCGTGCTGGTGCAACAGACGCTCGCTTACCTGAAACAGGTCGATGGCAATCGCAGGACGAGCAATCAACTTCGAAGGGCATTGACTATGGACGTAGTCCCGCCTGTCACGGCTTCCGTCCTTGATTCGTCGTTGGCAGATATGATAACGGAAGGCCTGCTCGACTGCCGTAACGATATCTTTCAACCCGCGTCAAAGGGGCAGGCGTTTATCGAAAGCAGCAAAATCTATGCGAATATGGAATCACATCCTGCAGAGATTGAATTGGTCGACGTGGAGACCGGCAAGCTCATTGCGACCGCTGCTTCGCTTCGCTCAGCCCGCGGCAATACCGTGCGATTGGCCGGTCGCTCGTATGAAGTTGTTGGAACGGAAGGTATGCGTGTAAAGCTCAGAGGAGCCGACGATGCTGAAACGTCGCCCGCTTATCAATCTCACTCGCTCCCTTATGCATTTGATGTTGGGATCGCTGTCGCTCGCCGCCTCTCTGTGCCTGCCAATCGCTTAGTTGCTGTGATTGCGGACGACCAAATGTTGGTTATGACGTGGATTGGGATGCTCAACAACGCCTTTCTAGCAGAAGCGGCTCGGCAGGACGGCCTGAAGTGCAAACCATTCCCGTTTGCACTTCGCCTGCCAGCGGATCAATCCGCTTCAGTGTTGAAAGTGCTTCAAAGGTGCATCGCTAGACTTGCAGATGGCCAAATTGCACAGCGAGTTTCCGTTGAGACCCATGTCGACGTTGGGCCATACTTCAGGAATCTTTCGGCGTCGCTCCAGAAGCTCGCGAGACAGGACTGGATGGATCACAAATTCCTCCAAAAATGGATTGACCAAGTCACGGAAGTTGAGTTGATTCCGGTAGGCACTGATTTTGGTCAGGGACTCTTTGCCATGATGCAGCCCTGAAACACTTGTCAACGTATACCTTCGGCAGGTGCGAGCTATGCTTGAATCTACCCGTCCTCGTACGTTCTTACATAGCAGGCAGGCTGTGACCGGAGTTCCGCTCGCCTGAGATGAAATTGGGGATGCGGAAAATCGTCCTCCGTGCGATGATTTAGGTATCTTAGATCCACTTCATCCGAACCACGGTGTCATTGGGCGCGTCAAAACCAGCCACTCGTGGGCGCGTCAAAACCAGCCACTCGTGGGCGCGTTCAAAACCAGCAGGTGAACGGAAGATCAGTTCATGTTTACTCTGCTGTGGGAAATGCTTGACCAGCATCTCACTCCTGAAAAACTGAAAACACATTTCTTCGCCGAATGATTCGGTCAGTTTTGTGTAAGCGTCCGGCGTCTCCATCCCCCTCTTCGGCGGGCAGTGACAACCGCACTGGCGAGAGAATCGTGCCGAAATCCAGTCTTTTTGCGGTCCGCTGCGTGCCGTAGCCCTCCGTGGCAGACAACTGGTGTAATGGCGGCAAACCGCTGTTCGGGCGACGTGGGGCAGATCCTGTCACACCTGACGCGGTTCCGTTCAGTGGCGATGACGACGATTCCTGCCAGGGCCAGCACAAAATCCCGTGAGCAAGGCTTCGTCCTGCACAGAATACTCGCTATTATGTCGCGAAAGTTCCGACTTCCGGATGGTTATTAATAAGTGTTCTGTCGCAGATTCTTAGAAAAAGTCGTTTTGATGCAATGGATCGCCCCTGCTGAAAAAGACGCCGGCTCCGCGTCGCTTGAAAGACGCCTGTGGGACGCCGCCGACCAGTTCCGCGCCAATTCCGGCCTCAAGGCCCAGGAGTACTCCGGCCCCATCCTCGGACTGATCTTCCTGCGCTTTGCCGAGGTACGCTACGCCGCTCAGCGGACGAAGTTGGAGAAGGCCGGCGATTCCTCCCGCCGCGGCAGCCGCGTCGATGAGCCCGCGGCCTACCACGCCGACAACGTGCTGTACCTCGCCCCCGAGGCGCGCTTCGACTACCTGCTGACCCTGCCTGCGGCTCGGGCGGCATGTTCGTGCAGTCGGCGCGGTTCGTTGCCGAGCATCACAAGAACCCGGCCGCCGAGCTGTCCATCTGCGGCGTGGAAAAGACCGACGAGACCGGCCGCCTCGCCCGCCTCAACCTCGCCGTGCACGGGCTGGAAGGCGACATCCGCCACGGCGGCAACGTCAACAGTTACTACGACGACCCGCACAAGGCCACCGGTCAGTTCGACTTCGTACTCGCCAATCCGCCCTTCAACGTGAACGCGGTGGACAAGGAGCGGCTCAAGGACATGGTGGGTGCGGGGCGGCGCTTCCCGTTCGGCCTGCCCAGGACCGACAACGCCAACTACCTGTGGATCCAGCTCTTCCACTCCGCGCTCAATGCCAGGGGCCGCGCGGGCTTTGTCATGGCCAACTCGGCCTCGGATGCTCGCAGCAGCGAGCAGGAGCTGCGGCAGAAGCTGATCGAGGCGCGGGCGGTCGACGTAATGGTCGCCGTCGGCCCCAACATGTTCTACACCGTTACGCTGCCCTGCACACTGTGGTTCCTCGATCGCGGCAAGGCCAAAACGAAGCGGGCCGATACCGTGCTCTTCATCGACGCCAGACACATCTACCGACAAGTGGACCGGGCCCATCGCGACTGGACGCCCGCGCAGATCGGCTTCATCGCTAACCTGGTGCGCCTCTATCGCGGCGAAGCGCCCGACCTGACTGTGGGCGGCGAGGAGACGGAGGCGAAGCTGAAGGAAGTGTTCGGCAGGAAGCTGAAGTACGCCGACGTGCCTGGCCTGTGCAAGGCGGCGACGCTGGCTAAGATCGAAGCGCAGGGCTGGTCGCTCAACCCTGGCCGCTATGTCGGCGTGGCCCCGGGCGAGGAGGTGAGTGACGAGGACTTCAAGACGCAACTGGAGACGCTGAAGGAGGAGCTGGAAGGACTGAACGCTCAGGCGCGGGAACTGGAAATAACGATCGCAAGCAACGTAGCGGAGATTTTGCGGGCATGAAAACGGAACTCATCCACAGACTGACAGCTGACTTTGAAGACCACGCCCAGCAGTCCGAGGGCGGCGTTGAGTACTGGTTGGCAAGAGATCTGCAACACCTGTTGGGTTACACCAAATGGGACAATTTTCTTGGTGTTTTGGCGAAAGCAAAAACTGCCTGCGAGGTCTCAGGACACGTTGTCGCAGACCATTTTGCTGACGTCGGGAAAATGGTCGACCTTGGCTCGGGCAGCCAGCGGGAAATCGACGACATCATGCTGACGCGCTACGCCTGCTATCTGATTGCCCAGAACGGCGATCCCAGAAAGCAGGAAATCGCGTTCGCGCAGACCTATTTTGCAATCCAGACTCGCCGTGCCGAGCTGATCGAGCAGCGGCTGCTGGAGTCCGAGCGAGTCTCGGCCCGCAAAAAGCTCAGCGCCACCGAAAAAGAACTCTCGGATGTGATTTTCGAGCAGACGGGCGGCAACAACGACTTCGCATTGATTCGCAGCAAGGGGGATCAGGCACTGTTTGGAAAATCGACGCAGGCGATGAAAGCTCAGTGGAAGGTCCCGGACAATCGCCCGCTGGCCGACTTCGCCCCCACGATCATTTTGAAAGCCAAAGATTTTGCCACTGAGATCACGATCTTCAATGCTCGTCAACATGGCATGGGCAGTGAATCGGCAATTTCGCGAGAGCATGTGACCAACAATCAGGCCGTCCGCAACACCCTGCTGGAACGCGGCATCCGCCCTGAGACACTGCCGGCGGCAGAGGATGTAAAGAAGGTGGAACGGCGGCTTGTGTCGGAGGAAAGGAAGTCGCTGAAGAATCCGGAAGGACTTGGGGCGGAGGATGAGTCATGAGTGTGTGGTTGAACGAGGCAGAGGCGCGGGAACTGGAACAGGGCATCGCCGCGAATGCGGCGGGGATTTGGAGGGCGTGAGGATGGTGATCTCTCAATGGCGGCCCACAAAACTGGACCAGCTTGGCTTCGTCGGACGTGGTGCGGCCAGCCCGCGACATCATTTCGAATTCTGCGACGAAGGCAGATGCCATCTTCGATCTAGTAAACACGCTCCAGCGTTAAATCCAAAACCACCGCCGCACCCGCGACCTGATCCTCCCGCGGTTGCTCTCCGGTCAGGCTGATATGGAGGCCTTTGCCGTCATCATCCCACACGCCCGCACCCACTTTCAGTGCCGCCGGAATCCACGGCAGTGCCGTAAGGTTGATGGCAGCGATTTTACGGGTCCTATGGGTCCTATGGGTCCTATAAGTCCTATTGGTCCCATCGGTCTTGTGGGTCCTATGTGTTCTGTGGGTTCCGGTACGCCGTTCATACCAGATGCCTGCGGCAGGACAAATTCCCTTAGGAAAGACAGTACACAGCACAGGTATGATCCTCATTGGTGTTATGGTTTTATTCCACCAGCAAGGACATCTGCCATGACCGGTTTTATTCCGCCGCACGGTGGCT
>CAZLOQ010000027.1:38796-46161 GCA_964561125.1 uncultured Chitinophaga sp. | reverse complement strand
CGGGGTTGCACCCCGGGCTGGTGGAACTGGCCTTACAGGCCGAAATCGCAGGGGGGAAGTGGGCGGTGGGTGGTGAGCAGTGAACGGAACGTCGAACCAGGCGCTGTCCAGTTAAGTGTCACCGCAGCCTGAGCGCAGGTTTCGCGGTCATCCACCCGGAGTCTTCTGCAGGACGTCGCTCGCGTGCCTGAAACTTCCCGTGTAAACTCCATCGAGTCCTGCTGTTTAACCGCCCTTCGAAGGCTTGCAATTTCCATGCTGGTGCCGGCTGTTGTCTATTGTCTTCTCGCCTTTCTGATCGGCGGAATTCCCTTTGGCTACGTGACAGGTCTGCTGGTGCTGGGGGACGATATCCGCAAGCACGGCAGCGGCAACATCGGTGCCACCAACGTCTGGCGAGTGCTGGGCTGGAAATGCGGGTTGCTGGTGCTCCTGCTGGATGCCCTGAAAGGGCTCGTGCCAACCGCTCTGTCTGAAATCGCCCTCCGATTTTCCGGCCAGACTCCACCGGAATGGCTCATGGTGGCTGCTGGTCTGTCAGCGATTGCGGGGCACATGTTTCCGGTGTGGCTGCGTTTTCGTGGTGGCAAGGGTGTGGCCACGGCTCTGGGTGTGGTGCTGGTGATTTCGCCCAAATCCAGCGGTTTGGCTCTCGTTGCGTTCATCGTCGCCATGCTTGCTTCCCGCATGGTCTCACTGTCATCCATTGTTGCGGCACTCGCCTATGCCGCTGCCCATCTGTGGCTGGGGGGTGAATTGGTGTGGACGTCGCGTGGGCTTCCGGCAACCATGTTCGCGCTGATCGTCCCCACCCTGATCATCTGGCGTCACCGTGGCAACATCCGCAGGATTCTGAATGGTACGGAAAGCCGTTTTGGACGTTCCGCGAAGCCCACCGGCCCACCGTCGGCTGACCGCTGAAAAATTGTCCGGCTTCGAAGTTTTCTTTCCCGCCGTCCCATGCGATACTCCAGTCATGGCAGACGCCCTGTCCTGCTGCCGGTAATCCACGCTCTTTCCCGCCCACTACGGACTTCGCCATGCGTTTCCCCGCTTTTATCTCCTGTCTTTTCGCGGCTTCGTTGTGTGCCGCCCAGCAGCCCTTCACGCAGAAGGTCGAACTTCAGCCGGCTCAGCCCCGCGGGACGGACACCGCTCCTGCAGTGGTCGCGGCCCCTGCCATCTCCGACGCCGAACTGCTCGCCGGCCCCCGGCCACTTTGGATCTGGGGCCCGAACAACGACAGCAGGTACGTGCTCCGCAGGACGTTCACACTTCCAACAGCCGCCACTGCAGCCCGTCTGAAGGTCTCCTGTGACAACGTCTGCACTGTGTTTCTCAATGGGCGTCGGATCGCAGGCGGATCTGAATGGCAGGAACCGGCCGATGTCAACGTCGCAAATGTGCTCGTTTCCGGCGATCAGCCGAACATCCTTGAGGCGGAAGTGGCCAATCAGGGTGGTATCGCCGGTTTTGTGCTCGCACTCGCCTGGAAAACGGCCGATGGCAAAACCGGGCATCTGGTGTCGGATCTGACATGGACCTGTGCAGATAAACGGGACGCTGGCGACGGCATGCCGGTGGAGCGTCGTGGCAGCTACGGCGATGGCCCATGGAACGCGGTCTTTTCCGGCACCGCAGCACCGTCCCGCGTCCCTGCTGGTGTCTTTGAAGTGCTCCCAGGCTTTCAGGTCGAAAAGCTGTACACCGTGCCAAAGGATGAACTGGGGTCATGGGTCTGCATTGCATTTGACAACCGCGGACGACTTCTGGCCAGCGACCAGGGCGACAAGGGCATCTGCCGCATCACGCTCCCGTCGGTGGGCGACTCTGAGGGCGTCACCAGGGTCGAGCGTCTGGATTTTTCAAAGTGCCAGATCCAGCCAACGGCCGCCCAGGGAATGCTCTATGCCTTCGATGCACTCTATTTCTCCATCAACGGTGGTCCCGGCAGCGGGCTCTACCGGGCAAAGGACACTGACGGCGACGACCAGTTTGATGAATGTGTGCGTCTGCGTCAGTTCCGCGGCGGCGGCGAACATGGCCCGCACGCTCTCAGACTCTCCCCGGACGGCAAACGCATTTTCGTTATCTGCGGAAACCACACACTTCCCCCGTTCGATGCCGGCGAAGAACTCACTAACCCGGACTACTCCAGTCGCATCCCCACAAACTGGTCCGAAGATCACATCCTGCCGCGGATGTGGGATGCCAACGGACATGCTCGCGGGATCCTCGCACCGGGCGGCTGGATCGCCAGCACCGACGTCGACGGCAAAACCTGGGACCTCTGGTCCGTTGGCTACCGCAACCCTTACGACATGGCCTTCAACGCGGATGGGGAACTGTTCGCCTATGACGCCGATATGGAATGGGACGTGGGAACACCGTGGTACCGGCCGACTCGAGTCGTTCATGCCACCAGCGGAAGCGAATTCGGCTGGAGAAGCGGCAGCGGCAAATGGCCCAATCACTATCTCGACAGTCTGCCGCCGATGGTGAATATCGGACCTGGATCTCCGGTCGGTGTGGACTTTGGTTACGGCTGTCGCTTCCCGGCAAAGTACCAGAAGGCACTGTTCATCTGTGACTGGACGTTCGGCACGATGTATGCCATTCACATCGAACCCTCCGGCAGCAGCTACACGGCTGTCAGGGAAGAATTTGTATCCCGCACACCGCTCCCGCTCACGGACGTGGCTGCTGGTCCCGACGGTGCCCTGTACTTCTCTGTCGGTGGCCGCGGAACTCAGTCAGAACTCTTCCGTGTCACGTACACGGGTGAAGAATCAGTCGAGCCAGCCATGCTGCGGGATCCTCGTCAGGCCGGCCTGCGTTCCATCCGACACACGCTTGAAGGCTGGCATGCCGGCCGCAGCGGGAGTGATCTGCAGCCTGCTGCCGATTCACAGACTTTTGTACAGACGCTGCAGAGTCTGGGACAGGGTGGCGATCGCTTTCTTCGCACCGCGTCCCGCAACGCCTTCTATCACTCCCAGCTGTTCGCTGATCTGATGCAGCCGCAGACGTTCGCGGAAATGGAACTGGGTGCCTTTGAACCAGGCGCCCGTCTGTACGTGCTCCTGGCGCTGATCCGCGCTCCGCTTTCACAGCTCAGCAAATCCCGCGGTCTGACGGAAACTCAGATTGTCGAACTGGAGGACGCCATTCGTTCGACAAGTATTCGTCAGCTGCAGGCGGTTGACTTTGCCAGCCTGAACCGCGAACAGAAGCTGGATTATCTCCGTGTGCTCAGCCTTCTCTTTCTGCGTCTGGGGCCTCCGGAAGATGACGTCCGCAAGGCGTTCGTCAGTCGCATTGACGATCAGTTTCCGGCCGGTGAACCTGAGCTTGACCGGGAACTTTGTCAGGTCCTGATTTATCTCCGCTCGCCCACGATCGTCGGCAAAACTGTGGCCCTGCTGCAGGCAGAACCCACCCCGACCATCACCGATGACATGCGGGATCTGCTCGCCCGCAACCGCGGTTACGGCGGGGCGATTGCGGCATCCATTGCCAGTGCACCGGATCAGCAGCAGATTGCTTACGCCTTCAGTCTCCGCAATGCTGTTGAAGGCTGGACAATTGATTCCCGCAAAGCGTATTTCGCGTGGTTTGAGCGGGCTCGTGGCTGTCGGGCGGCGCCAGCTTCCAGGGTTTCCTGCGAAATATGGAAAATGAAACGTTCCTCAACGCCAGCGAAAAGGATCGCCTGCTCATCGAAGCCTCCGGTGCCCGCAAACCATACGCTCCGCCCGAGCTCCCCAAACCCGCCGGTCCTGGCAAAGAATGGACCCTCGACGAAGTCCGCTCGCTCGCCGAATCAGGACTTACGGGACGCAACTTTGAGAACGGTCAGAAGATGTTTGCAGCCACGCGCTGCATTATCTGTCATCGCTTCGGCGGAGAAGGCGGCGCCACCGGACCGGACCTCACTCAGCTTGCCGGTCGCTTCAACGTCCGCGACCTCACCGAAGCGATCATTGAACCCAGCAAGGTGATCAGTGACCAGTACCGTGGCAGCACCGTGGTGACAAAGGCGGGGCTTTCGGTCAGTGGTCGTGTGATCGCCGAAAGCGACACCAGCATCACTGTGCTCACCAACCCTGAGGATCCCACGAAGATCACAGAGATTGCCAGATCAGACGTGGAAGAGCTGCTGCCATCAGCCGTTTCCATCATGCCCGCCGATCTGCTCAAACCACTCAACCAGGACGAAGTCCTTGATCTGCTCGCCTATCTGCTCTCCCGTGGCGAGAAGAACAATCCCATGTTCCGCAAATAGCGTCCCCCAATAGTCTGCATAGTCGCGTTTCGCTCTGCGAAACGAACCGCTGATCTGGTCTGCCCGGAGTTTACCATGATGTGCTTTTCGTGCCCCTGCAGCATTCCCTTTGCACGGTTGTGCCGCGGACTGACGGTATGCATGGCACTCGTGGCAATCGGGCTTCCGGTGCGTGCTGACGAACCGACCGCACGCACTGAACCCTCACCGCAGCCGGATCCTGCACAGTTCTACGGATTCTCGGGCCTTGAAGTCTATAAGATCGATCCGCGAGTGCTCAATCTGCGGGCTGCCGAACTCAACGGCGACGGCAGAACCGACGTGGTCATGATCGACAATTTTTCAAGTTGTCTGCGGCTGATGTTACAGAAGTCAGCGGACCCTGGCGCCGCGAAGGCCATCGCCGCACCCGCTGCGGCAGCTGCAGGAGCGAGCGTCAATGACACCGGGTCTGACCGTCGTTTTGAAGAACGTCGGTTGCCGCTGGATCGGGCGGTGGCTGCGATCGAGCTGGGCGACTTCAACGGCGACGGCCGTGCTGATATCGCTGCTGTCGGTGCCCCGGATCAGTTCAGCATTCGCTTTCAGCCGGCTCCGGGAGTGCGGGACTGGTCTGACATCTGGAAAGTCAGACTCCCGGATCTCGAACCCACCTCCGGAATGCTCACTGTGGGAGACCTGAACGGCGACGGCCGTGATGACGCGGCCGTCATCGGCAAGGACTGCACATGGCTGATTCTGCAGGGGGACGCTGGAGAGATGCAGTCTCCTCTGCGACTGCTCAACACCGCCCCCCGACAGGCCCTGCTGCGGGCGGCAGATCTGAATGGCGATGGCCGTGCGGATCTGAGCTATGTATTTGGTGAGGCCAACGCGAGGGAGCTTGGTGTTCGGCTGCAGACTGCAGACGGCCGGCTCGGCCCGGAACTCAGCTTCAGCGGCAGTTCTCCGCGGGCTGTCACAATCGCCGCTGTCGACTCAAAAGCCGGCAGTGAGATTACCACAATTGACAGCCGCACCGGGCGCATCGTGGTGCGCAGCCTGATGCCTCCCGAGGCCAGCCCCGACGGTCCCTCAGAAACGCTCGTCCACTACGGCATCGGCCCCGGTGCAGCCAATCGCGATCGTGCCGCGGCGATTGCAGATTTCGACGGCGATGGTCGCAATGACCTGATCGTCAACGACCCTGAACAGGCGCGGCTGCTGCTTTATCGGCAAAACGGCATTGACGGACTTGGCGCTGTGGAAGAGTTTCCGTCGCTTGTAGGGATCACCGATCTGGTCGCCGGCGACCTGGATCAGGACGGACGCCAGGAGGTCGTGCTGATCAGCAGCCGAGAGGGCGTGGTGGCTCGAACAGAATTCGCTGACGGACGACTCACCTTCCCCGATGTGCTGCTCAGGAAACCCGAAGGCTGGGAACTCGCAGCCATCGCGCTGGTTCCCGCCGCCCGGGGTCAGCGCATCGTCCTGGGGATGACCCAGGGAACCGGGAACGCTGCAAAGCTCCAGTACATCCTTCACGACCGTGCAGCCGATGGCAGCTGGAAACCAACCGAAGGCTCGCAGCCAGTCGAACTGACCGGCGCAGTCGGGCCCAAAGGTGTGAAACTCACCGCTCTCGATATCAACGGCGACCAGCGCCCGGAATTGCTGTCAATTGCCAATGGCGCTGCCAAAACCGGCGTGCAGGTGCTCGAAATACAGGACAATGGCAGTTTAAGCGCGGCCAGCCGGACAAGTCAGCTCGATCCCGGCATTACGGCCCCGGGACGAGCTTTCGTCAGGGGCGGCCAGCTCTATGCCGCGCGTGACAACTTCGCTCGCAGACTCACCTTCGGCTCCGGGGGGTGGAAAGTGGAAGATCAGTTCAACGCGGGCGAGGCTTCAGCAAAGCTTGAGGGTGTCGCAGCACTCAATCTGGATGGTCAGCCCGGAGATGAAATTGTGCTCGTGGACACCGGAGTGAAAAAGCTGCGAATCCTGCGGCTGGACGGCATGGTGTATCGCCCATGGAAAGAAATCGATCCCGGCAGTCTGCAGTATTCATCAATGCTCACAGCAGATCTCAACAGCGACGGACTGGAAGATCTTGTCGTGCTTGGCAGTCAGCAGTTCGGCGTGCTTTACTGCGGCGTGGCTCAGGCATCCCTCAAAGAAGTCGCCTCATTCGAATCCACCCGTGACAAGGCGTTTCCGGCCGACGTGGTCACCGGAGACATCAATGGCGACGGACAAACGGACCTGACGGTGATTGACACCAGCATTGACGGACTGGCAATCGTCGCCTGGGACGAGCGGAATGGTCTGCGCGAGGCGACGCATTTCCGGGTGTTTGAAGAAAAGCGACTGGTGTCGCAGTCAGAGAATCGCGGCACGCAGCCGCGTGAAGTCATCGTGGCGGATGTCACCGGCGATGGCCGCAGCGATCTGCTCCTGCTGTGTCACGACCGACTGCTGCTGTACCCGCAGGATCCCGGCACACCACCGGCCGCAGCAGCTCAGAATCAGAACTGATATTCTGCCGAATTCCGCATCAGCGTCACGAGGCGTGATGCGTGCAGCGGCCCCCGTCAGCCGCAGACGGCCAGCTTACTGCCGCACAGGAGCATCGCCGACTGTGGTGCGTTCTGCAGCACTGCGAACGAAGCACCAGCGGTGACCGGCAGGACTGTGAACGATGCAGAAATGCTCTTCTGCGGCCGCGGGCGATTGATGTACGGTAATCAGCGTGCGGCGTCCGTCGTCGGAGACCCCTGTCCACATTCCGGCGGCGAGGTTTGCGGGGAGTGGAATTGGTTCTTCGACGGGCGGCAGTGGCGTTCCCTGAGAGGGAATGGAGGCCGGAACAACGGGTGTCTTCAGGGTGCGTGCCGTTCGCGCGACTGCAGCGGGGCTCACGGTGGTTGCCAGCGGCTTACTGGTGGTGCTGCGGGAAGCGAGTACATGCCGTTGGATGGCGCGCTGATCCGCATCCCAGATCGCCATAAACAGGCTTGCGGCGAGAATGATGACCGATAGTCGCAGGTTCATGGCTGAATTCCCGATATCCGAAGAAAGTTTCGCTTTGGATATCGTCT
>CAZLOQ010000027.1:7478-38786 GCA_964561125.1 uncultured Chitinophaga sp. | reverse complement strand
TCGAGTTGGATGACCTGCTGGATCTGGCGGGGGCGGGCCATCTGCTGGAATTCGGGCTGCTGGCCTGGCAGGCCGCTGAGACGGCGAAAGGGAATCCGAATAAATCGATTGCAGCGACCATGCAGGCCCGATGACCGCTGCTGTGAATTCCCCTGCGGCTTCTCAACCACCTTCACAAAGAACCCACAACGTGTATCTGGCACGGCAGTTTTCGCCTGATAACATCCGGTTCGTTTTCTCTCACCCCCTTCAGCCTGACAGGACTCCCGCTTGCCTCAGAAGATCCTTATCGATGCGGACCCCGGCATCATCGACGCCCTTGTCGTCCTCGCCGCGCTCGCTGACCCTGCTCTGGAAGTGCTGGCTCTCACCCCCTGTCCCGGCACTGTCACCGGGCTGCAGGCCACCCGCAATCTGCAATACCTCACCGGGTTGCTTGATCCGCTGCGTCATCCGCGGATCGGGTTGTCCGACAATCGCTCAGCCCCCGCCGACCAGATGCCGCCGGGATTACCACACCCGCAGGTGCTCAACGGACGTTTTGGCCTTGGTGAAACCGAACCGCTTGTCCCGGACCTCGTCCATCGCCGTGACTCGGCCCGCCTGATTGTGGACCTTGTGCGCGAATTCCCTGGTGAACTGCGGATTGTGACGCTGGGTCCGTTGTCCAACATCGCCGCAGCGATCGAGCTTGACCCCGAGCTCCCTGTACTGCTTAACGGTCTGATTTGCCTTGGTGGTACGCTGTCCTGCGGCGGTGACGTGACTGCTGCGGCGGAATTCAACATCTGGGGTGATCCGCAGGCCGCTCGCAGCGTCCTGCGTTCACCCGTCGGAAAAATTCTCGTACCGCTCGAAATCATGCACGGCCCGGGGCTGACGTTTGAAGACATCGACCGCCTGACCGGGCTCATCCCCTCCACACCCGTCGGTGAATTTTCCGCCGCGTTGCTCCAGTTCGCGGCCCGCACCAGTCGCCAGTTTCTTCCGTGTGAAGAGGTCCAGCTGCCCGCAGCCACGGTCCTTGCCATCGCCGCAAATGCTGCCCAAATGGAGACTCAGCAGGTCGCAGTCGATGTGGAAACCACGGGCGAACTCACCCTCGGAGCGATGATCGTTGACCGACGCCGTGTCCGCCAGACCCCCGTATCCGCAGAACTTGTCACCGGACTTGATCATGCAGCTGTCCTTGATCATTTCTGTCGGGGCATTCGCAGAGCGGCCGTGCGGTAAAACGCCCGGCTCTCCGGGCACTCCCGCTCGCATTTGATGTTTTCAGCGTTTCAGAGGCCCGGTACAATTCAAACAGGCGCCCCGCCACACGCTGCACCTGCAGAAAAGGAACGCAACAGCATGAGTTCGGCATTCAGCGACGATGAAGCAACCACGGGACCTGTCACATCCCGCGGCAGGGACTGGCCCTGCCTGCGTCAGTTCATCGTCTTTCTCGAAAACCGCGTCGGATCGCTCCACGACCTGCTCCGCCGCGTCGAACGGGATGATCTGAAAGTTGTCGCCCTCTCCATCCTCGACGCTTCCGACTGCGCCGTCGCCCGACTCATCGTCGACCACTACGAACGCGCTCAGGAACTGCTCACGTTTTCCGGTGTTCGTTTCTTTGAAACCGACGTCATCGGAGTCCTCCTGCCAGCCGTCGACCAGCCACACACACTGCTCCTTGGCAGCCTGATGTCCGCAGAGGTCAACGTCGACTATGTCTATCCCATGATGTACCGACGGAACAACCGTGGTGCCGTGGCGATCTATTCGAATGACCGCGAGGAAACCCTGCGGGTACTTCGGGAACGCCAGTTCGACCTGATCACTGAAGATGACTTGCTGCACCACGATGAATTCTACTAAACGCACCGACAGCCACTCCACTCACGCCAACCTGCCGGCGATCCCGCCCCTCCTGCTGCGGGCGCTCCTGTGTCTGTTTACACTTTCCTTCACTGGAGTGACCGGTGACGAAGGCAACTTGGCCTCGCTTCACGCCGATGAGGCTCCCGAACTCCCGAAGGCCGACGCTGAAACCGATTCGCCCCTTGAAGATCTCAACTACGCAGCCATCCGAGTGCCGGCGGCCGAAGAATTCCTCCGCCGACTCCCCCCGGAAGAACTCCCGGAATCCTCCTTTCAAGCCCTGCACGAAATCTTTTCACTCACCGACGACGCCTTTCTCATCGATCCCGCCGTCGGTCGCTGGCTGGGTCTGCGCCAAACGGCTCTCAACAGACTCCGCCAGGCCGACTTTTCAGCCCAGCAGGCATGGAATCGCACAGCAATTGCCTCCGCAGAAGCTGCGTGGACAGAGGCAGTCCGCAAGGGTGATGCGGCGACAGTCGCCCAAATCGCAGCCGGCTGGCCACTGTCCGAATACGACCTGCGTCTGACACTGCTGCAGGCCCTGGAGTCATGGCACGCCGGAGAAACCGCCGCTGCAGATGCTGCCATCACACGCACGCTGAATCAATTCCGCGGAACAGCGCTCGAATCCCGCTCCGTGGCACTCCTGCAACCGCTCAGGAACCGCCTGCACACAGCTGCCGAACACCCCGCACCCGCCGCGATAACCTCAGCACCCGTTACTGTTGCCGCTCCCTGGCCACGGTCCCTCTGGCACTGGAAGGAACTCGTTCGCCAGCAGGATGCCGAACGTCAGCAGGCCGAATCCACACTGCTCCTTTCCATGGACCCCGACACCGCGGCACGGATGCGTTCCTTTGAACTCTGGAAACCCGTACTCTGGGGGCCCTGGATCATCACACGCGCTCCCTCCCGACTCGTTGCCCTCGATCGCCGCACCGGCGCTGAATGCTGGTGGCTGTTCACCGATCAGGCCCTCCGCGATCCGTCCGCTCCCCATCACGAAGATGATTCCGGCGAAGTCATCTGGCAGCTGTCGCCGGGCAATCGAGCCGGTATCGTCGATACCAGACTGGATACCCGCTGGGGAGTGCTCGCGGTCGATGATGAATGCCTCTGGCTGGTGGACCGCCTCCCCGTGCTCAGTGGCCTTGATCCGCCGTCTGCCCCTTTCATCGGTGGCAGACTCAATCCCTGGCTCCCCGATGAACTCCAGCCGGACACAGGGAACGTCGGGACGCGACTGGTCTGCCTGCGACGGTCAGTCACTCCGACAACCAGCCCTGCTGACACCACCGCAAACGGCACCACCACGAACGGCACCACCACGGCCACCAGCGAACCTGCTGCCCTCAGGCCTCCCCATGTTGCCTGGATCAGCGGTGAAGGTCCCTGGCAGTACCACGTTGTCACCTCCGCAGAAGCTCCAGGGCATCCCGCCGTCCCGCAACACAACTCCACGGCATCACCAGCACCTGGCAACCCTGCAGCACCGGGTAACCCTGCAGCACCGTCTGCAGATCGTGACCGGACGGAAGCTGACAAGCCCGCCACTCCCCGGCGTCCTGCTGCCTTTGCCAGTGGCCCTGTTGTGCATGAAAATCGCCTCGTGATCCTCAGCGAATCAGCAGAAACCGAGCAACTTGAAGTCCTCTGTCTCAGCCGCAATACCGGACGCATCATCTGGCGCCAGCCGCTGCTGCAGCTGGGGCTTCTGCATTCGCTCCGTGAAGCGGCCGGAGGTGTCTGCCAGTCAGTGTGTCTCGTCTGCGACGACGTGGTGATCTGCAGTCTCGAAGGTTCGATCCTTGCCGCCGTGGATCTGGTGGACGGGCAGTGCCGCTGGATGCTTCCGCTGACCCGGCTGCACAGCGCCGATGCCGGTGCATTTCCTTTGCTCTTTGGCGGTGCAGCGTTCTCCGCCGGAGTTCCCGTGCGTTGTCCGTTTCTGCCTGTCGCCGACCGGCACGTCGTGATCTGTACAGCGCCCGGGTCAACGGAACTGCAGGCCATTGAAGCCCGGACCGGCAAAGTGCTCTGGAAGGTACCGCGAGTTGTTTCCGGTTCTTCGGGCCCGGGCGGCAGTCTCGATCTGCTCGCTGCCGGACTCTTCAACGATCGACTCATCCTTGTCGGTGAACGCCACTGCCGCAGCCTTGATCCCGCTACCGGCACCCAGCTCTGGGTTGTTGAAACAGGACTCTGCAGTGGCGCACCCCTCTGCAGCTCCAGCCGCCTCGTGCTGCCTCAGCTCGACGGTCGCCCGCTCGTGGTCGACCTCGATCACGGCCGGCGGATTGAACAGTCCAGTCTGTTCCTGCCCGACGGTGCCGGGGAAATCCTTGGTGCGCTTGCCGGAGATGACCTGCAACTTTTCAGCGGCACTGCGGGGGCAATCAGGGCATGGCGCAGAGCTGACGTGGCTGCGGCTGCTGCCGCTGGAGCTGAGGCACCGACTTCCGCACCCCCGACCGCTCGCAAGGGCGATTCTCCCAAAGCACACGCCGCGCTCACCACACTGTCGCCCACCGAACAACTCCAGGCTCTTCTGCTGAACGGCGACCGCAGCGCTGCTGAAGCCCTCCGCGACCGACTGCAGCTCCCCACCGAACTCCTCAGCGAAGCCTGGCTGCTCGAACGCGGTACATCGCTCGATCTGCCGCCCCGGGACGGCACTGCGCGACCCGTCGCGTCGCTTCCTGGAGAGCGCACGCTGACGCCCGCCCAGCAGCTGCGCCTGCAGCTGATCGAAGCGATTGCCAGCGGCAGTCCGCCCGCTGACGAGTTGCACGCAGACGACACGCTGCAGCAGCTGTCGTCCTTGTGGAGCGTCAGTCTGCCCGCACTCCGACCGATCCGTCTGCCACCGCCGTCGGCCGCCACTCTCGAGGCTCTCCCGCTTGCAGAACTGCGGCGTCTGGCTGAATCCGCCTGCCTGCACCCTGCCGCCATCGGTCCCCCGCAGATGCTCAACCTGCTGGTACAGGAACTGTCCCGCCGCGGACTTGCAGACGCTGCTGAACTCGTGGCCGCCGCATGGTGGCTCGAAGCCACAGCCGGCTCCACCGGACTGAGCGGCGGCGAACAGGCCGCAGAGTGGCTGTACGCAATTCGGGGATTGGCAGCACGGGCGGATGTCAGATCGCCGGTCGGGCTGCAGTCGGCATCGTCAGGTCCGCTGGCGGCGACGGCATTTCTGCAGCTGCGTTCCACTGATGCCGCTGCTGCCGATCCAGAGGGCGAAGACATGTCACAGGCGGCGCCCTGGTGGCTGCCTTATGATGTGCGTCTGGCTGTTGCCGCCGAAACAGGCCGCAGTCTGCTGATCCTGGATCAGGCCGGCGCGGGGCTGCTGGAGCAATTCCCCAGTGAATCTGACTGGAAGTCGCCTTCCATCACTTTCCGCCAGACCAGCCGTCAGCTGGCCGCTCCGGCACTCATTCCTCTGCTGAACAATGGACGCCTGCAGATGACGGCGCTGCAGGCCGACGGCCGCATTCGCATGCTCTGGTCGCAGGATCTTCCCGGTGCTGCGCTGGCGGTTCCTGAGCCTCAGTTCGGTCCGCTCTGGCCTGGTGGTCTCATCCTCCACTTCGCAGATCATCTCTCCTGCCTGCATCCGCTCACCGGTCGTCCGTTGTGGAAGCGACGGCTGCCGCAGGAGTCTGATCATCATGGTCTGCTGCCATCCCGATTATTCGGAGATCAGACCGCTGTGGCTGTGCTGGGCAGCGATGGCGCCTCCTGCGAAAGCTACCGCGCCGGCGATGGGCGCTTCCTTGGACGCTGGCCTGTCGAGATCGGCCGTGGCACCGAATGCGGCACCGTCGGACGACTCCTGATTTACACCGATCCCGCGTACCGACTACATCTCTTCGATGCCGCCACCGGAGAAGACCGGCTGCAGGAGGAGCCGCCTGTCACCATTGCTGCCACACACACGGAATCCCTGTTTGCCTCCCTTCCCGGGGATCGAATTCTGACGATCACCAATCTCGGTGAACTTGTCCTGATCGATCTCAGGTCCGGGCGGCAGCTCTTCCGCACCAAACTGCCGCCGGCGGAAACGATGGCGGCCGTAAGCAGCATTGAGGCTGTGGAATCCGGCGGACGGCTGCTGGTCGAAGTAGAAAACATCAGCGGACCGGGGGCTGGTTTTTTTGGAGCAGCACGCAATCTGCCCTTTCAGCAGCAGCCGGGCCTGGGCATGCCGGGTCTGGGAGGCATCTCTGAAGAACTCCGCAGAGCCCCCCGCGGTGCGGCTCTTGAAATTGACGATGGACTGCTCTGCTGTCTGGACGCTGTCACCGGGCAGCTCCTCTGGGTCCAGCCCCGCTATGACTGCCGGCTGCAGCGTGTCGCGGGTGATCCCACAGATCTCGTGGTGCTGACGGAAGTTCGTTACGGGCGTTCCGAAGATGCGGATGGCGGACTTGCCCAGCACGTCAATCTTGAAGTTCTGCATGCCCGGACAGGCGACGTCCTGTTGAAGGCCGGCCGCATCACCATGTCCGGTATTCACGCGGCCTGGCACAATGCCGCAGCGGCTGAAATTCGTCTGGTGGCCACGGACGGAGCGGTGGTGATTCAGCAGCGACCGCAGACGCAGCCGTGAATACCGCAATCGCATACCGCAATTGAGTGCAGGAATTGAGTGCAGGAATTGAGTGCAGGCCGCATCAGACTTCAGAAAGCGGTTGTCCGTCATCCAGCAGAAACTGGGGACGGCCCTGCGGATCCGGCAGCGTGATCGTGCGGGCGTCAAGACCGAGGCAGCGATACAGTGTGGCGAAGACATCCTTGTAGGTCACGGGTCTTGAGGCCACTTCATCACCCAGCCGATCGGTGGAACCAATCACCTGGCCGGTTTTCAGACCACCCCCGGCCAGCAGCGCCGGGCCGGCCTGAGGCCAGTGATGCCGCCCGCCGCTCTTCGGATCAATTCGCGGCGTGCGACCGAATTCGCCCCAGACAACGATGCTCACATCGTCCAGCATTTCGCGTTCTTCAAGGTCCGTGATCAGGGCATGCAGGCCATGGTCGACAATCGGGAGCAGATTGCGCATGCGGGGGAAGTTGTCGCTGTGGGTATCGAAGTCGCTGATCGAAACGCTGACGTAGCGCACACCGGCTTCGATGAGTCGTCGAGCCAGCAGAAACTTGCGGATGGAGTCCGGGCCTTCGCTGGTGGTCGACTGACGACCGGAAGCTGATGCGGGTGCGGTGTATCGCTGAAGCACCTGCGGATCTTCGGCGGTGAGGTCCAGAGCGCGGGCCAGAGCACCGGACAGCAGAATGCCAACAGCCTGGCGGCCGAACTGGTCCATCGCATCCATCATGCCACTCCGGTCCGCATCCCGCCGCAGGCGATCCAGACTGGCGAGCAATGTGCGGCGATCATCGATCCGACCGGCCGTCAGCCGCGGGTTGAGCGTCAGACTGACGCTGTGGTCCTGGCCGAGGCGTTTGAGTTCGTTCTGCATGCCGGGTTCGAGGACGCGACGGAAAAGTCCGGAAATATCCGGGCGAAACGGCTGGGTCGCCGGGCCGAGGAAGCCTGGGCGCGCACTGTTGCGAACCTGCGGACGCCCCTGCATCAGGTCGATAAAGGCCGGTGCCGGATCGTCGCTGCGTCCCAGCAGTTTTGAAACCACACAACCCACCGCCGGTCGACCACCCAGAGATTCCAGATCCTTCGCCGGATAACCGCTTTGGCACTGAAAGGCATCGTGAGCGCCCGCGGAGCCTGTGAGCGATCGGATGAAGACAAACTTGTGGGCGATCGAGGCGATTTTCGGGAGCAGTTCAGTGACGTGGACACCCGGGAGCGATGTCGCGATCGTTTCAAATTCACCCCGGATTTCAATCGGGGCTTCCGGCTTGGGGTCGATCGTGTCCAGATGTGGCGGACCACCGTCCAGATGAATGTTGATGATTGCCTTTCGGGAACCCCGGATATTTGCCGCCGATTCCGCCTGCAGCAGTTGCGTTAAGCAGGGACCGCCGGCACCGAGCGCCCCGATTCGGAGCACCCCGCGCCGCGAAGCCTGTGAAACCATCCCGGGGAGTGCAGATCGCAAATTCATCAGACAGGCTCCGTTTCAGGCGGGTTTGGAGGGGGCAGCACACCTCATTCTGGCCGAAAAACGCGGGAATGTACAGACATATCAGGAAAAACGACGGGGTTAGCTGGACAGCGCGAGGTTCGAAGTTCCGTGACTCCGTCCTGGATGGTGCAGCACGTCGAAAATATGGATTCGTTCTGGTACTGAATTCATCCGTGTGATCCGCGCTCTCTGTGGTCAAAAATCTTGCCCGGGTGCGTCCAATGCCCTCGGGGTGCACCCCGGAAATCGCGAGCCCCGCTAAAGCACCCGCCCCGCAAAGCCCGCTGCCGCACAAGCGGTTGACACCGAACAAGGAGCGTTCGGCTGAGAGCTGCCCTTCCGAGGCGTAAGCTTTCGGGGGGCGGCCTGACCTGGCACTTCATGCCAGGCTGATAGACCTGGCCTTACAGGCCGTAAACACAGCAGAGACCTTCCCTTGAGACCGCAGCCCTGCACCGCTGCACCGGACTATGAAATCTTATGGGTCCCGGGGATCAGATCGGCCCTGTAAATTGCATGGGTCATATGGGACTTATGGGTCATATGCGACAATTTGTCGTCTGTGGCGACCACGCCTTCCACTGCCCACTGCCCACTGCCCACTGCCCACTGCGCCCCCGGCGATTTCGGCCTGTAAGGCCAGTTCTATCAGCCCGGGGTGCAACCCCGGGTCAGCCCCCAGCGAAGACGCACGCCCTGTCAGGGCAGTTCTCAGATACGGCCCCGGCGACGCCCCTCCAACACCTATGTGGAGGAGGGATGGGTTTTGAAACACAGAGGCACAGAGGAACACAGAGGAGTGGAGGCAGCGCAACGCAATCGTGTCAGGGTGCGTTCAAAGCCGGCGGATTGACACCGGGTGGATTTGCGGCGGGTGGGACAGAACCTGCCATGCGAAAAAAAGCAGCAGCCCTGACGGCCTCGCAACAAGGCAGGCAGGGTTGCTGCTGTGTACGTTCAACACTCTGCAGTTCGAGCCGGTTCGATCCGGATGGATCGAATGACGGTCCCGCTGCGCGCGGTGGCGATGTGATTTGGGTACGATCAGGATTGTTTATCCGGTGCTGATTCGCGCCGGATTGCTTCATAGATTTCTTCACGGTGGACAGTAACGTCTCTTGGAGCTTCGATTCCAAGGCGTACTTTGTCTCCGCGAATCTCGATCACCATGAGAGTGATGGAGTCACCAATGACAATCTTCTCGTCTTTTTTTCGGCTTAGTACCAGCATGTCCAGTCCCTGGTCAATCATCTTCGTGAACGATTGCTGCCCGATGTTTTCCTGAAACATGAAGCCTGACACAAGCTTCACATGACGGGCAGTGGAAGTTGCCGAGTCAACCCGCGTTTGGGGGACCGATTGTCACGGGTCCGTTTGCGGGCTGTCCGGGCGACAGGTCCGTTTCCAGGGACCTGCGGCTGGGAAATCTAGGCTGTAGTTCGACGTCTGCGGATTTTCTTCCGCAGGATTTGCCGGAAAAGGAAGGGTAAACTGGCGTTATTTGCCGGTTTGTGCGGGCCATTCACATTTTGCGGGTTCGGCTTCTGACGAATTTTCTGAATTTGCCAGCAAATTCTTTCGGCCGACCGTCGAATTTCCACGGTTTGTTTGAGTCGGTGTCTTTTGGGGAGAAATTAGTATGTTGCCGGTTCGGCCATTGGGAAACACGGGGTTGAGTCTTACAGCGCTGTCATTTGGCGCGTCATCGCTGGGTGCGGAATTTCGCAGTGTGCAGCTTGCAGACTGTTTACGGAGTGTGGAAGCGGCGATTGATGCGGGGATGAACTTCATCGATACGTCGCCGTATTACGGTCGGGGGATGAGCGAGGTGTTGCTGGGGCAGGTGTTGCCGGGCATACCTCGTGATCGCTATTTCCTGGGCACCAAACTTGGGCGGTATGCTCCACGGCACTTTGACTTCAGCGCGCGGCGCGTGATTGAGAGTGTGGATGTTTCGCTGGAGCGGATGCGCGTTGATCACCTCGACATCGTGCTCTGCCACGACCTCGAATTTGTGGACATGACTCAGATCGTCGAAGAAACGCTCCCGGCGTTGCGACGCCTGGTACAGAAGGGCAAGGTACGATTCATTGGTGTGAGCGGCTATCCGATGAAGATGTTCCGCTACGTCCTCGAAAACTCCAGTGATGTGGATGTGATCCTGACCTACAACCATTACACGCTGCAGAACGACATGGCGCTGGAGCTGGTGCCGTTGTGTCGTGAACGGGGAGTGGGACTGATGAATGCCGCTCCGTTCTCTGCCCGGCTGCTTTCCGGGGATCCTCTCCCGGTCTGGCACAAGGCCACGCCGCTGGTGCGAGAGACAGCAGCGCGGGCAGCAGAGCTGTGTCGGCAGCGCGGTTCGCATCTTGCGAAGCTGGCGCTCCAGTTTTCTCTGGCGAATGAAGACTTCACGACGTGCATCACGGGTTCAGCAAACCCGGAGCGAATTCGGGAGTGGGCGCGGTGGGCGATGGAACCGATTGACCAACAGCTGCTTGCAGACGTCCTTGAGATTCTGCGTCCTATTCACAACTGGCATTACACTGAAGGACGTCCGGAAAATAACGACTGACAGATTTTCCGCTTGACGCATTTTGTCAGGCTGCCCTATAACGCGGAGCATGGCTGAACTGTCAGGGCGTTGTGCCCTGCAGCAGCCCGTCAACCGCGGTTGTTCGATTCCGGCGCCGACGAACATCCTGCAAACACATCGGTGCCGGATCATTCCCCCACAAAGGATTCCGGGAAATGGCCGCAAAAAGTACTGCAGCAAAAAAGCCTGTCGCTAAGACCGCTGCGAAGTCCACGAAGAAGACCGCTGCCGCGCCGGCAGCCAAGTCCACCAAAGCAAAGACCGGCACTGCAAAGGCCCCTGCTGCAAAGACTAAGACTGCCGCTCCGGCTGCTGCTGCTGCTGCCCCGGCTGCTGCTCCGGCTGCTGCTCCTGTGGCCGCCAGGTCCACCAAGGCGAAAACCGGCGTCAAGAAGACCACGAAGAAGAAGTGATACCGGCTCAGGCACATCGCCCCGCCGTTCACAACTGTCCTGATAAAGCCGATCCCCTCCAGGGATCGGCTTTTTTCCTGTCATGCTGCTGCGTTCAGTCCCGCAAGGAATCCCGGATGCAATCTCAAGCTGCCCTGCCCCTGCCTGTGCTGATTCTGTTCTGTCTCTGTCTCTGTCTCGCTCGCACCGCGTGCGCTCAGGACACACTGACGCTCCCGGCCATCGCCGACAACTCCATCGTGATGGTGGACAACGAATGGCAGGACAACGCGGGGGACAAAGCGAGGCTGCGAATCAAGGGCAACCAGCATATTGTCATTCTCGCGTTCGACCTCGCCCCGCTCCGTGGCCGACAGGTCAGGTCCGCAATGCTCGTCTGTGAAAAGGCATCCGAACAGCTCATCTCGGGCGTCACAATATCGACGATTGCAGTCCCCTGGAACGAAAACAGGTCCTCCGGGCTCGATGCCGGGCTCGATACCGGCGGCTGGGGAGCACCAGGAATTCGGTTCCCCGCAGTGTCCGGCGGAAATGCTCACACACTGACCCACTCCACACTGTCGCGCCTGCGGGGTGACCTCTACGAATGGGACATCGCTCCCGACCTGATTCACGCTCTCGCAACAGGTGTTGCGACAGGGCTGGCTGTGCATGAACATGAGGCCGACTACAGCCGCAATCCCTCCATTTACTCCCGCGAACAGTCCGGAAAAGCTCCGCGGCTGATTCTGCAGCTGAGCCCCCAAAAGGACACTGCTCCCCTGCCTGCAGCCAACCTTCGCCTGCAAACAGGTCCGACAGGGGTGCCGGAGCTGATCTTCAGTGCCCCTGCAGCAGGCTTCGTCTACGAGGTTTCAGTCAATGGAACGCCCCTGCCGCGGACGGCGATTCCGCCTGTGGTCATCGGCACGGAGCAGTTGATTTCGCTGGAGTCGCTGGCAGGCTTTGACAGGTCCGCCGCCCCGCGTTCAGTCAGCCTCGATGTCGTTACGCTCAATCGCAATGGTCTGAGATCTGCAAACGCGTCTCTGCAGACATCGCTCCCGGCAATACCATCCGGCAGCAGCCTGCCGAATGTGCAGCTCCGCCCCGCTGCTGCACCGTTGGTCAGGGACCTGGCCGTCCTGCCCGTTCATGATCGCTACGATCGGGACGGGAAGCCCGTGGGCGATCTGCCGGATGACTATCGCCTGAACAATTCGGTATTCGACGGCCGGACGGTGCGAGTGACAGCAGCGGCCGGTGAAGTGGTCGGCCTGCAGATACTCGTCCGCGGTACCGGACGCCAGCGGATTTCGCTGCAGCTGAATCCGCCTCTCTGGCGCACCGAGCTCAGCGAAGCTCGATACGTAAAATGCGGTGAACGACTCATTCCCGATCCTCTGCTGCCCTTTGCCGGTGAGGCTGAACTGCAGCCGCAGACGGATCTGCCACTGTTCGCCGACATCTTTGTTCCGTTTGATGCCAAAGCCGGAACGGTGACCGGACAGTTTATCATCAGTGACGGTCGACAGCTTCCGCTGGAAATTACCGTGCTTCCGGTGGCTCTTCCGCGGACCGCGAGTTTCCTCTGCGAAATGAATGGCTACGGACTCCCCGATCACGTGGATGACTATTACGCACTGCAGCAGGCCGCCTGTGATCACCGCGTGCACCTGAACATCCTGCATTACTCCCAGCAAACCGCCCCTGCAGGAGCAAGAAAGAGCAACCTTGATATGCGATTGAAGTCCGGCAGACGCATGGACAATCGTCGCTACGACAGTATCCAGCCGGGCGATACCACAGCCTTCTGGGATGACTTTGCTGAAGCCTTCGGCCCCGTGCTCGATGGTTCGCTGTTTACAGACAGTCACCGCGGGGCAATCCCGGTGCCGGGCTTCTATCTCACATTCCACGAAAGCTGGCCACTCAACTGCCGCGCTCATTTCAACGGCAATCCGGATGCAGAACTCGCATTCAGCGATTCGCCGCAGTACGCACAGACCTTTGTCAGCGTCCTCCGGTCTTTCGTGAGTCTGGCTGAGGAGCGAAAATGGACACGAACCGGCTTTCAGGTGTATCTGAACAATAAGGGCAGTCTGGACGACCCGAAACGGGCACCGTGGATCCTTGACGAACCGGCCGGCTTCTGGGACTACCGGGCGCTCGCGTGGTTCGGTCGGCTGACGGACCGCGGCCGGAGTGATCTGAAAACCGTCGGCATCGACTACCGCATTGACATCTCCCGTCCTGAATTTACTCGCCGTCAGCTGGATGGTCGCAATGACCTGTGGGTGGTTTCAGGAGACGCCTTTCGCAACTATCGCGGCCTTGTCCAGGAACGCATTCGACGAGATGGAATTCGGGTCTGGGTTTACGGAACTGCCAGCCCTGTGGACACCTCCAGTCGTGTGATGGAGGCGTGGATTCTGGATGCGTGGCAGGCCGGGGCGGTGGGGATCGTTCCGTGGCAGACCATTGACAAAACCGGGAAGGCCCTGGTTGAAGGTGACCAGCTGGGGCTGTTTATCTTCGACAACGACAGCGGCGAGCGACCGGCCATCCGCACGACGGCCAGACTGAGATCGATTCGAGAGGCGCAGCAGTTTGCAGAGAAACTCGAACTGGCACGCGAACGCCACAAGCTGACGAGCGAACAGATCACGGAACTGCTGCAGCAGATTTTCGGTGACGGCCCGACAGTCAGGAAGACCAGCGACGATGACGCAGGCACCACCGTTCTGGATTCGCTTGATCCACGGAAATGGGATAACGCCAAAGCCATGGTGCACGCACTGCTCGCAGACAGGCCTGCCCTCGGGCTGCCACCCCAGGCTTTTTGAGGGTGGCCTTTCAGGCCTGGAGGGCCGTTTGCTGATAGCCTGGGCCGGGCGGGCAAAACAATCTGCGAACCGGATCAGAAACCGGGCGAGCAATTTGCCGAGCTTTGCGACATCCTTTACAGTCGGCACACTGAGCATTCCGGACATAACGCTGTCCAGCCAGCATCCGGGATGGAATTCCGCGAACGAAGTTTGAAATCCGCTTCCTGACGGTGGCGACTTGTTTTCCAGGAACAGGTACGGGAGTACTGCCGTGGCCAATCATCAGCTCATTCGTGCTTCCGCGGGCAGTGGCAAGACCTATCGGCTTTCGGGGCATTTTCTGCGCCAGCTGTTCCTGAAGAATCCTCCGGAAACCATTCTGGCAACAACGTTCACCCGGAAAGCTGCCGGTGAGATCCTCGGTCGAGTGCTCACACGGCTGGCGAAGGGGGCGGAATCGGACGCCGAAGCCACGAAGCTGGCTGCAGCCCTTGAACTGCCGCAGCTCACAGCCGCCACCGCCAGCGAACTGCTCACACAGCTCACACGGAACCTGCATCGGATGCGAGTCTGCACACTGGACAGCTATTTCCAGCAGGCAGCGCGCAGCATGACACTGGAGCTCGGGTTAATGCCGGGCTGGAGCATTCTTGATGAGCATCTGGATCAGGAGTTGCGGGAGCAGTCGATCGATGCGGTGCTGTCCCAGCAGCAGCCGGACGACGCCCAGAATCTGATGCACATGCTGGCGAAGGGCCATTCCAAACGCAGCGTGCGGGAACTGATTGATTCGACAGTCCGTGACTTTCATGAGTTGTTCCAGCGAACGACGGAAGGGGCATGGCAGCTGATTCCTGCCGGTCGGCGACTGACGGAAGATCGTCAGCAGCAGCTCCTGAATGCCATGCTCAATGTGGAGCTCACGGACAAGCGTTTCATCAAGGCCCGTGATGCGGACATTCAGCGTTTTCGGGACAGAGACTGGGATGGCTTTGCTGCCACCGGTATGGCGAAAGGAGTGCTCAGCGGCGACTGTAAGTTTTACGGCAAGCCGATCAGTGACCCGCTGTGCGACATCTATCGGGAGCTGAATCAGCACGCAGCCGCCGAACTGCTGCAGCGCTGGTCGCAGCAGATGCAGGCCATTCGCAGTTTGATCGCGCGTTTTGACCGCGAGTATGCGAAGCTCAGAACCGAGCAGGGCTGGATGCGATTCGGTGACGTCACACGGGTGCTCGCACAATCGGCAGCGGCCGACGGCGAACGACTCAATTTTCGCCTCGACAGCTCCCTCCGCAGTCTGCTCCTGGACGAATTTCAGGACACCTCATCTGACCAGTGGGCCATTCTGCGGCGGCTGACGGAATCAATCGTTTCGCAGGGCAGCCGCGGCAGCATTTTCTGTGTGGGCGACGGCAAGCAGGCAATTTACGGCTGGCGCGGCGGTGTCGCGGAAATCCTTGATGCCGTTGCGGATGCGGTGCCCGGAATTCTGGAAGCACCGCTCAACCAGAGCCGTCGTTCATCAGCTGTCGTCATCGAGACGGTCAACCGTGTGTTTATGAATCTGCATCAGCACGGGTCACTGGAAGAACTGCAGGACGCCTGCCATAAATGGTCGGCCAGGTTCCCGGAGCACTCAACGGTGCACACGGAGTTGCCGGGACGTGTGGAATTCCGTTCGTCACCACTCTGGGAAACAGAGGATTCGCAGGATAAGCAGGAGAAGAAAGGTTCGTGGTATCGCTGGGTTGCGGAACAGATTCAGGAGCAGCATCAGCGGACTCCGGGTGCCACGATCGGCGTGCTGACCCGCGACAACAGGTCTGTTTCGTGGCTGGTGTATGAACTCACTCTGCTGGGAGTACCGGCCAGTGAAGAAGGGGGCACGCCGCCGATCGACAGCCCTGCGGTGCTGGCTGTGATGTCTGCCCTGCAGCTGGCAGCTCATCCGGCCTGTACGGTCTCCCGATTTCACGTTGCTAATTCACCGCTGGGACCTGTGATCGGTCTGACGGACTGGGAAGACGACGAGCTGGCGGTCCGTGTCGCCGATTCGCTCCGGCGGAAACTTCTGGAGGACGGTTACGGCAATACGCTGGAGGAGTGGGCGCGGGCTGTCGACGCCGACTGCAGTGCTCGCGACCGCCTGCGACTGTCCCAGGTCGCAGCGGAAGGCTGGTCGTTTGAAGAGCTTGGTTCTCTGGATCCGAGTGACTTTGTGCGGCTGCTGGAACAGAGCCGGTTTCAGCGGTCTGAGCCTGCGCCGGTGCGTGTCATGACGGTGCATCAGAGCAAGGGGCTGGAGTTCGACATCGTAGTGCTGCCGCAGCTGGATGCGAAGCTGTTCAAAGCTCCGCAGGCCGCATGGACAGGACCTTCGCCGGCTGATGCGCCGGACCGCGTCTGCATCTGGGTCAAAAAGGAGCTCAGGCCCATTCTGCCTGCAAACCTGCAGGAGGCCTTTGCCGATACGACGGCGCGGATGGTGACGGAAAGTCTGTGTCTGTTTTATGTGGCGCTGACACGCGCGCGTCATTCGCTGCTCCTGCTGACTCCGCCCATCACTCAGAAGGAACTCCCGGCCACCTACGCCGGTCTGCTCATGGCCACGCTCACGGACAGGCAGCAGGCGGGTGCATCTGAATTGCTGTATGAGTCGGGTGCAGAGAACTGGAGCGAGCACTTGCCGCAATTCTCGACGCCTGCGGCCGCTCAGATCACCCCGCAGGTTGCCGCAAAGATTCCAGCCATTCGTCTGGCGAAGTCGCTTCCCTGTCGTGAACGCGGTCTGCCGCGACGAACGCCGTCACAGCACGATCGAGTACCCGCAGCAGCGGTGAGCGGTGAGCCTGGCACTGCAGGCGCGAGCGGTGCAGGGGTGGCCGCGCGTGCCGCTGGGGGGCGACGTGCCGCGTCGCCACGGGCGGATGCTGTGCCTGCCATCGATCCGCGGCTGCGGGGGATTGTGTTTCATGCGGGATTTGAAGCACTGGAATGGCTGACCGAATCGGAAACGCCGGACCCGGCCCTGCTCTTTGCCAGACTGCAGCAGCAGGTGCGGGATCAGAGTCTGACATCTGCACTGCTGAAGCGACTGGTCGACGAATTCCTGCAGTCGCTCAAGCTTCCCGCAGTTCGTCGGATCTTCAACCGGGACATTCTGGGTGGCAGCGGGCTGCTTTCGGGTTGGTGTGATGCGGTTCGAGAAGGTCGCGCGGACGTGTTGGTGGACCGCGAGCGATCTTTTGTGCGGATTCACAACAGCGCGCTGATTCAGGGCACGATTGACCGGCTGGTGCTGGTGCGTGAAGCCGGGCGTGTGGTGGCTGCTGATGTGGTGGACTTCAAGACCGACCGGATCAGTGGGGATGCAGACGTATGGCGGAAAGAAAAAGCCGAGCACTACGCGGGGCAGCTTGAAGAGTACCGCAGTGCCGTCCGGCACATGACGTCTTCAGTGAAGCTTCCCGTGAGTACTCGGCTGCTGCTGATCGAGGACGCCAGCGTCGTCGAAGTGGCCGGGGCGTGAATCAGCTTTCAGTTCCTGTCAGACCAGTTTCCAGCCTGCGCGGTAATCGCGTTTGAGGAAGCGGTCTGCGGCGGAGGTATTGGTGACTCGCATTTCCGCGGCGTTCCATTCCAGTTTCTGTCCGGCGCGATAGGCAACATTGCCGAGGTGATTGGCTTCCGTGAGCCAGCCTGCATATTCGAAGTTGCAGGTGGTGCTTTCGCCGGTGCGGCAGGCATGGAGCCATTCTTCGTGATGACCGCGGGATTTGGGAATGAAGGGTTCGGGGCGAGTGAAGTCTTTGAAATTGTCTTCGGGCAGCAGCACATGGCGACCGTAGTCAGAAAGCAGCATGCCTTTGTCGCCGACGAAGAGCACTCCGCTGTCCCAGGCGGGAATTTTGCCGGTGGTAAGCAGTTCCGGTTTGTGGCTGCCCTGGTACCATGTGAGGCTGAGTTCCGGCTGATCATCGAGGGCTTTGTATTCGTAGCGAACATGCATGGAGGCGGGTGCGAGTTCCGGGTTTGGCGGCGGGCCGAAGGCTTCAATGGTGCTGGGGGCTTTAAGTTTCAGAGCCCAGAAGGCCAGGTCCACCCAGTGACTGCCGAGGTCGGACATGGTGCCGTTGCCGAAATCCCACCAGCGGTACCATTTGGGACCGGGGAAGTAAACGTTGTTGTAGGGGCGTTCGGGGGCCGGCCCGAGCCACAAATCCCAGTGAAGCCCCTGGGGAACGGGATCGGCGGTGGCTGGCCGATTCTCAACGTGCACGATGTCGCCATTGCGTTTGGCATCTTCGGCGGACTGCAGACCCCAGGCACGGCCGACCCAGACGTGGCATTCGGTGACTTTACCCACGGCGCCGGTCTGGACAAGTTCCACGACGCGACGATAGTTGTCGCCCGCATGAATCTGGGTGCCCATCTGCGTGGCCACTTTGGCTTTCGCGGCGGCTTCGCGGATGATGCGAGCCTCCTGCACGTTGTATGTCAGCGGTTTTTCGCAGTAGACATGTTTGCCAAGCTGCAGCGCGGGCAGTGTGGCGAAGGCGTGAGTGTGTTCGCAGGTGCTGACAACGACGGCATCAAATTCGGCTGCATGATCGAAGAGCCGACGAAAATCGATGTCTTTGCGGGCATTGGGATGTGCTGCCGCGGCGCGGTTCAGGTTGTTCTCGTTCACATCACAAAGTGCGACAATCTGTTCAGAGGACACCGACTGCAGATTGCCGCCCCCTCGACCACCACAGCCGATGACCGCGATGCGGAGCTTGTCCAGGTGCGATCGCGGCTGCGGTGCCGCACCCAGAAAGAGTCCGGCGGAAAACGCGGTGGACTGCTGCAGGAAACTGCGGCGTGTGGAGCAATTCAGGGGATTGGGCTGCATGGCTGGAATCCGGTGAATGTGTGGGATAAGGCGGGGCGGGGAAGGCTTGTGGTGCCTGAGCCGTTCGTTGCAGATTCCGGGAGTCTGATTTGAGGTCGGCGGGAAAGCAAGTCCGGAACACCCCGGAAAACTCCGACAGCTCACTCCCTTCCGTCAATCTTTCATTTGCTCCCTGCAGAATAACCGCGGTACACTGAACAACCGCCACCATTTCAAAGTGCTCCCTGTGCCTTCACGGAATATTCCCCAAATGCCCGGGCCGAGTCTGCCAATCGCGACACTTGCCTTGCTGATCAACCTCGGGTGTTTTGCACCGGTGGTTCGCGCAGACGATGGGGACAGATTCACATCCCGCATACTCCCGGTGCTCAATTCCCGCTGCAGCCGCTGTCACAATCCTCAGGTGCAGCGGGGCGGTCTGGATCTGTCATCCGCTGCCGGGTTGCTGCGTGGCGGAGAATCCGGGGCCGTTGTTTCTTCCAAAGATCCCCGTTCCGGCCATCTCTGGCAGCGGATTTCTGTCGGCGATATGCCGCCCGAGGACGAACCGCCGCTGTCGGACGTGGAACGGCAGCTGCTCCTGGAATGGCTTCAGCAGGGGGCACCGGGTCTGCCTGCTGCAGATCCGTCGGCAGCTTCACTGGATCAGCATTCTGTCCAGCCCATTCTGCTGCTGCGGTGTAAAGCCTGTCATGGTCCGCAGCGGCTCGCGGGCGGTGTCGACCTGCGATCGGTGGCTGCGTTGCTGGGTGGTGGTCCCCGCGGGCCGCTGGTTGTTCCCGGCAACCCTGCGGGCAGCCCGTTTTTGCAGCGAATCATCAGCGAAGCCTGTCCGCCGACAAACGAGCTGCTGCAGTATTTCGTGCGGCGACCGGACGAAACAGAGGTAGAACGTCTGCAGGCCTGGGTCGCCGCTGGTTGCCCGCAGACTCCAGAGCCGCGTTCGACAGGACCACAGCTTGCCGATTCACATCCGGCTGATGCGCCTGCCCCCCCGGCAGAGACTGCGGAGGCTGCGGCCATGGATCAGGACCCGCTGGTCACTGCGGCCGACCGCGAACACTGGGCCTTTCAACCGCCTCAGGGGGACCCTCGCAACGGCTCAATTGACGACTTTATCCTCCCTCAGTTGCAGGCAGCCGGTCTCGACTGGTCTCCCGAAGCCAGCCGTGAAGTGCTCATTCGCCGTGCCACGTTCGACCTGCTCGGGCTCCCCCCAACCCTTGAACAACAGCAGCGCTGGATGGCTTCGACGGACCCCGACTGGTTTGTTCAGCTGATCGACGAACTGCTGGCATCGCCCCACTACGGCGAACGCTGGGCTGTGCACTGGCTGGATCTGGCGGGCTACGCTGATTCTGAGGGCGGAGTATCCAGTGACCCGATTCGGGAAGACGCATGGAAGTACCGCGACTACGTGATTCGTGCATTCAACGCAGACAAGCCGTACAACCGATTTCTGCTGGAACAGCTGGCCGGGGATGAACTGGTGGACACGGCTTGTGCGGAACAGATCACGCCTGAAATGGTCGACAATCTGACAGCCACTGGTTTTCTGCGGATGGGTGTGGATGAAACCGGTTCACGAACGATGAATTTCGTCCCGGAACGACTGGGGGTGATCAACGACGCGATCACTGTTGTTGGTTCCGGTCTGATGGGGCTGACGATCGAATGTGCGCGGTGTCATTCACACAAGTACGACCCGATTCCCCAGCGTGACTATTACCGTTTGAAGGCTGTTTTTCAGGGAGCGTTCGACGAACACGACTGGCTCACCTTTCGCAATCGCACGCTGCGTCTGGAAACGCCCGAAAGACTTGCGCGGATCGCGTCCGTCAATCCGCCGCTGGAACTTCGGCTCAAATCGCTCCGCACACAGCTCAGGCAGGCCGAACAGCACCTGCTGCTGACGTTCCTGCAGCAGCATTACCCACAGCAGTCCGCCTCTGACAACAAGGCGACGCTGCAGGCGCTTGATGTGGCGGACAACATTCGTTCGCTGGGCCAGAGAGAACTGGTAGAGCGTCTGCAGCGGGTGCAGGTGCTGCCGGACAGCGCTCAGCCCGCTGCAGTTTTGGAAGCCCGTCGCGCACAGCAACAGCTGCAGCTGGAAATTCATCGTCTGCGTCAGCAGATGGAACCGGCAGACACCATTCGTGCCTTGTGGGATCGCGGCGATCCATCGCCCACCTATCTGCTGCGTCGCGGCGAGCATACGCAGGCGGGTGGTCCGGTCGATCCCGGTGTACCGGCCGTGCTGGCTTCCAGTCGGTTTCTCTTCAGCCCGCAACCACCATTCCCGGATGGCACGCCAAAGACCGGTCGGCGGCTGGCCTTTGCACGGTGGCTCACAGATCCGCAGCACCCCACCACGGCCCGCGTTTTTGTCAATCGACTCTGGCAGCATCACTTCGGCGCCGGTCTGGTGGTGACCCCGGACAACTTTGGACGCCAGGGGGCACTGCCGACACACCCGCAACTGCTCGACTGGCTGGCACTCCGATTCATGCGCGACGGCTGGAGCATCAAGAGCCTGCATCGGCTGATGCTGACTTCACGTGCGTGGCGACAGTCCAGTCTGGTGACCCCGCAGCATCGGGAGCGCGACCCGCAGAACCGTCTGGTATCCCGTATGCTCCTGCGGCGGCTGGACGCCGAATCGCTGCGGGATGCACTCCTGGCGGTCTCCGGTCGGCTGAGTATCGATGCGGGTGGTCTGCCCGATCCGGTGCTGGTGGACACTGAGGGTGCCGCAGAGGTGCTGCCGCGCCCCGACGGAAACTGGCGACGGAGCATCTATGTGCTGCACCGACGCACGGAGATGCCCACGCTGCTGGCAGCGTTCGATTATCCGGTGATGGGCCCCAACTGTCACGTCCGCAGTGTCTCCAGCACGGCACTCCAGCCACTGCTTTTGGCCAACAGCGGTGAACTCCGCGAACTGGCCGTTTCGTTCGCGGAACGCGTACGGCAGATCGTGCGGGATTCCGGTGGTGATCCAGTGCTGACGGCCGGCCAGCTGGCCTTCGGCCGTCGTCCCACCGCGGAAGAGCAGCAGGCTGGTGAAGTCGCCCTCGCACAGCTTACAACGGCCTGGTCCGGCGATCACCAGCGGGCGCTGGAAGTCTATTGTCACATCCTCCTCAGCTCGGCGGCTTTCCTGTATGTTGACTAGCAGTAATCAGCACGAAGCAGCGCGGACAAAGACGACGGCAGGAGGCCTGCCTGCCGGTTACGCCCTGACTGCGGAATGCAACTCGACTGCCGCAGGCAACTCGCCTGCCGCACGTGACCTGATGGCTCGACGCGGCCTGTTCGCCCGCGCATTCGGCAGTCTGCCTGGCGCAGCACTCGCACACCTGCTCGGGTCGGACATCGGCACCGCGGTCCGTGCGGATCAGACGGCTGCGGGCGGCGGTCCGGCAACGCTCCAGCCGCGTCCACCGCATCATGCACCACGAGCGCGGGCGGCGATTCAGCTGTTCATGAACGGTGGTCCCAGCCAGATGGACCTGTTCGATCCCAAACCCGTACTCAACCGCATGGATGGACAGCCTTTTCCCGGCAATCGTGAGACGCTGGGAAATCAGGGAACGGCAGACATCGGAGTGCTCATGGGTGGCCGCTATCGCTTCAACCGTCATGGCGAAAGCGGGCAGTGGATGGCTGATGTGCTGCCGTGTACGTCGGCTTGTGCGGACGATCTGTGTCTGATTCATTCCATGTGGACGGACCATCCCAATCACGACAACGCGTTGTATAAGATTCACAGTGGTCGGCTGTTCATGGGTTACCCGACGCTTCCGGCCTGGGTGGTTTATGGACTCGGATCTGAAAACCAGAACCTGCCGGCATGGGTGGTGCTGACGGATCCGCTGGGGCCACCCAAGAACGGGGACCGCAACTGGACTTCAGGTTTTCTGCCGCCGGTATTTCAGGGAACACCGCTGCGAGCCACGGGTTCTCCGATTCTGAATCTGCGTCCGCAGTATGAGCAGCCGGATGCGGTCACTGCGGCGGCGCGGCAGCTGCAGCAAAGACTGGATGAGCTGCATCGCCGGGACCGTCCGTATGAAGCGGATCTGGATGCGCGGATTGAGGCGTGGGGGCTGGCAGCGCGGATGCAGCTGGCAGCTTCCGAGGCGCTTGATCTGTCGCGGGAAACGCAGGAAACGCAGCAGCGGTACGGGATCGGCGAAGAGCCGACGGATTCTTACGGTCGCCGCTGTCTGCTGGCCCGACGGCTTGTGGAACGTGGCGTGCGGTTTGTGCAGCTGTTTATGGAAGAGCAGCCGTGGGACAGTCATGCGGATCTGGAGGCCAACCATCGGGCAGTGTGTCGCCGCACCGACCGGCCCACCGCCGCGCTGCTTGCGGACCTGAAGGAACGCGGACTGCTGGATTCCACGCTGCTGATCTGGGGAGGCGAATTCGGGCGGACTCCGACAACTCAGAAAGCCGGCCGCGTATACACGGGCCGGGATCATAATATGCAGGGCTTCACTTCGTGGCTGGCGGGTGGCGGAGTCCGTGGCGGGATGAGCTGGGGGCAGACGGATGAATTCGGGCACCGTGCCATCGAGAACCCGGTGAGTATCGCTGACTTCCACGCCACCATTCTGCACCTGCTGGGACTGGATCATCAGCTGCTTTCATGGGAGCGGGCGGGTCTGGAAGAGCGGCTCACGGGTGTGGTCCCGCCGCGCGTGGTTACTGAGGTCGTGCGTTAGTTTTTCAAAGAGAGTCGCATGCTGCAGATCACAGAGAAAGCAATACCAGCCCCGTTCTGCCCTGCAGCGGAAGCCGTGGGCCAGGTGACGCGCAGGCGGGTTCTTTCGTGTGCGGCGGTGGCGGGAGCGGGTGCGGCGGGCGTGCGGGGATCGCAGGGCCTCCCGAAGCCAGCAGCCGCCTCCTCGATCCCAACGGCAGCTCCGCTGCGAATCATCGACACCAACATCAGTCTCTTTCGCTGGCCGTTCCGGCGATTGCCTCTGGACAGTACCAGCGACCTCTGTGATTCACTGCGATCACTGGGCATCACAGCGGCGATTGCCGGCAGCTTCGAAGGTCTGTTTCATCGCGATCTGACGGCTGTGAATCGGCGATTGTCTGACGAGTGTCGGGCACGTGCAGAACTGGTGCCGGCGGGATCGGTGAATCCGGCAAAGCCTGGCTGGCGTGCAGACTTCGAGTTATGTCGGGGGGAACTGGGCATGCCCGGAATCCGCCTGCATCCCGGAGTTCACGGCTACTCACTTGACCAACCGGGTTTCCGCGAGCTGCTGGAGTGTGCAGCGGCGTCGGGCTGTTTTGTACAGTTGGTGGCTGCGGTAGAGGATCGGCGGACGCAGCCGGATTTGTTTCGCACGACGGACGTCGACCTGCAGCCGCTGTCGACAGCGTGCTGCGGACTGGACAGTCTGCGTCTGCAGGTGTTGAACGCACGTCCCGCAGTCGGGCTTGCGCAGAAACTCTGTGAACTGCCCGGACTGTATTTTGACACAGCGCGGCTGGAGGGAACGGACGGAGTGCCTCGACTGATACAAAGCCTGCCGCCTGGTCGCGTGGTTTTCGGAAGTCACGCGCCGTTTCTGATTCCGCAGGCCGCCCTGATTCGTGTGCATGAATCCGGGCAGCTGTCTGAGGATCAGCTGCGTTTGGTGTATGAATCGGGACTGGACGTGCTTCAGGGGAGTGTCGGCTGATGTCCGGGGATTCTCTGAGGCCGGGGCTGGCGTCCGCCGATGTTCTGGCCGGCTATCGCATCTGGGACAGCTATTTTACTCCGGCGCATGGGCATCCGGGTGCGGACGGCAGCAGTGCTTTGCTGGCCGACATTGAACGGTCCCTGCCGGCCATTCGACTGGGCCACTTTGAAAAGCTCTGCTGGTTTCCGCATGCGGGCACCGGGACAACCGGCGATGCGATGCTGGAAATGCGGCTGCGGCGGGAACCCGGTCTGGTGCTGCGTCCCCTGGAGCGCTGGCCGGACCTGTTCGTGGGCATGATTCAGCTGAGTGTCGTGGATCCGCGGGTGGCGGAGGATGCCGTGAAGCGCTGGCTGCAGGACGGTCCCATGTGCGGCGTGTACTTTCCCGGTGGCGGAGCGGGTGCAGTGTGCTGTTCGCATCCGAGCGTTGCAGCAGTGGTGGAGCAGATTCACAACTGTGGTGGCCTGATTATGCAGCATACGTGGTACAAGACGGGCGGCAAGGAATCTGCGGGCGAGTCCACTCCGGAAGAGCTGGCAGTTCTGGCAGCCAGATATCCGCAGCAGCCCTTTATCTGCGCGCACGCGGGGGGTGAATGGGAGCAGGGATTGCGGGCCATTCGCCGGCAGCCGAATGTTCTGGTGGAGACGTCCGGATTTGATGCCACGGCGGGGTTTGTGGAGATGGCCGTACGGGAGCTTGGGTCGGAGCGAGTGCTCTTCGGCAGCCATCTGCCCTCCCGGTCACTGGGCACGGAACTCAGCAAAGTGACGGCAGCCCGGATCAGTGAAGCAGACAAGCAGCGGATTCTTGGGGGCAATTTTCGGCGGTTGCTGAAACGTGACTGAGCTTGCGCGGGGAACAAAGGCAACATGATGATGTGGAACACGGACGACACAATCGCGGCATTCGCTGCGGCTGCCGGCACTTCAATTCGCGGGATTCTGCGAATCAGCGGCGCGGGGACGGCGAACGCGGTGGCTGCCGTGTTTTCGGCTGACAGCAAAGATGCGGCATGGCGGGAGGTCAAAGTCCCGCGGCGATTCACGGGCAGCGTTCGCGGGGCGGGAATACAGGCGGCCATCCCTGCGGCGCTCTGTTTCTGGCCGGGACGCCGCAGCTTTACGGGTGAGCCGCTTGCGGAGCTGCATCTGCCGGGAAATGAAGTGGTGCTCGAAGCGGTCCTCGAAGAACTTTTTCAGCACGGTGTGCGGATGGCCCGTCGCGGCGAATTCACCCTCCGCGCCTTTCTGCATGGACGTATTGATCTGCTCCAGGCAGAAGCGGTTCTGGGAGTCATCGAAGCGGCCGATCACGAAGAACTCCAGCAGGCGCTCGGGCAGCTCGGCGGTCGCATTACCGGCCGCCTGCACCAGCTGCGCGAAGACCTGATCGCACTCCTTGGAGATCTCGAAGCCGGGCTCGACTTTGTCGACGAGGACATCGAATTCGTCAGCCGTCGGGAAGTTGTGAACCGGCTGGAGCAGGCTGTGCAGCTGATTGCCGGGCTGCTGGTGGATTCCGGGGCACAGGTGGTCTCCGGTTATCGGCGTCGCGTGGTTCTGGCGGGGCTTCCGAATGCCGGCAAAAGCACGCTCTTCAATGTGCTGGCCGGGCGGGATCAGGCCATCGTTTCGCCGATCCCCGGAACCACACGCGATTACCTGTCCGCGCGGCTGGAACTGGGACGTGTCCCCGTGGAACTCATTGATACGGCCGGCTGGGAAGAAGCCGCGGAGTCCATAGGTTCTCAGGCGCAGGCGTTCAGGGAGGAACAAATACACGCGGCGGATCTGGTGCTCTGGTGTTCCGCTGCGGATCTTGGTGACGAAGCAGCAGCGGCCGACCGACTGCTGCAGCAACGACTCATTCCCCTCGGTAAGCGGCAGCTCAGAATTCGCACGCGGGCGGATCTTGCTGTGCTGCGGGACACCGCCAGTGAGCCGGCGGAGCTGGTGGTGAGTGCTGCCACGGGGCTTGGCATTGAGCGTCTCCGTGCGGCCGCTGCCGCGCTGCTGCTGGGTGGAAGTCAGGCCCGCACAGAACTGCTCGCATCCAGCTCCGTCCGCTGCCGCAACAGCCTTGAACGTGCCCATGGCTGCCTGCAGCGCGCCCTTGAAGCGGCCAGCCGGCAGCTGGGCGATGAACTGCTTTCTGTGGAACTCCGCGACGCGCTGCAGGAACTTGCGGAAATTCTTGGCGAAGTCTGTACAGACGATCTGCTCGATCACATTTTCAGTCGGTTTTGCATCGGCAAGTGAATCTGCCGGGCAGACGGGACACGGTTTGCTGGAAGCAGCGCACGGAATGGCATAGAATTTTCCGAGGTCAGCTCATCACAACCGTGGGGATTGCAGGCACGCACATGGAAGATTTCCTGCGGATGCTCTTTGAGACAGGCGATCTGCTGTTGCCGCGCCGCTTCGATTCCGGACGTTCAGAGGCTGCCGCTGAGTTGCTTGTGCAGGTTGAGTCTGTGTGGCGGAGCGGCTGGCCGGGTTCGCCACCTGAGTTTCGCTGCGATGCGGCTCTCGCCGCTTCACAGACGCTTCTGGCCATATTTCAGGCTGTGGTCTTTCGCGACATCGAAGTCTCTGAAAGTCAGCAGGCGGTGGCGGCATCCGGGCTGCCGACGGGTGATGTGGTGGTTCCGGATCCGGCGCAGCATTACAGCGTGGATCTGTTGTTTCAGTTTCTTCTGCAGTTGATTGAGCGTGCGAAGCGGGAGTCAGCGGCAGACGAATTAATCCCGCTTCTGCTGGACGTCCTGAAGCCCTGGCCGCTTTCTTCTGTCGGCGTTACCGAACTCACCGGCCGTTCGCCGTGTCCAGCGCGTCTGCAGGTTCTTGCGGGTCACCCGTCACTGTGGGGTATGTACATCGATCGGGTGCTGCAGCGGAGTGATCGAGGGTGTTTACAGGATTTGCAGACGCGGGAGGCGGTATTGGCGGCGATTGGTCCGTTTGACTGGTTGAGCGGGAATCTGGCTGATCACTTGCGGGAACTTCGCGGGCCAACGAATTTTGAGGGAGATTCATCTGGTGAATGAACAGCTGCAATCTGCACTGCACACGGCCGGCCGGATCCAGCGGGAGCTGCTGGATGTGCTGCGGCAGGAGTATGTGGGGAAGGATGAAGTCATCGACCTGCTGGGCATCTGTCTGGTGGCCGGAGAGAATCTGTTTCTGCTGGGTCCTCCGGGAACAGCCAAGAGTGCGGTGGTGCGGTCACTGGCTGCGCGGCTTCAGGGGCGTGTGTTTGACTACCTGTTGACGCGTTTTACGGAACCATCTGAACTCTTCGGGCCGTTTGACATTCGCAGACTTCGGGAGGGCGATCTGCTGACGAATACGGAAGGCATGCTGCCGGAAGCGGACGTCATCTTTCTCGATGAGCTGCTCAACGCCAACAGCGCCATCCTCAACAGCCTGCTGATGGCATTGAACGAACGTATTTTTCGTCGCGGCCGGGAGACTCGTCGGCTGAACTATGTGCTGACGGTGGGGGCCAGCAATCGGCTTCCGGAAGATGACACGCTGGCAGCGTTGTTTGATCGGTTTCTGCTGCGAGTGCGATCAGACAACGTCCCTCCTGAACTGCTCACAACAGTACTCGAAGCCGGCTGGCAGCTGCAGCAGCCGCTGGCTCCCGGCGCACACACACAGCAGCCGATCACAATTGAAGAACTGCGGTCGATGCAGTCCTGCATACCGCTGATTGATCTCGGCCCAGTGCGGACCGTTTATGCGGGACTTGTCAGTCGGCTTCGGCACGCAGGTCTGGCGATTTCCGACCGCCGTGCAATCCGGCTCCAGCGACTGCTGGCGGCCAGCGCGATGATGTGTGAGCGATTGACGGTGGATGTGTCGGATTTCTGGGTCCTGCGTTACATCTGGGATACGCTTGAACAGGTGGAAGTGCTGGCGAAGATCGTCAATGACACGCTCAGGTCACTGCCCGAGGCGGCTTCATCACCCGCAACCGTGCATCCACGTTCGGTTTCTGCAGACGCACCGAATCCGGAACATCTGGGCCGGGATCTGGATCAGATTGACAGCCTGATCACCAGTGTCGGCAGCGATCTGCAGCGAAAGAGCTGGCTGCGTGATCGCTTGAGCCTGCTGACGGCGCGGGTGGAATGGGTGCAGTCGACGGAGGCGCGTGATTTTCTGCGTGGCCGCGTTCAGTCACTCATGACGAGGCTGGGCAAATGACAGACAATGGCGGTCGCTGGGCCTTTCAGCTGGCAGTCAGTCGCGTGCGGCGTCTGGCCGACCTGCGTTGCCGGCCGGGGGTGGAAGCAGCGGTGGACGGCGACGTTCTCTGGGTCCGGGGCAGCGGACTGGATGCGCCGCTGTCTGCTCTGCTGACAGCCTGTGCGGACGGCCCGGTCTTCCACGTGGATGCTCAGACCCGACTGATTCCCCTCGGAAATCTGGTGCCGGTGGCTCGTCTGCCTGTGCTGCAGTGGCAGCCGCTTGCTTGCTGGCTGGAACCGGAACTGCCGGTGACGCAGGTTGTGCATGGACGGTTTTCGGCGTGCCGACTGACGCTGGTGCGTTCAGCAATGGAGCAGCCGGCGGCGGTTCTGGTGACATCATGGAGTGCTTTCGAAGACTGGTCTGCTGATGCGGCGGAAGTCCGCCTGCGAGCCTGTCAGTTCGCGGTCTGCGCGGACCGTCAGCGGCTGCAGGTATGCATTCGTGGCAGGCCTCTCCCGCCGCTTCCGGGAACGCTCTACTGGACCGTCAACGACCTTGCGGTGCCGTGCGGCTTCACGTGGTCTCCGGCGGTGGACGCTGAAGTTCTGCGGCGTGTGCTGGAACGAAGGCAGGCGGAGTCCGGCCAGACAGTCACGGCAGCTGAATTGTTCATCTGGCATGATTCCGGTGAGGTGGAAGTGATCCACCGCGGCGAATTTCTGCCTGCGCTGCGGACTCACGTGCGAGCCACCGCCAGGGCGTTGGCCACTCTGAAAAACGCAGATGTGGCAAACGCGGCAGACGGGGGACTGCTGTGAGAACGGCCATTCGATTTTTTGTCAGGGATCTGCCGACGCCGTTTCAATGGTCGGCGGGCGGGCAGGAGCTGACGTGGTACGACGGCCAGACGGTCGTGTTTCGGCAGGAGCTGCTGCCGTTGCTGGTCAGGCTGCAACAGGCCGGACACTGTGCCAGCATCGGCGCGATTGCAGTTCTGTTTGCAGCTCGAAGATCATCGTGGGCAGATGTTTCACAGCAGGTGACAACACTCCTGCTGGCTTTGGTGAATTGTCCTCTGGAAGCGGTGAAGGGTGAGTTGTCCGCGGAGCCGCGGGTGCTTGAGGAGTGGGGTCAGGCTGTTCGCCGCCTGGATTTGCTCAGAGCATTTGCGGAGGACGTGCGCGCTCGTGCGGAGGATTTCACGGAACTGCTGACGATCATTCTCAGGAAGTGTCCGACGGAGTATACGGCGAGTGAAGTCGAGAGTCTGGTGAACGATTTCCGACGGGATTTTCTGCGCGACTGGTCCGATGAATCTGCTTCGAACAGAAAAATGCTGGCGGATATGTTTTCGCAGCTCAAAGGGTTCTCTCCGGATCCGCAGCGGCTGATCAGGGCCTGTCCGGGCGTCCTGCAACTGGTACGCCTCGCGATTACCGTATCACAGAGAATTCCGGGGAGCACGGCGGACGAACTGTTCTCAACGCTGCGGACGGGGCTCCGCGACGCGGCTGCCGTGCGGCCGATTTCAGACCCGCCCCGGGATCCTGAAGATCAGCAGTCGGGAATGCGTCGACTCCTGCTGGAACTTGAAACTGCTCGCCGGTTTCGTGGTCTGGCAAAGCTCAGCAGCCGTGTTGTGGCGGCTCTTTCACTGCCCCGACAGCTGGCCGAACCGGAATCGCTCCAGCTGGGTGGTATTTCGGACATTTCAAATCGCGGATCGATCGACAGACTGCTCCTGAGTGAACTGGTGCACGATGACCTGACGCTGTCAGTGCGTCTGGCGCTGAATGAGGCGTTGTATCTGCGTCGCGAGTCGCCTCCGGCGCAGGACAGGCGGATTCGATCGGTGCTGATTGACTGCAGTCTGCCGATGTGGGGCCTGCCGCGGCTGTATGCGACGGCCGTGGCTTTGGCGCTGCATCTGACCAGCGATCGTCAGACGGCCATTCGAAGTTTCCGCACGGAACACACAAAGCTCGTGCCCTGTCCACTGGACAGTCTGACCGCAGTTTCCGCGCATCTTGAGGCCCTTGGCAGTCTGGCTGCACCGACTGAGCTGCTGACTGAGTTTGCCGAGCGAGCGGGTGAACAGCAGCCATCAGCCGAACCGGTGCTGATCACCACTCGGGACGTGCTGCAGATGGCACCGTTCCGCCGTCGACTGGACGAGCTGTCGCTGGATACTCTCTGGCTGATTCTCGTGGACCGGAGTGGCGAGCTTGAAATCCTGAAGAAGACGCGACAGGGATTTTCCAGCCTCCGCCGGGCCGTCCTGCCACTGTCTGAAATCCTGTCAGAGGCCGAGGCGGAATCACTGCAGGCGGATGAGCGGATCGATGAGCTGCCGGCGATCTTCCGCCGCCGCCACTTTCCGCTGCTCCTGTCAGTTCGCTTTGAGATCCGCCGTGTCTGGAAGTGGGGACAGCATGTGGTGTCCATCGCCGAAGGTGGCCGGCTGATGTTCTGGGCTGCCGGCCAGAGAGGAGCAAGGGAACTTGCTCGGCTGACAGTCACCGATGCGGTCGATCGAACTGTCGAGGCGCATGAGTCTGGCGTTTCGCTCCTTATGGTGACCCATCGCGAGCGCGCAGAACTCATTCAAGAGCAGTTCCAGACGCGTGGGGTCACAGTCACCATTGAGCCTGCCGCCTAGCGCCCGGCGTATGATTCGAAGGTCTTCCGGAACGCTTCTCG